>NZ_JADGRI010000031.1 GCF_017881085.1 Bradyrhizobium sp.
GAAGCAAAATCCCCGCGCGGCGGCTGGCAGCCGGCGACCTGTTATCCCGATCCCGCGATCCACGCGCTCGATCCGCGCTTTGAAAAATACTGGCTGAAACTTTCGGCGGTGGAACGGCTGACCACGGGATTGCGCTGGGCCGAAGGCCCGGTGTGGTTCGGCGACGGCCGCTATCTCCTGTGCAGCGACATCCCCAACCAGCGCATCCTCAAATGGGAAGAGGAAACCGGCGCGGTCAGCATCTATCGCAAGCCGTCGAACTTCGCCAACGGCAACACCCGCGACCGCCAGGGACGCCTGGTCACCTGCGAGCATGGCGGCCGCCGCGTGGTGCGAACCGAATATGACGGATCGATCACGGTGCTGATGGATTCCTTCGATGGCAAGCGGCTGAATTCGCCAAACGACGTCATCGTGAAATCCGACGGCTCGATCTGGTTCACCGATCCGATCTTCGGACTGCTCGGCAATTACGAAGGCTACGTGGCGGAGTCCGAGATCGACATGAATGTCTACCGGATCGACGGTGCGACCGGCAAGGCCACCATCGTCGCCGAAGGCGTTCTGGGACCGAACGGGCTGTGCTTTTCGCCAGACGAGAAGATCCTCTACATCATCGAATCCCGCGGCGTGCCGACTCGCAAGATTCTCGCCTATGACGTCGCGGCGAGCGGCGACCAGATCTCCAACAAGCGCGTACACGTTGACGCCGGCCCGGCGACACCCGACGGCATGCGCTGCGACATCGACGGCAATCTGTGGTGCGGCTGGGGCATGGGCGATCCCGAACTCGACGGCGTCGTGGTGTTCGCGCCCGACGGCGTCATGATCGGCCGCATCGCCCTGCCCGAGCGCTGCGCCAACGTCTGCTTTGGAGGCCTGAAACGCAACCGCCTGTTCATGGCCGCGAGCCAGTCGATCTACGCGCTGTATGTGAACACCCAGGGCGCGCCGGGGGGATAGCCCTCGTCGTCCTGAGGTGCGAGCAGCCTCTTGGCGAGCCTCGAAGGACGACAAGCCTCGCATGTGGTCATCCTTCGAGGCCCGCGCGCTGCGCGCGCACCTCAGGATGACGGCGTTACGCGCGGCTCCCGTCAAACAAGAAAACGCCGGAGCGGGTTTTCATCCGCCCCGGCGCTGCAATCAATGTAAATGCTTACGCGGCGTTGTAACCTGCGACCGCCTTGACCTCGAGATATTCCTCCAGGCCGAATTTGCCCCATTCGCGGCCGTTGCCGGACTGCTTGTAGCCGCCGAACGGTGCGGTGCGCTCGTTCGGCACGCCCTGCAAATTGACGTTGCCGGCGCGAATCCGGCGGCCGACCCTGCGGGCGGATTCGACGGTATCGCCGGAGACGTAACCGGCGAGACCGTAAGGGGTGTCGTTGGCGATCCTGACGGCGTCTTCCTCGTCCTTGGCGCCGAGGATCGTGAGCACGGGTCCGAAGATTTCTTCCCGCGCGATGGTCATGTCGTTGGTGACATCGGCGAAGATGGTCGGGCGGACGTAGAAGCCCTTGTTGACGCCTTCGGGCAGGCCGGGGCCACCGGCAACCAGCGTGGCGCCTTCCTCGATGCCCTTCTGGATCAGCTTCTGGATCTTGTCCCACTGGATGCGCGACACGACCGGGCCGATGGTGGTGCCTTCGGCGCGGGGATCGCCGGCCTTGGTCTTGTCGGCCACGGCCTTGGCGATGGCGGCGACTTCCTTCATCTTCGACAGCGGCACGATCATCCGCGACGGCGCGTTGCACGACTGCCCGGAATTGTTGAACATGTGCATCACCCCGCCGGTGACGGCCTTGGCGAGGTCGGCGCCTTCGAGGATGACGTTCGGCGATTTGCCGCCCAGTTCCTGGCTGACGCGCTTGACGGTGGGTGCTGCGCGCTTGGCGACGTCGACGCCGGCACGGGTCGAACCGGTGAACGAGATCATGTCGATATCCGGGTGCTCGCTCATCGCGGCACCGACTTCGGGGCCGAGGCCGTTGATCAGGTTGAACACGCCCTTCGGCACGCCGGCTTCATGCAGGATTTCCGCGAAGATCAAAGCCGAGGACGGCGTGAACTCGCTCGGCTTCAGGATCATGGTGCAGCCGGCGGCGAGCGCGGGCGCGACCTTGCAGGCGATCTGGTTCAGCGGCCAGTTCCACGGCGTGATCATGCCGATGACGCCGACGGGTTCGCGCAGCACGACCGCGGAGCCGCACGGCTCCTCGAAATGATAGTTCTTGAGAACTTCCAGGGTGGAGGCGAGGTGGCCGAGACCGGCGCCGGCCTGCAGCTTCTCCGCCATCGGCAGCGGCGCGCCCATTTCGTCGGAAACGGCGGCGCCGATATCCTTCATGCGGGTCTTGTAGACTTCGATGATCTTCGAAAGCAGCGCGACGCGCTCCTCGCGGCTGGTCTGCGAAAAGGTCTCGAAGGCCCGCTTGGCGGCGGCCACCGCCTTGTCGACATCGGCCTTGGAGCCGAGCGCAACCTCATACATCGCCTCTTCGGTCGCGGGATTCACGACGGGCGTGGACTTCTTGACGACGGGATCGATCCAGGCGCCATCGATGTAGAATTGCATGCGGTTGACCATCGTAAACCTCTTCTTTGCGGGGTAATTGGATTGGGGAATGGGCGTTCGGCAAGCATCCTCGCACGAAAGCCGGGGGAATTGAACCCGCCATATACGGGATGCCGCATTGCGGCGGACGCTAGATATAAAATCAGCGGTGTGAAGGAAGCAAGGCCGGTATTTCGTCGTTCCGGCGAAAGCTGGGACCCATAACCACCGATGCCGGTTGGAAAAAGAAGTCGTCGCGCACCGCTCAAAACAACGACCGCCGCGGCGTATGGACCTCGGCTTTCGCCGGGGCGACGACTAAAAGCGATGCGATAGGCTACACCGCCATCTTGCGGTGGCGCACCGGGGCGCCGGCGGTGAGGCTTTCGGCCGCATCGATGACGGCGTTGGCGTCGATGCCATGGTGGCGGTAGAGGTCGCCTATGGTGCCCGTCTGGCCGAAATGTTCGACGCCGAGCGCCTCGACGCGGTGTCCCCGCACGCTGCCGAGCCAGCCGAGCGCTGCCGGGTGGCCGTCGATCACGGTGACGATACCGCAGTCGCGCGGCAGCGGCGCCAGCAATTGTTCGATATGGCTGAGATATTGCATCCCGCGGCGGTCGCGGCGCAGTTGTCGCGCCGCGGTCCAGCCCGCATGCAGACGGTCGGCGGAGGTGATCGCCAGTAACCCGACGTCCCGCCGGCTTTCGCCGATCAGGCCGATGGCCTCGATGGCCTCGGGCGCGACCGTGCCGGTATAGGCAACCACGACATCGCAATTCGGTCCGGGCCTGCGCAGCCAATAGGCGCCGTCGGTGATGCCCTTCTGCAGATCCGGCGACATCATCCGCTGCGGCTGCTCGATACTGCGGGTCGAAAGCCGCAAATAGACCGAACCGCCCTCGCCGCCCTCGCGCTGCATATGCTCAAATCCCCAGCCCATGATGACGGCGAGTTCGTCGACAAAGGCGGGCTCGAACGAAGCCAAGCCATCCTGCGCCATGCCGATCAGGGGCGTCGCGATCGACTGATGCGCGCCACCCTCCGGCGCCAGCGTAATGCCCGACGGCGTCGCCGCCACCATGAAACGCGCGTCCTGGTAGCAGGCGTAGTTCAGGGCATCGAGGCCGCGCTCGATGAAGGGGTCGTACAGGGTCGCGATCGGCAGCAGCCGCTCGCCGTTGATCTGGGCCGACAGCCCCAAAGCCGACATCAGGATGAACAGGTTCATCTCGGCGATGCCGAGTTCGATATGCTGTCCCTTCGGGGAAAACTCCCAGTTGAAGGTCGAGGGGATTTTTTCACTGCGGAACAGATCGGCCTTCTCGGCGCGCGCGAACAGCCCGCGGCGGTTCACCCAGGCGCCGAGATTGGTCGACACCGTGACATCGGGTGACGCCGTGACGATGCGCGATGCGAGTTCGGTATCGCCGCGCGCGAGTTCGTTGAGCACGAGCCCAAAACCCTGCTGGGTTGACATGACAGCCGACGGCGTGAACGCAAGCCGCTCGGGCACATCGATCACGGGCGCGCTGAGCCGGCGCCGGTCGTCGCGGTTGAACGGCACGTCGGCGAGAAACGCCTCCAGCGCCGCGGGCTCTTGCGACAGCCCCTCGAACTTCTCCCATTCCTGACCGGGCCGGATATTCTGCGCGCCGCGCCATTTCTCCATCTGGGCGACCGTCATCAACCCGGCATGGTTGTCCTTGTGGCCCTGGAACGGCAGGCCGATGCCCTTGATGGTATAGGCGATGAAGCAGACCGGGCGATCGTGGTCGATGGATTCAAAAGCCTCGATCATGCTTGCCATGTCGTGGCCGCCGAGATTGGACATCAGCGCCAGCAATTCGTCGTCGCTGCGCTTGTCGATCAGTTGCGACACCGCGCCCTGGTCGCCGATCTCGTCGCGCAAATGCTTGCGGAACGCGGCCCCGCCCTGGAAGCACAGCGCCGCATACATCGCGTTCGGGCAGGCGTCGATCCATTTCCGCAAGGCCTCGCCGCCGGGTTCAGCGAACGCCGCCTGCATCAGCCGGCCGTATTTCACGATCACCACGTCCCAGCCGAAATTGCGGAACATGGATTCGAACTTTTCCCACAGCCCTTCGCGCACCACGGCATCGAGGCTCTGGCGGTTGTAATCGACCACCCACCAGGTGTTGCGCAGGCCGTGCTTCCAGCCCTCCAGCAGCGCCTCGAAGATATTGCCCTCGTCCATCTCGGCGTCGCCGACCAGCGCGATCATCCGCCCCTCGGGCCGGTCCTTCATCCAGCCATGCGCCTTGACGTAGTCCTGCACCAGCGAAGAGAACAGGGTTTGCGCCACGCCGAGGCCGACCGACCCGGTCGAGAAATCGACGTCGTCGGTGTCCTTGGTGCGGGACGGATAGGACTGCGCGCCCTTGTAGCCGCGGAAATTTTCCAGCCTGTCGCGGGTCTGGCGCCCGAACAGATACTGGATGGCGTGGAACACCGGGCTCGCATGCGGCTTCACCGCGACCCGGTCCTCCGGCCGCAGCACCGAGAAATACAGCGCCGACAGGATGGTGGCGAGCGAGGCCGAGGAGGCCTGATGGCCGCCGACCTTCAGACCGTCGGTGTTCGGGCGGATGTGATTGGCATGGTGGATGGTCCACGACGACAGCCAAAGAACCTTGCGCGCCAGCGCGGACAGCATTTCAAGGCGTACGGGCTCGATCGGCATGACGGCACTCCCCGGCATCGCAATGATCGGCGGATTTTAACGCTTCGGCCCTCGGCAAAAATCTCAAATTATCGCGACACACCGACAATTTTTGGGATAAATTACCAATCAGCGCCCCGTAAGACCGAGTTTATCCCAATGCACAGCCTCGACGCCATCGACCGCAAGATCCTCGGCATCCTGCAGACCGACAGCCGCACCACGATGCAGGAACTCGCCGACAAGGTCGGCCTGTCGGTCTCGCCCTGCCATCGCCGCGTCAAGCTGATGGAGGAGCGCGGCGTCATCACCCGTTATATCGCGACCGTCGACCAGAAATCGCTGGGGCTTCATGTCAGCGTGTTCATCTCGATCAAGCTGGCGCGGCAGAAGGAGGAAGACCTCAACCGCTTTGCCAAGGCGATCTCGAAATGGGACGAGGTGCTGGAATGCTATCTGATGACCGGCAACCGCGATTATCTCCTGCGGGTCGTCGCCGCGGATCTATCCTCCTACGAAGCATTCCTGAAGAACAAGCTGACCCGGCTCGACGGTATCGCGTCGATCGAGTCGAGTTTTGCGTTGAGCCAGGTGAAATATTCGATCGCGCTGCCGGTGTGAGGCCCGCAACCGCTGCGATCCCGGCCGATATCGTCGCTTACCTCGCTGCCGTCACCATAATCTCGACCAGCAGGCCGGGCCGCCACAGTTGCGCCGAATGCACGCACATGCGCACCGGAGGATTTCCGGGATCGACCCACGCATTCCACGCCGAATTGTGGTCGGCGAAAAGCGCCATGTCTGTCAGCCACACCTGCGCGCTCAATAGCTTCGACTTGTCGGTGCCCGCCTTGCTCAGCAACCGGTCGATGCGGTCGAGGACCTGCCCGGTCTGATCCTTGACGTCGCCGAGCCTGGCCGGATCGGCGGTGATGCCGCAGAGGTAGACGATGTTGCCGTGAATGGAGGCAAGGCTGATGATCGGGATGTCGCCGGCGGCTTCGATGATTCCGATTCTCTGGATCTCCATGGTCGATGCTCCCGGCTTGTTTGGGTCCGATGAATTTGCGGCGCTGGCGATACCGGACCACGGGGCGCTGCTGCCGACGACAACGCCTGCGGAAATGTTCAATGCGTCGCGGCGTGTGATCTCAACCATGGCGATGGCTCCTGCCGGTTTCGGTTGTCCGACAAAATGGGCTGGCGCCCTTCATCAGTCCAATGCATAATTCTTGACATCCGCATCAGCTTTTTGGATGAGGCTCATGGACTTGGACCAGGTCAGGACATTCGTCGCGATCGCGCGCGGGCGCAGCTTCAGCCGGGCTAGCGCCGCCCTGCATCGCTCGCAGCCGGCGATCAGCCGGCGCATCGAATTGCTGGAGCGCGAATTCGACGTTACGCTGTTCGAGCGCCTGCGCGGAGGCACGGTTCTCACCGACGCCGGCGCGGCATTCCTGCCTTATGCGGAGCGGGTGCTTTCAGCGGCGGAGGACGGCGCGGAGGCGCTGCGCGCGGTGCGCCAGGGCGATGCCGGCAAAATCTCGTTGGCGCTGGTCGGCACGCTGGCCAACGCGCCGCTGACGAAGGTGCTGCGACAATTCGGCCGAAAATACCCCGGCGTGCGGCTGGATCTGCGGACAGCGACCAGTCAGGAGGTCGGAGAGCTGGTGCAGCGAGGCGAAGCGACTCTCGGCCTGCGCTATGCGGCCGGCGGCAATTCCGGCGTGGTCTCGCTGAGGATCGCGGAAGAGAAATTGGTGGTCGTCGGCTGCAAGGATCATCCGCTGGCCAATGGCCGCGGACATCAGCCGGGCAAGCTTGCAGGCGAACGCTGGGTGGCATTTCCCACGCGCAACACGCGGGAAAGTTTCGTTCAGTTTCTGCAGCGCAAACTCCTCAGCGTCGGCCTGGAAGATGTCGAAATCATTCCGATCGATAGTTTGACCGCCCAGAAGCGGCTGGTCGAGGCCGGGTTCGGAATTGCGCTGCTGGCGCAGAGCGGCATTCAGGAAGAGCTCAAATACGGCACGTTGAAGATGATCAAAGTCCCCGCCCTGAACGCGAGCATTCCGATCGCGCTTGTGTACCGGCGCAACGGCTATTTGAGCGCGGCCGCGCGCAGCCTGATGTCGATGATCGAGACGTCCTGGCGGTAGGCTGCCGCCATGGCTCGACGATGATCTTGGTGTGGGCTTCCGGATTGGCGAGGTCGGCGAACGCCTTGACGACGCCGTCGATGCCGGCGGTTGCGCCCGTCACGTTTAACGCACGCGACCGGACCTCGGCGCGCTCGCATCTTCGATCGGATCAGGCGTTCGGGGACAGTTCGCCGTCCAACGCCAGAAGCTGCGAGCGCCTGATACGCTCGCGGTGCGCGGTGTAGAGACCGCTGCCGACGATGAACACGGCGCCGGTCACGGTCCAGATATCCGGCACCTCGCCGAAAATGAAAAAACCGAGGATGCTGACCCACAAGAGCTGGGTGTAGGAGAACGGCGCCAGCACGGACGCATCGGCATACCGAAAGGCGAGCACGACGATCCACTGCCCCGCGGTCGAGGCGACGCCGATGAAAATTCCGAACAGGATATCGTGCCAGCTCGGCGCAACCCAGACGAACGGCACCAGCGCGCACAGCACGCCGACGCCCGCGATCGACGAATAGGTCATGGTGGTCAGGGCATGCTCCCTGCCGCTCATCATCCGCGTCATGATCAGGGTGCAGGCCCAGGCCAGCGCCGAGACGATCGGGAAGAACGCGGCGGGATGAAACGCGCTCGAGCCCGGCCGCAGGATGATCAGCACGCCGATCAGGCCTACCCCCGTCGCAATCCAGCGCCGCGCGCCGACGCGCTCGCCGAGAAACACAATCGACAGTGCGGTCACGAACAGCGGCGAGACGAAACCGGTGGCGGAGGCTTCCGCGATGGGGAGATAGCGCAGGCCGGAGATGAAGAACAGCGAAGACCCCAACAGCGCGAGCCCGCGCATCAGCTGGAAACCGGGCCGCTGCGAGTGCAGGGCAAACAGCGGCGAACCCGGCAGCATCGCCGGCGACATGATCAGCGCGAACGCCAGGAAGCGGATCCAGGCGATCTCGATCGAGGGCAGCGTCGCCGACAGATATTTCGCGGTCACATCCGACGTGCCGAGAAACACGGTCGACGCCAGGATCAGCGCGATGCCGCGGAACGGCCGGTCGGCGCGCGCGGGCGCGGTGCGTTTCGCTGATTTCTTCTCCGGCAGGGGCAATGCGGCACTGTCCAGCCTGGCGGCTGCGGCTTGTGGCGGGGTCAAGGCAAGGCTCGCGGGCGGGAATCATCGAATCGGGCGAGTCTCCAAAAAACGCTAATCGCCGTTGGCGGACAAGGTCCGAAAACAGGCAGCCGATATGCGCGATTGTGCGCGGCGGCGCGCCGCACCGGCGCGGCAACGTGCCGTCGCCGCTGAAACATTTCGTCAGAAATCGTGTGCGCTACAGCATCGGCAGGCTGCGGGGCCTGGCACCCAGCGGGAAAGCCTTTTCGAGCGCGGCGATCTCGTCGCTGCCAAGCACGAGCTCGCCGGCCGCCGCATTGTCGGCGGCATGCTCCTCATTCGATGCCTTCGGAATCGCAAGCAGCTCCGGATCGCGCGTCAGGAAAGCCAGCGCGACCTGGCGCGGCGAAGCGCCATGCGCCGTGGCGATCGTCTGCAGCACCGCGCCCGCCTTGCTTTGCGGCGCCGGAAAATCATCGTGGCCGAACGGCGAATAAGCCACCACGGCGGTGCCGTGCTTCTTGCACCACGGAATCACCGCGTGCTCGATTGCGCGCTCCTTCAAGTGATAAAGCACCTGGTTGCAGGCAATCCTGCCCTCGCCGGCCACATCAAGCAGTTCATCGAGGTCGCCGGCATCGAAATTGCTGACACCCCACGAGCGGATTTTCCCGGCGCTGACCAATTGCTCGAACGCGGCGACGGTTTCTGCAAGCGGATAGGCGCCGCGCCAGTGCAGGAGATAGCAATCGAGCCGGTCGGTTTTCAGCCGCGCGAGCGAGCGTTCGCACGCCGTGATGGTGCCTTGCCGCGAGGCGTTGCTCGGCAATACTTTCGAGACCAGGAAGAGGTCGTCGCGCCGGCCGGCGATGGCGTCTGCGATCACCAGCTCCGCATCGCCATACATCTCGGCGGTGTCGATGTGGGTCATGCCGAGATCGATGCCGCGCCGCAACGCGGCGACCGCGTCCTTGCGATCGCCGCGATCGAGATACCAGGTACCCTGCCCGATCACGGACACGTGCGCGCCGTGTTGGCCAAACTGCCGGAGCTTCATTTCAACCCACCGATATCCGCGACCAGCACGGTGCCGGTCACGGACTCCGTTATATAGAGGCGGTCGCGGTTCGTACCACCGATCGCGACATTGGTGCAGCTTTGTCCCGCGCAGGATTTGATCCGCGCGATCAACTCGCCGTTGGGCGCGAACACGAAGACATACCCGAGCGAGGCGTGCGCCACGAACAAACGTCCGGCTTGATCCATCGTCATGCCGTCAGGACCGCTGGCGCCGAAGGTCGAGCAGAAGCGGCCGACTTTTGCGACGCCGCCATCTTTCATCAACGGCATGCGCCAGACCGCGTTGTCGCGGGTCATCGCGACAAACAGCACGGTTTCGCCGGGATCGAGCACCAGGCCGTTGGGGCTGATGCCGGTATCGATCAGGCAGGCGAGCCGGCCGTCGGGCGAAAGCCGATAGACCCGCCCGGTGGCATCGTGCAGCCCGGTCTGCCCCTGGTCGGTGAAATAAATGTCGCCATTCGCCGCGAGATGCAGATCGTTGCAGCCTTTGAACGACTCGGAATTGCGCGCGTTCAGCACCGGCAGCATCCGCCCCGCCTTGAGATCGAGTTCCATGATGCCGTGCCTATAGTCGGCGACAAAGATCCGCCCGTCGGCGCGAATCTTCAAGCCGTTGGGCCAGCCGTCATATTCGATCACCAGCGACCATGTGCCGTCGGCCGCGATCTTGAAGATGCGTCCGAACGGGATATCGACGATGTAGAGATTGCCGCTGGCGTCGAATGACGGGCCTTCGATAAAGCAGTCGGTCGGCTGGCCCGGCCGGTTGGCGTCGGCCCAGTCGGTACGCACGCCCTTGCGCCGGAACGCCTCGGGCATCGCCGAAAACACTTTTGTCTCAATCAGCCGCGGCGGCGTTTCCAGATACATCATCGCGAGGTTTCACCCGTCTTGTTTGAACGGGCACACCATAGATGACATCATCCGTGATCATCAAGGACGGTCCGACGTGGTTAGTTGGCCGCCGCCGTCAACTGGCGTTCGGGACCGGCTGCGGCGCCGGCAACGCCCGTCTGTGCGATCAGCCGCTTCAGCTCCGGAACGCACGAGCCGCAATTGGTGCCCGCCTTCAGTTGCGCGCCGATCTCGGCGGCCGTGCCGGCGCCGGCGGCGATGGCGTCGCAAATCGTGTTGCGGCCGACGCCGAAGCAGGCGCAGACGATCGGCCCGCTGCTGGCAAGCCCCTCCGAGGACCTGCCCGACAGCAGCATCCGGCGCTGATCGTCGCTGAGGGATTCCGCAGCAAACAGGCTTTTCACCACGTTCCAGTCGCCCGCATCCCGCGCCGGGCCGACGAACAGGCATGTCTCGATGCGACCATCACTGAACGAGGCCGCGCGAAAAACGCCGCCGCCGAAATCCTTGTATTCGGCGAGATCGCTGCCGGCAGCCGACCGCATCCATGATTGCCATCTGGCCAGATCGGCATTGTCGGCGAACAGATAGCCGTAGCCGCCGGTGACGGCCACGCGCGTCCACCAGAGCTGCCCGGGTAAGTCCAGTTTGACCCGGGACAAGGCAAAACCGCGAAAGACATATTCGTAAGGCGTAATCGACGCCGGCGTTGCCTTGTTCTCGGGCTGGCCGGAATACGGATCGGTGAACGGGGCCACCAGCGCGCCGACACGCCCAGCGGATGCGTTCTCCTCGCTCCAGTGGATCGGCGCGAACAGCATGCCGCGCTGCTGCCGCGCATTCACGGCCACCCTGAGCGTACATTGCCCGTAGTCGGTAGTGACGCGGGCGAAGCCACCATCGGCGAGGCCGTACCTGATCGCATCGTCGGGATGCACCTCGACGAACGGCTCCGGCAGGTGCTGCCCCAACCGCGGGCTCATGCCGCTGCGGGTCATGGTGTGCCATTGGTCGCGGATGCGGCCGGTGTTGAGTCGCAGCGGCCGGCCGGCGCTGGTCACCGTCTGCAGCGTCGGAATTTCCGGCGCGATAAAACGTGCTTTATGGTCGTTTGCGAAGAAACCACCGTCGGCGAAGAACCGCTGCTGCGACTGCGCGCCCTCGCGCATCGGCCACAGCACCGGCGCCATCGCGTCGAATGCCTCGTCCGACATCCCCTGCAACGCGCCGATATCGAAATCGCGGCTGCCGTTATTCTCGAACGCCGACAGGCCGGCATGTTCGCGGAACACGTCTGCCACCGAGCCGAAATCAAACGCCGCACCGAAGCCGAGCCGCTTTGCGACTTCGCTGACGATCCACCAGTCAGGTTTCGCCTCTCCCGGGGGTTCAAGGAACGCGCGCTGCCGCGAGATGCGCCGCTCCGAATTGGTCACGGTTCCGGATTTCTCGCCCCAGGCCTGCGCGGGCAACAGCACATGCGCGCCGGATTTGACAGTGTCGTTGGAACGTACGTTTTCCGAGACCACGAACAGCTCGAGCTTCTTCAGCGCCGCGCGCGCGGCGTCCGCGTCCGGCAGCGACACCGCCGGATTGGTGCCCATCACCCACAGCGCCTTGATCTCGCCGCGCCCGATCGCCTCGAACATCTGGACCGCTTTCAGCCCTTCATGGGTCGCGATCCGCGGCGCCTTCCAGAACCGCCGCACGCGGTCGATGTCCGGCGGCGTGAAGGCCATGTGCGCGGCAAGCTGATTGGCGAGCCCGCCGACCTCGCGCCCGCCCATCGCATTGGGCTGGCCGGTGAGCGAGAACGGCGACGCGCCGGGCTTGCCGATCCGCCCGGTGGCGAGGTGACAATTGATGATGGCGTTGACCTTGTCGGTGCCCTGCGCCGACTGGTTGACGCCTTGCGAATAAAGCGTGACCACGCGCGGCGTATTGGCGAACAACCGGAAGAATTCCGCGACGTCCTGTTCCGCGAGGCCTGTCGCCAGCGCGGTGGCGCCCACGCTGCCGGCGATGCTGCGCGCGCGCGCCAGTGCATCGTCGAAACCGCCAGTGTGGGAATCGATATAGCCGCGATCGAGCGCGCCGGTGTCGGCCAGATGCACCAGCAGCCCCGAGAACAGCGCGGTGTCGGTGCCCGGCTTCAATCCCAGAAACAGGTCGTCCTCGCCGGCAGTATCGGTACGGCGCGGATCGATCACCACGATGCGGGCGCCGCACGCCTGCTTGTTGGCGAGCATGCGCTGGAACAAAACCGGATGGCACCACGCCGCGTTGGAGCCGACCAGCACCAGAAGGTCGGCTTCATCGAGATCCTCGTAGCAGCCGGGCACGGTATCGGCGCCGAAGGCGCGGCGATGGCCGGCGACCGACGACGACATGCAGAGCCGCGAATTGGTGTCGACATTGGCGCTGCCGATGAACCCCTTCATCAGCTTGTTGGCGACGTAATAATCCTCGGTCAGGAGTTGCCCCGAGAGATATAACGCCACCGCGCCGGGGCCGTCGCGCTTGATGATATGGGCGAAGCGATGCGCGACATGGTCGAGCGCATCGCTCCAGGCCACCCTTTCCATGGTCCCCTTGCTGCAGCGGATCATCGGATGGAGCAGTCGGTCCGCAAGGCCGAGGGTTTCGCCCAGCGCCGAGCCTTTCGAGCACAGCCGCCCGAAATTGGCGGGGTGTTCGCCATCGCCCGAGATCGCCGCGCCGCCGCTGCCGTCAGGCGTCGCCAGGACGCCGCAGCCGACGCCGCAATAGGGACAGGTAGTGCGCGTGGCGCGCAACGTGGGATCGACAGAGGTCATTTCACTGGCCGCATCATCTGCCTATGCTGCCCTTGGCGGAATCGCCAGCGAGCGGCCGAATATCATATCCTTGCGTATCGCCGCGATCGGCTCGCGGCTTCGGATCAGTTCGAGATACCAGAGCGCGTCGGCGGTATCGCCGACCAGCACCGCGCCGGTGAGACGGCCGCCGGATAGCACCAGCTTCCTGTAGGCGCCGCCCCGCGCATCGCTCAGCACGATCGCCTCCGAACCCTCCGCACCCATGAAGTCGCCGGCGGAAAACACGCTGACGCCCGACACTTTCAGATTGGTCGCAACCACGCTGCCGCTATAACAGGCCGCCGCGCCCGCAAGATGCCGCGCCAGCACCCGGGCCTGCTCGTAAGCCGGCTCGACCAGCCCGTAGCAGATGCCGCGATGCTCGGCGCACTCGCCGAGCGCGAAAATGTCGGGAGCGCCGGTCTGCAGGCAGTCGTCGACGACGATGCCGCGATTGACGGGAATGCCGGCGTCCTTGGCCAGCGCAACACTGGGCCGGATGCCGGCCGCAAAAATCACCGCCTCGGCATCGATCCGCCGCCCGTCCGCCAGTTCGACGCCTTCGACGCGCGTCTTGCCATCAAGCCGTGCGGTATTGGCATTGAGCAGCACCCTGACGCCCTTGCGCTCGACCAGGGTCTTCAACAGTTCCGCCGCCGGGGCATCGAGTTGGCGCTCCATCAGGCGGTCCATCAGATGAATGAGCGTCACCGGCGCGCCGGCCTTGGCGAGCCCGTAAGCCGCTTCCAGTCCGAGAAGCCCCCCGCCGACCACGACGACGCGCTTCTTTTGCGCGGCCAGCGTCAGCAGGAGATCGACGTCCCGGCTGTCGCGGAAGGTGTGCACACCGGCGAGATCGGCGCCGGGCACGTTGAGCCGCAGCGGCGTCGAGCCGGTGGCAAGGACCAGTTTGGAGAACGTGACGCTTTCCTCGTTGGCGATCTTTAGCTCGCGGCGGCCGACATCGATCTCGGTGGCGACGCAGCCGATCTTCAGGGTGACGCCGCGATCGCGCCACCATTTGGCCGGCCTGAGTTCGATGTCATGCGAGGCGGTCTCGCCTGCGAGCACCGACGACAACAGCACGCGATTATAGGCGAGCCGCGGCTCCTCGCCGATCACGGCAATGGCGTAGCGTCCGAGCGCGACCTTCGCCAGTTCGTCGACCAGTCGCGCAGCGGCCATTCCGTTGCCGACGATAACCAGCGGTTCACTCACGGCGTGTCCTTACTCCGCGGCCTGGGAGCGGCGACCATAGGCTTCGGAAATCATGAAGCCGGACAGCGTCCCATAAGCCGCCGTCCATGCGTCCGCGACGTCGGCCGTCCAGGCGTCGCCAAGTCCCTTTTCCAAGGTCCACAGCAGGGCCGAACCGACGACGGGATAGTGCTCGGGCTTGGCGCCATACGCGACATGACGCTTTGCCAAAGCGCTCGCGGCGGGCAGGATCGATTCAAGATTGGCGAGCCCATTCACCACCGCCGCCAGCATCGCCATCAGTTTCTTGCGCTGCTCGGTCATGTCGGCGGGAAACATCGCCTTGACCGTCGGCGCGATCTCGAACAGCCGGTCGTAGAACAGTACCGCCGCGGTCTCCGAAATCGGCGCGACCTTGGCGAAGCTCTCCTGGACCAGTCTGACTTGCGTGGGATTCATGGCAACTCTCCTCGGCTGTTAAAGGTGAGCATATTGGTCACGGAGCCCGACGATTGGTTCATCCCCAAAGCTTCCGAATCGGAGACGGCAATTATGCGGCCTCCACGAAACGATGGCGCTCGTAGAGGAATTCGAGCACACGCTGCCGGCATTTCAGGTACACGGCGTTGGTTGCGAGTTCGAGCCGCTTGCGCGGGCGCGCCAGCGGCACGTCCAGGATTTCACCGATCCGCGCGCTGGGGCCGTTGGTCATCATCACGATTCGGTCCGACAGCAGCACCGCCTCGTCGACATCGTGGGTGATCATCAGAATCGTGTTGCCGAGCTTTTGATGCAGCGCCATCACCGAATCCTGCAGATGGGCGCGGGTCAACGCATCGAGCGCGCCGAACGGCTCGTCGAGCAGCAGCACCTTCGGCTCCATCGCCAGCGCCCGCGCGATGCCGACGCGCTGCTTCATGCCGCCTGAGATTTCGGAAGGCCGCTTGTCCTTGGCGTGCGCCATCTGCACGAGGTTGAGATTGTGCATCACCCAGGCGTCGCGCTCGCTGCGGCTCTTGCTCGATGCGAACACCTTGTCGACGCCAAGCTTGACGTTTTCATAGACCGTCAGCCAAGGCAGCAGGCTGTGGTTCTGGAACACCACCGCCCGATCCGGCCCCGGCGAATTGACCTCGCGATTTTCCAGCAGCACGCCGCCCGTCGTGGCCGAGGTGAGACCGGCGACGATATTGAGCAGCGTGGACTTGCCGCAGCCGGAATGTCCGATGATCGAGACGTACTCGCCCCGCTCGATCGTCAGGTTGATGTCCTTCAGCACTTCGGTCGAGGCGTTGCCGCGGGTGAAGGTCTTGTCGATGTGGTCGAGCTTCAGATAGGGCTGCATGACATATTCCTTCAATTCAGCGCGGTGCCGTGGGTGACGATCCGGGCAAGGCCGGCGATCAGGCGATCGAGCACGAAGCCGATGATGCCGACGTAGAACAGCGCCAGGATGATTTCGCTGATGTGCGAGGAATTCCAGGCATCCCAGATGAAGAAGCCGATGCCGACGCCGCCGATCAGCATTTCCGCCGCCACGATCGCGAGCCAGGACAGGCCGATGCCGATGCGCAAGCCGGTGAAGATGTAGGGTGCGGCCGCCGGGATCATGATCTTCCAGAAGAATTCCAGCGGGCTGAGCTGAACCACCGCCGCGACATTGCGGTAGTCCTGCGGAATGTTGCGGATGCCGACCGCGGTATTGATGATGATCGGCCAGATCGAGGTGATGAAGATCACGAAGATCGCCGAGGGATGCCCGTCCCGGAACGCCGCCAGCGACAAAGGCAACCATGCCAGCGGCGGAATGGTACGCAGCACCTGGAAGATCGGATCGAGTCCGCGCATCGCCCAGACCGATTGACCGACCAGCGTGCCGAGCCCGATACCCACGACAGCGGCCAGCGAATAGCCGAACGCGACACGCTGAAGGCTGGCCGACAGATGCCAGAACAGACCCTTGTCGATGCCGCCATTATCGAAGAACGGGTGGAAGATCAGTTCCCTGGTTTCCGTGTAGACCCGCGACGGCGGCGGCAAGGTCGAGCCGGCGCGCCGGCAGACCAGTTCCCAGACCAGCATCAGGAACGCGAGCACGATCAGCGGAGGAACGACCCGCACCGCGGTTTCCTTCGCCATCTTGAGATATTTGTCGGCACGCGGCGGCCGCTTCGGCGTCATCGTGACAACCGGCGCCGCGTTCGTCGCGAGCACCGCCGTGGCGGCTTCGGTCTTCATGACAGGCATGTTCATCGAAACTGGTTCTCCGTGTTTCACGAGGCGAGCCGCCCGCACGCGGGCGGCGGCCGTTGTCAGACATCGACACGCTTGATGGCGAGCGACTTCAGATACGCCGCCGGATTCTCCGGATCGAACACCTTGCCGTCGAAGAAGGTCTCCTTGCCGCGCGATTTGGAAGCGGGGATATCGGAAGCGGCAACGCCGAGTTCCTTCGCCGCGTCCTTCCAGAGGTCCTCGCGGTTGACCTTGGCGATCAGGGCCTTGGTGTCGTAACCCGCTTCATATTTGCCCCAGCGGATATCCTCGGTCAGGAACCAGAGATCGTGGCTCTGGAACGGATAGGACGCATGGTCCTTCCAGAAGCGCATCTGCTGCGGGCTGTTCTCGACGACGCGTCCGGTGCCGTAATCGAACTTGCCCTTCATGCGGTCGGTGATGTCCTCGACCGGGCAGTTGATCCACTGCCGCTTGGCGCAGATTTCCGCGGCTTCCGCGCGGTTCTCGTCCTTCTCGCACCACTGCTGCGCTTCCATCACCGCCATCAGCAGCGCCTTCGCCGCTTTCGGATATTTGTCGACATAGGCGGCGCGCATGCCGAACGATTTCTCTGGATGCTTGTCCCACAATTCGCCTGTGGTGATCGCGGTGTAACCGATCTGCTGATGGATCAGCTGCAGGTTCCATGGTTCGCAGACGCAGAAACAATCCATGGTGCCCACCTTCATGTTGGCGACCATCTGCGGCGGCGGCACGACAATCGTCTCGATGTCCTTGTCGGGGTCGATGCCGCCTGCGGCGAGCCAGTAACGAATCCACAGATCGTGGGTACCGCCGGGGAAGGTCATCGCCGCCTTGATCGATTTGCCGGACGCCTTCTTGGCTTCGAGCGCGGTCTTGAACGGCGCGGTGTCGATCCCGACCTTGAGATCGGAATATTCCTTGGAAACCGAAATGCACTGACCGTTGAGATTGAGCCGCGCCAGGATGTACATCGGGGTCGGCTGATTGTTCTGCGTCACCTTGCCGGACGAGATCAGATACGGCATCGGCGTCAGGATGTGCGCGCCGTCGATGCCGTTGCCTTCCGAGCCCAGCACCAGATTGTCGCGCGTCGTGCCCCATGAGGCCTGCTTCAGCACCTCGACGTCGGGCATGCCGTATTTGGCAAAAATGCCCTTCTCTTTTGCGGCGAACAGCGGCGATGCATCCGTCAGCGCGATGAAGCCGAGTTTCGCGCCCTTCACTTCCGGGCCGGCGCCTTCGGCGAAAGCACCCGCGGGAAAATTCAATTTGGCGGCGGCAAGCAGCGCCGCCGTTCCTGCGGTGGCCTTGAGGATTTGACGGCGGCTGAGGCCGCGGCGCGGGGTCTGATCGGTGGACTTCGTCATGGGGATGCTGTGGTCCTTTGCGTCTGAATGGCCGTCCGCCTGTTGGCACGCCGAGACGCATGGAAGCGCGCTCTGGGGAGGCCCCAGTTCTGGCGGTGTCACAATTCGGATGATTGGTTTTCGAGGGACGGCATCAATGGCGTCGGCACTAGCTATTCAAGCTTCGTGCCAAGCCGCTGGAGTGTAAAAAGATTTTGTTTTATAATGGGATAGGTGCTTGGACTGTTTCCGTTGCAGGCCGCTGTCCGCATTCAAAATTTGCGATTCGCTCAATTGTTGTGCGTCGCACAATATTTGAGCAGACAGTTCCGCCGTTGATTTTCAGGCGTCCTCGGTCGCTGCCATCATCGGCTTCGGCGCCACTCCCCGGCCCGGCTTCATCCGGAATTCGTAGGTCATCAGATGCCAGGGCGCGGCGCCGGGCTTGCCGTCGGGCATCACTTGATCGGTACGTTTCTCGACCTTGGAAACCAGGTCGTTCTTCACCCCGAACACCACGTCGGAATCGAGATACTTGTCGCCCTCGATGAAGACGTGGGTGATCAGCGGCTCGTAGCCGGGCGCATCCACCAGGAAGTGAATATGCGCGGGCCGGTTCGGGTGGCGCCGCGTCTGCAGGATCATCTGGCCGACTGGGCCATCGGTCGGGATCGGATAGCTGCAGGGCAGGATGGTGCGGAAGAACAACCGGCCGTCGGCGTCGGTGATGAACCGTGCCCGCGATGACGGCCCCTGCGTCTCGTAATCGGGCCTTTGCGAATCGTAATAGCCGTCATCGTCGGCGTGCCAGACGTCCACGGCAACGCCGGCCAGCGGCTTGCCCTTGAGATCGGTGACGCGGCTCTGCACGAACATCCGCTCGCCGCTGAGATTGGCGGAGATATCGGTGCCATGCGGCATCGGCTTGTGCTCGCCGACATAAAACGGGCCAAGCACGGTGGTTTCGGTCGCGCCTTCCCGCTCCCTGTGGTTGACGGCATCCACCAGCATCGAAACCCCGAGCACGTCCGACAGCAGGATGAATTCCTGCCGGCTGGCACTGCACTTCTGGCCAACGCGGGTCAGAAAATCGATCGCGTAAGCCCATTCGTCGAAGCTGAGTTCGGTCTTGCGGACGAAGTCGTGCAGCGACTTCACCAGCTCTTCCATCAGGAATTTGACGCGCGGGTCCGGCGTCTCCTCAAAGCTCTTGATCACGGCGGCGGTCAGTTCGGTGTCGCTGAATTGGGGCATGCCAGGGTCCTGCGGGTTTACGCCATTGCGGGCGCAAGCCTACACCGGCGGCCGGGCAAGGGTAAGCGCGCGGTGATTGGAACCCGACAGACTTTTCGGCTATCAAGGTTCGCCCCGAAGTCCGGAGAATACCCCGATGCTAGCCCCGACCCCCGCCTCGCCCGAATCCGCCGGCATGTCCAAGCAAGCCTTTGACCGCCTCGAGGCGCATATCAAGAATCGCTACATCGACGCCGGCCGCTTTCCGGGAACGCAGGTGCTGGTCTATCGCCGCGGCAAGGTCGTCCACTCTGCGGTGCAGGGCTTCGCCGATGTCGAGCGCAAGGCGCCGATGAAGGACGACACCATTTTCCGCATCTATTCGATGACCAAGCCGATCACAAGCGTGGCCTTCATGATGCTGTTCGAGGAAGGCCGCGTCGCGCTGGACGAGCCCGTCCACAAATATATTCCGGAATGGAAGAACCTCGGCGTGTTCCAGGCCGGCACCGCGCCGGCATTCCTGACCAAACCGCCGTCGCGGCCGATGCTGATCGTGGACCTGTTGCGACACACGTCCGGCCTGACCTACGGCTTCCAGCAGCGCTCCAACGTCGACGCCGCCTATCGCGAATTGAAGATCGGCGAGGTCGTGACCGCGGGAACGCTGCAAGCGATGATCGACAGCCTTGCAAAAATTCCGCTGGAATTCTCGCCGGGCGAGGCCTGGAACTATTCGCTCTCCACCGACGTGATCGGCTACCTGATCGGCAAGATCAGCGGCAAGCCGTTCGAACAGTTTCTCAAGGAACGGATCTTCGATCCGCTCGGCATGAAGGACACCGACTTTTTCGTGCCGGCCGACAAGGTCCATCGTTTCGCGGCCTGCTACTCGGCCGATCCGAAGGGCGGCATGACGTTCCACGCCACCGATCGCAAGGGCGATCTGACGCTGCAGGATGACCCGGCCAAGAGCTCGTACCTGAAGCCGCCATCGTTCATCTCGGGCGGCGGCGGCTTGTGTTCGACCACGGCCGATTATCTCACCTTCTGCCGCGCGCTGCTAAACGGCGGCGAACTCGAGGGCGTGAGACTGATCGGCCCGAAGACGCTCAAGTTGATGACCTCGAACCATCTGCCCGGCGGACGCGACCTGCCGGCGATGTCGCGCTCGCTGTTTTCCGAGGCGACCTACAACGGCATCGGCTTCGGTCTCGGCTTCTCCGTCACGATGGACCCCGCCCAGACGCTGATCCCCGGCAGTGCCGGCGAATATTCCTGGGGCGGCGCGGCCACCACCTCGTTCTGGATCGATCCCGCCGAAGAGCTGATCGCGATTTTCATGACCCAGGTGCTGCCGTCGAGCGCCTATCCGATCCGGCGCGAACTGCGGACCATGGTTTACGCCGCTATCACCGACAGCAATATTTAGGGAACCACCTCTCCCGCATCACCATTCGCGGAACTGGAACCGGCTGACGCGTCCAAAATCCTTGGCGGATGTCGAGCGCTTCTCCTATGCTCGCGAGCCGTTCGGCGCTCCCGGCGCCGGATGCATCGATGCAGGAACCGCGTGCCGAAACCCTCCCTGCCAGCCCGCCTTGCTCTTCTGGTCGCAGGAACCACGCTGCCGCTGATCGTCTTCGCGGCCGGGCTGGTCTTCAACGATTACGAGCAGGACCGAAAGGACGCCTCCCGGCGCGTTCTTGAGACCGTGCGCAGCATTCGCCTGGTGCTTGATGCCGAGATGCAGCGCATGACGGGCGGCCTTCGGGTGCTGGCGCTCACCAACACGGTGCGCAACGGCGACTTCGAGAATTTTCGCCGCATCGCTTCGGGCTTTCTCGATCAATATGGCAAGGACGGCGTCGTGCTGGTGGCGGACCGCGATGGACGCCAGCTGTTCTCCTCGGTCACGACGGACACCTCGAGCCTCCCGCCGCGCAACAACCGCGCGATCGTGGACAGGGTATTCGCGAGCAAGACCCCGCAATACTCGAACCTGTTCATCGGCGCCGTGAAGAAACGGCCGATCGTGACGGTCGAGGTCCCCGTGCTTCGCGACGGCGAGGTGCTCTACGACATTTCCTTCAGCCCGCCGATCGAGATTTTCCAGTCGCTGATCGAAAAGCAGCGCCCGAACCAGGACTGGACGATCTCGATCTTCGACGGTGACGGCATCAATTTCGCGCGCATGCCAAACCCGGAAGCGACCGTCGGCAGGCGCGCATCGCCCTCGCTGTATGCCGAGATGCAACGCGGGCCGGAGGCCACGGTGCAGACGGTATCGCTCGAAGGCGTGCCGCTGATCACGAGTTTCGCCCGGTCTTCCGTCACAGGCTGGACCGTGGCCGCCGGTATCGCGGAAAACTCGCTGGTCGGTCCGTTATGGCGCAACCTCGCAATTACCAGCGTGATCGGCGGCGTGCTGCTGCTGACCGGGCTTGCCTTCGCGGTGCGGATGGCGACCACGATCGCCCGCGGCGAGATGCTGCACGATCTCCTGATCGAGGAGCTCAATCATCGCGTCAAGAACACGCTGGCCATCCTGCAATCGCTTGCCACGCAGACCTTTCGAAGCGCGAGCAAGGCCGAACGGGAAAAATTCGAGGGCCGGCTCGGCGCGCTGGCGGAGGCGCACAATCTCCTGAGCAAGGAGAAGTGGCAGGGCTCGGAGCTGCAGGACGTGGTCGGCCGCGTGCTGCAGCCCTATCTGCTCACCAGCCCGGAACGGGTGCGGATGTCCGGACCGAGGATTCCGCTGTCGCCGCGGCTGGCGGTGGTGCTGTCGATGATCATCCACGAGATCGCCACCAATGCCGCCAAGTATGGCGCGCTGTCGAACGACAGCGGCACCATCGCGCTGGACTGGGAAGCCGTCACCGAAAACGGCAAATCGAAATTGCGGCTGGTCTGGGCCGAGGTCGGCAGCCCTCTTGTCACAACGCCGGTGCAGCGCGGTTTCGGATCGCGCCTGATCGAACGCAGCGCCCGCGATCAGCTCGGCGGCGAAGCTACCGTCGATTTCCTGCCCCGCGGCGTGGTCTATACCCTGATCTGTTCGCTCGACGACGAGGGCTAGACTCTTGGTTTTAGCATCATCTCCTGGGAAAACCGGTTGCCGCTTTGCGCTGACGCCGTCCTTCGGGTCCGGATCATGCCCGATCGCTTAGTCTGATGCGTTTTCTTTACGCGAACCGAAAACCACTTCGCTCGAAAACGCTCTATCCGAAATTCTGCAGGCTCGGAAACGTCTCCAGCAACCAGATGCTGACGGAAGAGATCGCGCCGGTCAGAAAGCCGATGCCGGTAATCACCATCAGCACGCCCATCGTCCGCTCGACATTGGCGAGATGCCGTTTCATGCGCGAGAACAGCGAGGAGAACTGTTCGACCATCAAGGCGGCGATCAGAAAGGGGATGCCGAGGCCCGCGGAATAGACCGCGAGCAGCCCCGCGCCCTTGGCCACGGTCGCCTCGGCCGCCGCCACGGAGAGGATGGCGGCGAGGATCGGGCCGATGCAGGGCGTCCAGCCGAACGCAAACGCCAGGCCCATCACATAGGCCCCCCACAAGCCGACCGGCTTGGGGATGGGCAACCGCCCTTCCCGCATCAGAAAGCCGATCCGCGTCAGCCCGAGGAAATGCAGGCCCATGGCGATGATGACGATGCCGGCGACGATCGAAAGCTCCGCCGACCAGGCGCGGATCAAGGCGCCGATCAGGGAGGCGCTGGCGCCGAGCGCCACGAACACGGTGGAAAATCCGAGCACGAACATGACCGCCGATATCATCACCGCGCGCTGCGACGACGACACCGTCTCTTCATTTTCGATGTGCTCGATGGTCGCGCCCGTGAGGTAGATCAAATACGGCGGCACCAGCGGCAACACGCACGGCGACAGAAAACTGACCAGGCCGGCAATCAGCGCCGCGGGGATCGAAACATCGCTTATCATGCAGTCGTCGCCATCATGGACAATTTGCGGCTTGCAGCCCTTCGCCAGGCCGGGGGTGGGAGCGCGGGTTGATCCGGCCTGATGTACCGGATGGCCAGGAATGCGCAACAGAGCTGCAAAGGCGCTGGGCGCCCCAACCGGCGACGATGGTGGATTTTCCGATCAAAAATGCGGCATTGCGGCGCTACAAAGCGGGTATTGCCGTCGCGACGGGACGGAATCGGGCGATCGGAACCCGAAAACCCGCTCTGCTACTTGACCAGTTTCAGCAGCGGGCGGCGACGCGGGCCATGCGGTGATTTCGGATCCTGCGACCTTTCCGCGACCTCATCGTCCGGCACCATCGCATCGCATAAAGCCTTCAGTTCGGAGTCCGTAATCCGATTGAGCTTCATCCGAAGCTCGAGAATCGCCACCGACACCAACTGGGCAGTCTCCGGGTTGGAGCTGTCGATGAGACCCGCCCGGCACTGCTCGAGTGTCGCGAGAATCAGATGCAATCGTTCTTCTGAATTAGCCACCGGCGTTTTTTCCATAACCGAGATTCCGAGGTAACGTCTGCTCAATCCAATCGTCTGTTTCAAATACCTCCGCATAAATACCGGATATTTTCGAAACGGCGCGGTGGACATCGTCCGCCGGCATTTCGTCGAGTGCGTGACTGGCCGACGCATCGCAAAGATAAGCAACCTTATGGTTACGGTGGAACGCATCGATCAGGGTCGAAAGACAGGCCGACTCGCCTGCAAATCCAGCCAGCACGATGCCACCACGGCCCTGGTTCACCAACGCGGTGAACGGTTCGCTAGAGTAGCACGACGGGCTGCTTCGTTCGAATATCATTTCGTTGCGAAAAGGCTCAAAACCCTCGATCCAGCGGACGAAGGGGGTGGCGCGGTTGAAAAAAGCCGACTCGTTGATCATGCGGATGAAGGCAACCGGAAGACCTATTCTGCGCGAATGATCCAGAACCTTTCGGCATTTGTCCAGCGCGCAATCGATCCGGGAAATCGCCGGCAGCCGCGGCTTCGCCAGATATTCCTGCTGCATATCGACGAACACGACGATCGGTACGCTTGACGAATTCGCGAGTGTCCTGAGGCTTACGACTGAAGTCACGAGGATCCCCTGTTCGGCAGTGATACGGTCTCGGGGCCGCGGCCCCTGGGTTTCCGGGATACGTCCCTGGCGTCCCCGGGATACCGGTTCCGGGTGGTAAGGACGCGTCAAAACGCCCCGCCCCGGACCCGGCATGGTTGTGGTTCGCTCGAACTTCTGACAAGTTTAGCGCGACGAAAGGGCTGTGTATGCGTCTGGCGCTGGAAAGGGGCGTTCCTCAGGAGGAACACCAAAAGCTCGCTCTCGGCAGTCTCACGGACTGGGACGCGGCCAGGATTTTTCTGGAAGTCGTCCGTTGCGGGAGCTTCAGATCCGCGGCTGAGCGGCTCGACCTGTCCATCAACTTGGTTCGCCGCCGGATCGACGATTTCGAGCGGCAGATCGGCGCCACCCTGTTCACCCGCGACGTCCATGGCACCCGTCTGACCGACGAAGGTTCGCTGGTCGTCTCCGCCGTCGAACGCATGGAGGCTGCGTCATTCGACCTGCTGCGCGCCGGCAATTCCGTCGCCAACACGCTCTCGGGCGAAGTCCGGGTGGCCGTTACCGAGGGTCTGGGGACCTTCTGGCTGGCCCCTCGGCTGGTCGAATTCCAGCAGGCCTTCCCCAACATTCTCGTCGACCTCCATTGCGCGATGCGCTCCGCCGACGTGTCGCGGCACGAGGCTGACATTGCGATCCATCTGTCGCGGCCGGCTGCGCTCGACGTCAAGCTGGTCCGGCTCGGCCGCATGCATCTGATGTTCTTTGCCAGCGAGAAATACCTCCAAACCCACGGCACCCCGAAAACGGCGGCCGAGCTGGTCAAGCACCGGCTGGTAATGCAGGTCGCCGATCAGACCGCCGCCAAGGAGACATTCGAGAGCCTGTTTCCCGGCTTTTCCCAGCGGGATTTGCTTGTCATGAGAACCAATGTAAGCAGCGCCAATTACTGGGCGGTGGCCAATGGCGCGGGAATCGGGGTATTTCCGACCTATGCCTATGCGGCTGGCGGGAAAATAATACCTCTAGAGGTTGAGTTGCACCGGCCGTTCGATATTTGGCTATCCTATCATCCCGGGAGTGGCCGGATTCCCCGGGTCCGACATATGATAGACTGGCTGATAGACGCCTTTAACCCTTCTAAATTCCCGTGGTTTAAGGACGAATTCATCCATCCACGGGAATTTAAACCGGTATATAAGAGTGAATCCCTGACCCATCGGTTCGGGGAGTTTTCGGCCGAAGGACGGTAGAACCAGAATGAACAAATCAGCTGCAAAGAAAATGAAGCAACGCAGTGCCGGCAAACCCGACATTGAATTGGGCAAGCGAATCCGGCTGCGGCGCGTCGAACAAAAGATCTCGCAAGCGGAGCTCGGCGACAAGCTCGGCGTCAGCTTCCAGCAGGTTCAGAAATACGAGAAGGGCGTCAACCGCGTCGGCGCTGCTCGTCTTCAGCAAATCGCCACCGCGCTCGATGTGCCCGTCACATTCTTCTACGACGGCGACGGCAAGGCGCGCGAGGTCGAAAGCCTGCTGTTTCTCGACAGCGCGTTCAGCCTGCGTTTGCTGCGAGCCTATAGCAAGATCAAGGATCAGACCGTCCAGCGTCAGCTGGTCTCCTTGATGGAATCGATCGCCGCCAACGAAGATTAGACCATCGGCAGCGCGCGGCCGCTTTTGGCCCCGCTACCTTGGCTTTCGGCACCGCGGACACGATCAATCAACGCGAGCGGATCCGCCGGCAGCCTGTCGCCGCGCCAGGCCACATGCTGGTCCGGGCGGGACAATACCAGCCCGCCGCCATAGTAAGTGGCGGCCTTTGGGCCCTGCATGTCGAGAACCTTCAGCGGCAGTCCGCTGCCGCGAGCCGCACGCTCGAGCGGAGCGATATCTATCGCCGGATCAAACCTCAGCAGGGTGAATTCCGGCCCCATTACATCGTAGAGCGAACGGCCGTCCTCGCACCAAAGATGCGGGGTACGGCAGCCCGGCACCGTCGACGGCGTATAGCTGCTCATGGTGTAGGCCGGGTGTTCGACGCCGTCATAGGCGATGATCGGCGAGCGGTCGTAATAGCTGCCGAAATTGAGACCCGCGCAGGCATATTGCTGGACGTTGATCTCGTAGGTGAGACGCCCGACCTCGCCCCGCGCCGCCTCTCCCCTCGGTCCCGCATCCTCGATTTCATCGGGTATCGCGCCACGGCGGCGAATTTCAGCCTCGGCATGCGACATCGCGAAGCGCGAGACCTGGCTGGTGATCGGCCAGCGCTCCGCCTCATAGGCGTCGAGAATGGAAGACGGTGCCCAGCCATTGAGATGGGCTGCCAGCAGCCAGGACAGGTTCGTGGCATCCGCGATCCCGGCGTTCATGCCGTAGCCGGCATAGGGCACCCAGATATGTGCCGCGTCGCCGGCGATGAACGCGCCGCGGTCGCGAAATTTGTCGGCGATCAGGCGGCGCCCGTACCAGTCCTCCCTGGATATGATGTCGTAGCGGAAGTCCGCATCGACGCCGAGAATGGTCCGGATGCAGGCATCGCGGTCCACCGAGTCGAAATCGCCCTCGCCGGGCTTCATGTAATTATGCACCAGCCAGCGCTCGCTGCCGTCGATCGCATACACCATGCCGGCGCGG
>NZ_JADGRI010000221.1 GCF_017881085.1 Bradyrhizobium sp.
GGTGGCGCTCACGGCGGATCGCGCTCCGAGCGGCCCTCATCCAGCGCGTCGCGCGCGGCCGCGATCGTGGTCGGGTCGAGCTTCGAAGTGGCCGCGAACGCCCTCACGGTTCCGTCATCGCGCAGGATGAAATCGAGCACGCTGGCAAGAAAATGCGGATCGGCGGCGGCCGAGCGCAACGTCTCGGGGCCGATCCCGGTTTCGGCCAGAAACAGGCCGAGACGCTCGGCGTCGCCCGCGATGAAGGAAAGCGCCTGAACCGCCACGATTTCAGATACTTCGCGGGGGTTGTGAGTGCGCTTTGTCATCACTGATATTTGCCTTTCCGTAACTTATGGTCTCTATTTTGGAACCATCATGCCCGAGTCTCTCGAACGTGTTCAAGCAAGTGGAAACCGGTAGCCGTGTAGATGAGGCTCCGTCTTAACGGGATAGAGCGAATTTCCGGGCAAACTGCGGCTCGCTGTTAAACGCATTTTCGGGGTGTTGTGGTGTGTCCTGCTCATCTTGCAGGTGGGTTTCTTGATTTCGGATTGGAGGGGCGGGATGGCAAAAACCGTCCTGATCGTGGAGGACAACGAGCTCAATATGAAGCTCTTTCGCGATCTGCTGGAGGCGCACGGCTATCAGACCTCCGGTACCAGCAACGGTTTCGAGGCGCTTGATCTCGTCCGCAAACTTCGTCCCGACCTCATCCTGATGGATATTCAGCTCCCCCAGGTATCCGGCCTCGAGGTGACGCGGTGGATCAAGGACGATCCGGAGTTGCGGGCCATTCCGGTAGTCGCGGTCACCGCCTTTGCCATGAAGGGTGACGAGGAACGCATCCGCGAGGGTGGCTGCGAAGCATATTTGTCCAAGCCGATCTCGGTCGGCAAATTTATTGAAACTGTTCGACGATTTATCGGGTAGGGGAGAATTTTCGATGTCCGCGCGCATTCTGGTCGTCGATGACGTCCCCGCCAACGTCAAGCTTTTGGAAGCGCGGCTTTCGGCCGAATATTTCGATGTGCTGACCGCGTCCAGCGGCGCCGAGGCGCTGGCGGTCTGCGCGCGCGCCGAATGCGACATCATCCTGCTCGACGTTATGATGCCCGACATGGACGGCTTTGAAGTCTGCCGCCGGCTGAAATCCAACCCGGCCACGCACTACATTCCGGTTGTCATGGTCACGGCGCTGGATAGCCCGGCCGATCGCGTGCGCGGGCTGGAGGCCGGCGCCGACGATTTTCTCACCAAGCCTGTCTCCGACATCGTGCTGATCGCGCGGGTGCGTTCGCTTACCCGGCTGAAGATGATGACCGACGAACTGCGCATGCGCGCCATCACCTCGCTCGAGATCGGCGTGCAGGCGCCGGAGCGAAGCGCGGTGGCCGACACCGGGAAGGGCGGCCGCATCCTCCTGGTCGACGACCGGCCGTCGTCCTATGAGCGGCTGGCGCCGGTGCTCTCCACCGAGCACAGTGTCGACGTCGAGATCAACCCGGCGGAGGCGCTGTTTCACGCCGCCGAAGGCAATTACGATCTCCTGATCGTCTCTCTTGGCCTGGACAATTTCGACGGCTTGCGGCTGTGCAGCCAGGCGCGCTCGCTGGAGCGGACCCGGCATGTACCGATTCTCGCCATCGCGGACGCCGACAACAATACGCGTCTCCTGCGCGGGCTCGAGATCGGCGTCAACGACTACCTGCTGCGCCCGGTCGACAAGAACGAATTGCTGGCGCGGGCTCGCACCCAGATCCGCAAACGCCGCTACACCGACGACCTGCGCGACAATGTGCAGAACTCGATCGAGATGGCGATCACCGACGCGCTGACCGGCCTGCACAACCGCCGCTACATGGAAAGCCATCTCAGTACGCTCGCCGAACAGGCCTCGAGCCGCGGCAAGCCGCTGGCGCTGATGATGCTCGACATCGATTTCTTCAAGGCGATCAACGACACTTACGGCCACGACGCCGGCGACGACGTGCTGCGCGAATTCGCTGTCAGGATCCGCAAATCGATCCGCGGCATCGATCTCGCTTGCCGCTATGGCGGCGAGGAATTCGTCATCGTGATGCCGGAAACCGACCTGCATGTCGCCGGCATGGTGGCGGAGCGGCTGCGCCGTTCGATCGCGGGCGATCTGTTCGCGGTCAACAAGGGAACAAAGCGCATCGAGGTTACGATCTCGATCGGCCTGTCGACGTTGGAGGTGAAGGGCGAAGCCGTCGCCGACGTGCTCAAGCGCGCCGACACCGCGCTCTACCGCGCCAAGCATGACGGCCGCAACCGGGTGGTGGCGCAGGCGGCCTAAGCGCGTTTCCTCAGCGCGCGCGCCTTACCGCTTCGTACGCCAGCCTTTTGAACTCGAAGGCAAAGGGATGCATGAACGACATGTGTCGTTGCGTCATCATCAAGCCCGCAACATTCCTTTGTGGTGAAATCCACCATTGCGTGCCCGCCACGCCGCCCCAATAGAGCTCGCCGGCCGAGTCCGGATGGTCGAACGGCGAGGGCTTGAGGATCAGCCCGCCGGCCAGCCCGTATCCCCTGCCGGGAAGCTCGCCTGTCATGGGAAAGCGCATCCAGACGCCGTCGGCCAGCTGGTTAGTCATCATCAACGCAATCGTCTTGGGCTTGAGCAGGGTTGGGCCCCCGGGCAGCAGGCTTCGGATCAGCGCCACCATATCCGGCAAGGTTGAAACCAGGCCGCCGCCGCCGTTGAACCTCGGGACCGGGCGCAAATAGGCCCCCGGATAGGGCGCGTTGTCGTTTCGCGTCAGCCCGGGCTTCAAGGGATCCATCAGGTCTGCGCCGTTGTAATACGAGGCGAACCTGCCGCGATCCTTCTCCGGGACCACAAAGCCGGTATCCACCATGCCGAGCGGACCGAGAATTCGCGCCTGAATGAAGTGATCGAAGGGCTGAGCGCTGATGATTTCGACCAGCCGGGCGATTACGTCTGTCGCGACCGAGTATTCCCATGACGTTCCCGGATGATAGAGCAGCGGCAGGTCCGCCAGCTGGTCGATCATGTCCGCCAGCGGGGTCGCGGGGTTGAGTATCCTGCGCTCATTGTAGGCCTTGAAGATGGCCGTGCCGGGATCGAAAACGCCATAGCTCAACCCCGAGCTGTGGCTCAACAAATGACGAATGGTGATCGACCCCCTGGCCGGTTCCGTCTCGTGCAATGAAACCGCGCCAGGGCGCAGGACTTTGCGGTCGGCAAGCTGTGGGATGAACTTCTCGATCGGATCGTCCAGCCCGAGCAGGCCTTCCTCAAACAGCAGCAGCGCGGCGCAGGAGGTGACCAGCTTGGTGTTGGAATAGACGCGGAAGATGTGATCGACGCGCAATGGCGTTTGTGCTTCCTTGTCGGCCCATCCGGCGCAATTGACATCCACCAGGTCCCGGCCGACCAGCACTGCGGACGAAACGCCGGACAGGATGTTGCCGTCAACGAAGCGCTGCATGGCGGCATGGGCCTGCCCGAAATCGTAGCCGCCGGCGGTCACTTTCATGTCGTCCATAATTTGTTGGATTGCATTCGGACGGGCGACGCTAGCAGCTAAACGGTGCTTCAGGAAGAAGCGGGACGGCGCCTGTCCGTGGCGGGTTGCGGCTTCTCCGCGGCATCTCCGCCAACCTCAACGCCGGCATTTGCCAGCAGCACCGCTGCCGCTTGCTTCGCCGCCCGCGCCATCGACGGATCGTCGCGCACCAGGTCCTGCGCGATGGAGCCGTCGACCAGCAGCGTGAGCTGCGTCGCAAGGCCTTCCGGATCGGGGACATCGAGCTGCAGCAACAGGTCGCGAAACCAGACGCGGCGGCTTTCCTTGAAGGCGATCGCGATCTTCCTGACCGCACGGTCTTCTGTGCCGAGTTCGGCGACCGCGTTGACAAACGGGCAGCCGCGAAAGCCCTTGCTGGCGAAACCCCGCTCCAGCCGGTCGAACGTTCCGAGGATTTGTTCGACGGGCGGCTTGTCGGACGCGGGAACTCGCGTGAAGCGCCGCTCCAGATAGGCCCTGATCAGCGCGTCCTTCGAGGGGAAATGGTTATACAGCGTGCGCTTGGAGATGCCGATCTCGGCGGCGACGGTATCGACGCCGACCGCGCGGATGCCGCGCAGATAGAACAGCCGATCGGCGGTTTCGAGAATCCGCTCTTTCATGTCGGGTTTTTCGGACCGGGACATCTGTACACAGACCTGTGTTGTAGGGCCGCTTGACAGCGGCGGCCGTCTGCATGTTAATTACACAGATCGGTGTAATCAAGCCCGGCGCGACAAGAGACGCGGTTTTCGAACCGGCGGCCACAAGGGAGAACAAGAAAAATGCCCCTGCTGCAACTGCTCCGTCCCACGCTTCCGATCCTGATCGGCGCCTCGGTGATGCTCTCCCTGAGCATGGGCCTGCGCCAGAGTCTCGGCATCTTCCTGCAGCCGCTGACCCATGACGTCGCGATTTCGGTATCGGATTTTACCCTGGCGATTGCGGTGCAGAACCTCGCCTGGGGGTTCCTGCAGCCGCTGGCCGGCGCGTTCACGGTGCGCTACGGTTTTCGCGCCATCATGATGGCGGGCGCGCTGTTCTATATCGCAGGCCTCGCGCTGATGGCGGGCGCGCAGGGCTTCATCAGTGTCATGCTCGGCGCGGGCGTGCTGATCGGGATGTCGCTGGCGTGTACTGCCGCGGCGATTGCGATGTCGGTGGCGGCGCGTGCGGTGCCCGCGACCGTGCGCAGCACGGTGCTCGGCATGGTTTCGGCGGCGGGATCGCTGGGGGCGCTGCTGTCGGCGCCGCTCGGGCAGATCCTGAATGAGGGCTACGGCTGGCGCATCGGTTTGATCGGCTTCGTGATCCTGTCGCTGGCGCTGCTGCCGGCGGCGTGGTTCGCAGGCCGAGTCGACAAGATTCCGCTGCCGCCACGGTCGCATGACGACATCGCCGACACCACGGCCGCGGTGGCGGTGCAAGTCGCATTCGGCAATGCGTCCTTCGTGGTGATGACGTCAGCCTATTTCGTCTGCGGCATGCAGCTCGTCTTTATCACCACGCATTTGCCGTCTTACCTCGCGATCTGCGGCATGGACCCGATGCTGAGCGCGGAGACGCTCGGCGTCATCGGCGGCTTCAATGTGCTGGGCAGCCTGTTCTTCGGCTGGGCCGGCGAGCGCTGGAACAAGCTGGCGCTATTGGGCGGCATCTACATTGCGAGATCGCTGGTGCTGGCCTGGTATTTCATACTGCCGCCGTCGGAGGCCACGACGCTGGTGTTCGGCGCGATGATGGGATTCTTGTGGCTCGGCGTCGGGCCGCTGGTGGCGGGCGCGGTCGCCGAACTGTTCGGCCTGCAATGGCAGGCGATGATCCAGGGGCTCGCCTTCATGAGCCACCAGCTCGGCAGTTTCCTCGGCGCTTACGGGGGAGGGCTGATCTACGACCAGCTCGGCTCCTACAACCTTGCCTGGCGGATCGGCGTTGCGGTGGGGCTGGCGGCCGGCATCGTGCAGGTGGCGTTCGCGCTGATCCGGCCGACGCGGCCGCCTCTGGCTGCCACGGCGTAGCGCGTTTTCGAGCGAAGTGGAGGCCGGTTCGCGTGAAGAGAACGCGTCAAACGAAGGGCCGCGCTGCCAAAATAAAAACGGGGCCATGAAGGCCCCGCTCAAGTCTGCATGTCCCGCGATTTTACTTGATCTTGGACTCGCGGAATTCGACGTGCTTGCGCGCGACCGGGTCGTACTTCTTCTTGACCAGCTTGTCGGTCATGGTGCGAGAATTCTTCTTGGCGACGTAATAGAAGCCGGTGTCTGCCGAGGAAACGAGCTTAACCTTGATGGTGACCGCTTTGGCCATGTTCAGGACCTCAAATATCAGGGGAATCTGGAGCCGGCCAATCGACCCGCATTTGCCGGGCAACCTAGCTTCAAACAGCCCAAAGTCAAGGTTTTGCCGGCAAGAACTGGCGAGAATCCGGGCGATTAGGCCTCGAAGAACCGATTTTTCGGCCTCGGCAGCCCCAGATTCTCCCGCAGGGTCCGGCCTTCATACTCCTTCCGGAATATCCCGCGCTTCTGCAGTTCCGGCACCACCTTGTCGACGAAATCCTCGAGGCCTGCGGGCAGGAACGGGAACATGATGTTGAAGCCGTCGCAGCCGTGACCGGTCAGCCATTCTTCCATCTGATCGGCGATGGTCACCGGCGTGCCGACGAAGGCGAGGCCGCCATAGCCGCCGGCGCGCTGAGCGAGCTGGCGCACGGTCAGCTTGTCGCGGGCGGCGACATCGACCAGCCGTTGCCGGCCGCTCTTGCTCGCATTTGTTTCCGGGATCGGTGGCAACTGGCCTTCGGGATCGAAGCCTGAAGCGTCGGTGCCCAGCTGAACCGACAGCGAGGCGATGGCGCTGTCGTAATGCACCATGCTGTCGAGCTTTGCCCGCTTCTCCCTGGCTTCCTCGACGCTGTCGCCCACGACCACGAACGCGCCGGGCAGAATCTTCAAATGCTCGGGGTCGCGGCCTACCTTTTCCATGCGGCCCTTGATGTCGGCATAGAGCTTCTGCCCGTCGGTGAGGCTGCCGCCGCCGGTGAACACCGCTTCCGCCGTCTCCGCCGCGAGCTGCTTGCCGTCTTCCGATGCGCCGGCCTGGACGATCACCGGCCAACCCTGCACCGGCCGGGCGATGTTGAGCGGGCCGCGCACCCTGAGATATTTTCCCTTGTGGTTGAGCACATGCATTTTGGCTGGATCGAAGTAGAGTCCTGTTTCGACGTCCCTGACAAACGCGTCGTCGGCGAAGGAATCCCACAAGCCCGTCACGACGTCGTAGAATTCCCGCGCGCGCTTGTAGCGTTCGGCGTGCTCCATGTGATCGTCGAGCCCGAAATTCAGCGCCGCGTCCGGATTGGATGTGGTGACGATATTCCAGCCCGCCCGACCGCCTGAGATGTGATCGAGCGAGGCAAAACGGCGGGCGACATGGTAGGGCTCGTCAAACGTGGTCGAGCCTGTTGCGATCAGCCCGATTCGTTCGGTGGCGCCCGCCAGCGCCGACAGCAGCGTGAACGGCTCGAACGAGGTCACGGTGTGGCTGCGCTTGAGCGCAGAGATCGGCATATTCAGCACGGCCAGATGGTCGGCCATGAAGAAGGCGTCGAATTTCCCGGCCTCCAGTTTCTGGATCAGCTGTTTGATATGGCCAAAATTGAAATTGGCGTCCGGCCAGGCGCCGGGATAGCGCCACGCGCCGGTATGAATGCTGACCGGCCGCATGAACGCGCCGAGCTTGAGTTGACGTAATGCCATTGCCCCGTACCGTCGTGGTTGTTGTTACGGAAACACATAGGCGTGACGTAAGCCGATGCCATCGGAGACGCGCAGAAGATTATTTTGTTTTTTGCGGGTTGACCGACACAATCGTCATTCCGGGATGCGCCGTCAGGCGCAGACCCGGAATCTCGATGTTGTTGGCGTGAGATTCCCCGATGTGCAATTGCACATCGTAGTTCGCGCTTCGCGCGCCCCGGAATAACGGGAGGGAGCGTTACCCCCCCAACACGTCCTTCTGCATCTTGCCGCCGTAAAAATGGAAGAACGGTACCGGCGCGTCGTGGCCCAGCGGCCCCGTGGCGAGACGCTTTTCGAGTTCGTTCAAAACATTCCTTGTCATGGGATGCAGGTCGGCCAAGGGTTTCGAACCGAGCTCGACCCAGACCAGTTCGACCAGTTCGGCATCGGCATGGATCACGCCCTCGACGCGATGGGCGATGGCGGAGGCGTCCGCGGTGAAGAAGCGGGTATCGAAGCGCCGAACACGTCCAGGAGGCGTGATCGCGCGCGCGATCATAAACAGGCCGGATGGGTCGGGCAGCAGGCCTGCCTCGGTAAACGACTTCCATGGGCCTTCCAGATCAGGCACAGCACCATTGCCCTTGCGTCCCAGACAAAGGCCGGTTTCCTCGCAGGCCTCGCGGATGGCGGCAATCGTCAGCGAGCGCGCGCGGGATGCGGTAATTTTCGGGCTGCCCTTCAGGAGGTTTTCCTCCAGCGCCTTCGGGATGGGGGCAGCCACGGGAACGCGGTTGTCGGTCTTGTCGACGCGGCCGCCGGGAAAGACGAACTTGCCGGGCATGAACACCACCTTGTCGTGGCGTTTGCCGACCAGAACTTTCGGCGTCGAGACGGTGCGGTCGACCAGGATCAGCGTGGCGGCGTCGACCGGGCGGCGATAGGGGTGATGATCGGCTTCTTTCTCTTCCTTGACCGTCTCGCTTTTTGCCGTCTCGTTCATTTCGCTCCCGCCGCGTTTCTTGTTCGCGAAACCGTCCGACTATTCTGTCGGATTTTGTTCGTCAAATCCATGCATGCGTAACGCCCATTGGATCGCGACCACTGCGCCTTTCACCGGTTGCAGCAAGACCAGTGACAAAATCAGGGTGAGCGGCAGATAGATCGAGAGCTGCAGCGGTACCGACGGCGAATAGTCGGTTTCGATCCACAGGATCGTTGGCACCACGATGTGGCCGACGATGACGATCACGAGATAGGCCGGCAGGTCGTCGGCGCGATGGGGTGTGAAATCCAGTTGGCAAACCGAGCAATGATCGTCGACCTTCAGGAAGGCGCGAAACAGCTTGCCCTGGCCGCAGCGCGGGCAGCGGCCGCGAAAGCCGCGCTTCAAGGCAGTCCAGACATCGCGCTTTTCGGCCGCTCCGGTTTCCCGGCTCCAGACGATGGGATGGGCGTTCACGTTTTCCATGACTTGCCTTTCTTGGACTTGCCCGACTTCGGTTTTCCGGACGTCGATTTTCCAGACGCCGATTTCCCAGACGCCGATTTCCCAGACTTGGCTTTGCCTGGCTTGTGATCCATCTTGTGCGGGCTTCGGCCCGGATGCGCTTTCGTCGGCGGCCTGGAAATATCCTGGCGCTTGCGGCCGCGCGGGGCGAGATTGCCTTCCGACAATAGCTCGAACCGCAGCGCGCCGGCGACCGGCGCAGCTTCTACCAGACGGACGTCGACCACGTCACCCAGCCGGTGCATGGCACCGCTGCGCGAGCCGACCAGTGCGTGGCGGGTCTCGTCGTAGTTGAAATATTCGGTCCCCAGCGTGCGGATCGGGATCAGGCCGTCGGCGCCGGTATCGGAGAGTTTGACGAACAGGCCGGCGCGGGTGACGCCGGAGATACGGCCCTGGAAGGTTGCCCCGATGCGGTCGGCAAGGAAATG
>NZ_JADGRI010000222.1 GCF_017881085.1 Bradyrhizobium sp.
CAGTACGACACGGTCATCGTGGCGTGGCTGACCGCATTCTATCCGCAGGGCCAGATCGGCCTGTAAACAATCCGCAACGCAAGGAGACTTCCATGACGCAACGTTCGCTCGTCACTGCGACCTCTGTCCTCGCCCTTTCCCTGCTCGGCGCAGCCGATCCCGGCATCAGCGGCGAGCTTAAGCAGGACCAGGCGGCTCCGCTCGCGGTTGCAGCCGTTGAGAGCACGGCCCCGAACTTTGCCGGCATCAGCAACTGGCTCAATTCCGCGCCGCTCAAGATCGGCGATCTGCGCGGCAAGGTGGTGCTGGTTGATTTCTGGACCTATGGCTGCGTCAACTGCGTCAACACGCTGCCCCATGTCACCGAGCTCTATGCAAAATACAAAGACCGCGGCCTGGTCGTGGTCGGCGTTCACACCCCGGAATTCCCGTTCGAAAAGTCGGCCTCCAACGTGCAGGCCGCGCTGAAACGGCATGGCATCACCTATCCGGTCGCGCAGGACAACAATTCCCAAACGTGGAATGCCTACGGTAACCAGTATTGGCCGGCGCAATACATCATCGATCAAAGCGGAAAGATCGTGTTCCAGCATGACGGCGAAGGGCAGTACGAGCAGATCGACCGGACCATCGCACGGCTGCTGAACGCCAGCAGCTGAGCCATGCTTTTCGAACTGCGCCCGGTTGATCCGGGCGCAGTGCGCTTTCACGATGCCATCTCACATCGTGTCTCCCGCCTCCTCGATCGGACTCGCCAGCTGCGGCGACCGAGACGCATTGGCTTGCGGACCCGGCGCGAGGTTTGGCGCGGAAGTGAGGCTTTTGGGACACATCGGAGCGCCGACAAAATCGAAGCAGTTCCAGCGACATATCCGGATTGCTTGCCATTGCGCCGTCCCTGAGATTTGATGGTTCCAGCGATTTGGCGAAACGATGATGCGCATCGGGCAATTCAACGACCGCGCGACCGGGAGTCCCCTAGATGACAAGATTTCGGCACCTGATCTGGATGATGAGCGCCGCTGTCGGCCTGATGCTTTCGGTCTCGCTCGGCCATGCCCAGCAGCCCGATGTCGGCGACCAGCCGGGATTGCTGGCCGATGATTCGATCGAACTGGATCCGGAATTCCGCAAGCAGGTCGTGTACTACCGCTCCACCGAGGCGCCGGGCACCATCATCATCTCGACTGCGGAGCGTCATCTCTATTTGATCCAGCCGGGCGGTCGCGCGATCCGCTACGGCATCGGCGTCGGCCGCGACGGCTTCCAGTGGCAGGGCCTTCTGAGCATTACGCGCAAATCGGAGTGGCCCGACTGGACCCCGCCGCCCGAGATGATCGCGCGCCAGCCCTATCTGCCGCGCTTCATGGCCGGCGGGCCGGGCAATCCGCTTGGCGCCCGTGCGATGTATCTCGGCACCACCGTGTACCGCATCCACGGCACCAACCGGCCGGACACGATCGGCACCAAGGTCTCGTCCGGCTGCTTCCGGCTGGTCAATGCCGACGTCGCCGATCTCTACGATCGCGTTCCCGTCGGCACCAAGGTCATCGTGCGGCAGGAGCCGGCATTGTAGCCGCGGCGACCGTTCCTCACCGCCGATCCATTTTTTCCGATTATTGCGAAAGACAAGACCATGCGCACATTCCGAGGCGGGCTCCTGATCGGCCTGGCGGTCGCAGTCGCGGTCGCGGCCGTCGCCGTCACCTATGAACGATATGACACGCGGACATTGAAGCGAACGCTGCGGCGCGGCGAGGTGCTGTGCGGCGTCAACAAGGGGCTGCCGGGCTTCTCGATCCCCGACGACAAGGGCAACTGGAGCGGCTTCGATGTCGACTTCTGCCGCGCGGTCGCGGCCGCCATCTTCGACGATCCGGCCAAGGCGAAGTTCGTGCCGCTGGAAGCCAGCGAGCGCTTCAAGGAATTGCAGAACCGCAAGGTGGATATCCTGTCGCGCAATTCGACCTGGAGCATGGCGCGCGAGACCAATTACGACCTCTATTTTCCGGCGGTCGCCTATTATGACGGTGAAGGCTTCATGCTGCCGCGGGCGCGCAACATCGATTCGGCGCTGGAGCTGAACGGCAGCAAGGTGTGCGTGCAGTCGGAAACCACGACGCAGCTCAACCTCGCCGACTATTTCCGCGCCAACAACATGAAGTATGAGGAGAAGAAATTCGCCAAGCTGGAGGACGTCATCAAGGCCTATGATTCCGGCCAGTGCGACACGTTTACGGCAGACGTCTCCCAGCTCTATGCGCTGCGGTTGAACCTGTCGAAGCCGGACGACCACGTCATCCTGGCCGACGTCATCTCCAAGGAGCCGCTGGCGCCGGTGGTGCGGCAGCGCGACGACGACTGGATGATGCTGGTGAAATGGACGCTGTACGCAATGATCAACGCCGAAGAGCTCGGCGTCACTTCGAAGAACATCGACGAGGCGCTGAAGTCGCAGAAGCCCGACGTGATGCGGCTGGTCGGCACCGAAGGCACCTACGGCGAGGACCTCGGGCTGACCAAGGACTGGGCCGCGCGCATCATCCGCCACGTCGGCAATTACGGCGAGGTCTATGAGCGCAATGTCGGCTCGGGATCGAAGCTGAAGATTCCGCGCGGCCTCAACCAGCTCTGGAGCGCCGGCGGCATCCAGTACGCGCCGCCGATACGGTAACGGCCCCAGCCGTCATTCCGGGGCAGCCCACAGGGCTGAACCCGGAATCTCGAGATTCTCCGATGTGAATCGCACATCGGAGTTCGCGCTTTCGCGCGCCCCGGAATGACAAAGCTCAATAACTCTTCATCCGCGCCAATTGATCCGCGTGGAAATTGCTGTCGCCGAACAATTCCTGGCACACCCGCGCGCGCTTCATGAAGAATCCGATGTCGAACTGGTCGGTCATGCCCATGCCGCCGTGCATCTGCACGCCTTCCTGAACGGCCAGTGTCGCGGTCGATCCGGCGCGGGCCTTCGCCACCGCGACCGCCGCGCCGGCGTTGGCAAAATCCCCATCCAGCGTCTGCAGCGCCTTGAGCACCGCGGCGCGGGTGATCTCGATCTCGATATAGAGCTGGGCCGCCCGGTGCTGCAGCGCCTGGAACTCGCCGATCAGTTTTCCGAACTGCTTGCGCTCCTTGAGATAATTCACGGTGCGGCCGAACACTTCTTCGCTCAAGCCCACCATTTCCGAGGCGGCTGCGCCGCGGCCGATATTGAGCACGCCTTCCAAAAGCGCAAAACCCTGATCGACCTCGCCGAGCACGCCATCGGCGTCGACCTCGACATTGCCGAATTTGATTCGGGCGGCGTTGTGCGAATCCACCATCGCGGTGCGTTCGGTCTCAATGCCCTTAGTCTTCGGGTCGACCAGAAACAGCGTCAACCCGTCGCGCTCGCCGGCCGCGCCCGCGGTGCGGGCCGCGACGATCACGAGATCGGCGGTGTGCCCGTCGACCACGAAGGCCTTGTCGCCGGTGAGCCTGAAACCGTTGCCGGAACGCACTGCCTGCAGCTTCGTCTGCAACGGACGATGTTTTGCGCCCTCGTCGATGGCGAGCGCGGCGAGCAGCGAACCGTCCGAGATCTTCGGCAGGTGCTGGGATTTCTGCGCGGCGCTGCCGCCGCGCGACAGCGCGGACGCCGCCAGCACGGCGGTTGCGAGAAACGGCGACGGCACCAAGGTGCGGCCGATTTCCTCCATCACCACGCCAGCCTCGACGCAGCCGAGTCCGCTACCGCCGAACTCCTCCGGCACCAGCAGGCCGGAAAATCCCATATCGGCGAAATTCTTCCAGAGTTCGCGGGAAAAGCCTGTTGCGTCCTTCGCATCGCGCAGCTGCCGCAGATGCGATACCGGCGCCTTGTCGCTGATGAGACCGCGCGCGCTGTCGCGCAGCATCGACTGTTCTTCGCTAAGGACGAGGGCCATTTGAGGGGTTCCGGTTCAGAAGTGTTTCTTGTTGGCATTGTCATTCCGGGGTGCGTCGAAGACTCGAACCCGGAATCTCGAGATTCCGGGTCTGGTCCTTCGGACCATCCCGGAATGACGGGTTAGCGTTTCACGCCCCCGGCAGATCGAGGATCCGTTTCGCCACGATGCCGAGCATCACCTCGGATGTGCCGCCCTCGATCGAGTTGGCCTTGGTGCGCAGCCAGGCGCGCGCGCGGGCGCCGCCTTTGGACCGCTCGCTTTCCCATTCCAGCGCGTCGACGCCACCCGCCGACATCAGGATCTCGTAGCGGCGCTTGTTCAGCTCGGTACCGTAATATTTCATCGCCGAGGAAAACGCCGGATGCGCCTGCCCCGCCTTGGCCAGATCGACCGCGCGTTCGGCGGCGCAGGCCAGCGCCGCCTCGTCGATCTCGAAGGTCGCGATCTGGCCGCGCAGCATCGGATCTTCCAGCCGCCCCTGCTCGTCGGTGCCGACGGAGTCGGCGGCGACCTGGCCGAGCGGACGGCCGACGCCGCGCTCGCCCATGCCCGAGATCATCGCACGCTCGTGCTGCAGCAGATATTTGGCCACGTCCCAACCGCGATTGACGGTGCCGACCACATTTGCCTTCGGCACCCGCACATTGTCGAAGAAGGTTTCGCAGAACGGCGAATAGCCTGAAATCAGCAGGATCGGCTTGGTCGAGACGCCCTTCGAGGCCATGTCGAACAGGATAAAACTGATGCCGTCATGCTTCTTGGCCGATGCGTCGGTGCGGACGAGACAGAAGATCCAGTCGGCGTAGTTGGCGTAAGACGTCCAGATTTTCTGGCCGGTTATGACAAAATCCTCGCCGTCGCTTTCGGCGCGGGTCTGCAGCGAGGCGAGGTCGGAGCCGGCATTCGGCTCGGAATAGCCCTGGCACCAGCGGATCAGTCCGGCGGTGATCTTGGGCAGATGCTGCTTTTTCTGCAGCTCGGTGCCGTATTTCAGCAGCGCCGGCCCGAGCATGGAAATGCCGAACGAAGTCAGCGGCTGTCGCGCGCCGATAACAGCCATCTCCTGGCGCACGATTTTTGCCTCTTCCGCGTCGAGACCGCCGCCGCCGTACTCCTTCGGCCAATGCGGTACGGTCCAGCCCTTGTCCCGCATCCGCTCGAACCACACCTGCTGCGGCTCGGAAGAGAATTTGGTATTGCGGCCGCCCCAGAACGTATCCGCTTCCGAGGTCATCGGACGCCGCATCTCCGGCGGACAATTGGCTTCCAGCCAAACGCGGGTTTCGCGGCGAAATTTTTCCAGATCGGACATCGGCGCTTCCATTGTGCGATTGCAGCCGGCTGGCGGCCGGCGATCGATGCATCATTTCTGAATCGACCTTAGCCATCGCCTTGCGGAATTCAATATATCTCTGGCCAACGCCATGCGGCCGCGGCTGTGGTCTTGATCGCCGATCGGGTGTATGCGCAAGGCCGATAATGATTGAAGAACAAGGGGAAACCGAGATGCGGCTGAAGTTGCTTTCGCCTGGCGAAATGAACGAAGACCAGAAACGGACGTATGACGAGTCGATCGCCGGCAAGCGCGGCGCCCCGCCGGCGCCGATGATGGCCTGGCTCAACAGCCCCGAGATGGCGCGGCACGCCACCCGCCTCGGCGCCGTCCTGCGGTTCGATACGATGTTTCCAGCCAAATTGTCGGAGATCGCGATCCTGGTCACCGCGCGTCACTGGACCTCGCATTACGAATGGTATGCCCACAAGCGGCTGGCGCTGAAAGGCGGCATGGATCCTGACGTCATCGACGCGATCAGGGATCGCCGCACCCCGCGTTTCGACGAACCGAAGGGACGGATGATCTACGACGTGTCCAAATCGCTGCACGAGGGCCACGGGCTATCCAAGGCGTTGTACGACGAGGCGGTGAAAGTGCTGACCGAGCGCGGGCTGGTGGAGATCATCGGCCTGTGCGGCTACTACACCATGGTGTCGATGACATTGAACACGTTTGAATTCGAGCTGCCGACCGGAGAGGTTTCCGAACTGGCGTGAGCCCGTTCTTTGCAGGGGCAGGTAAGTAAACGGAGAGAGCAGATGCCCGACAATCCACCCATCATCGCCGGCACGCGGATCGGACATGTCCATCTCAAGGTGGCCGATCTCGATCGCGCACTGGCGTTCTATTGCGGCGTACTCGGTTTTGAGATCACGCAGCGCCTGAGTTCGGGCGCGGCGTTCATTTCGGCAGGCGGCTATCATCACCACATCGGGCTCAACACCTGGGAGAGCAAGGGCGGCCATCCGCCGCCGCCCGGAACCACGGGGCTGTTTCACACCGCGATCCTTTATCCGACGCGGCCGGCGCTGGCGGACGCGTTGCACCGGCTGATCCAGGCCGGCATCCCGCTCGACGGTGCCAGCGATCATGGCGTTAGCGAAGCGCTTTATTTGCGTGACCCGGACGAAAACGGCGTCGAACTGTATTGGGACCGGCCGAAGGAGCAATGGCCGCGCAAGGAGGACGGATCGCTGGCGATGTTCACGCATCGTCTCGATCTAGAGGATCTGTTGCGGCAGCGGGAGGCGTGAGAAGATTGTAGCCCGGATGGAGCGCAGCGTAATCCGGGATCAACGGGCACCGGCCCGGATTTCGCTGCGCTCCATCCGGGCTACACGGTCTTCCGCCCACGCACCATGATCAACACCGCCGCCGTCAGCTCCAGCCCGATGCAGCCGTAAAACGGCAGGGCGTAGCTTCCCGAAGCATCGCGCAACAGGCCGATGACCCCGGGGCCGAACGCATAGGTGACCTGGTTGATCGCCGTGATCAGGCTGATCAGCACGCCGAACGAGCGGGCATCGAACTCGCGCTGCACGATCAAAGACGGCAGCGTGATGAGATTGCCGACCGAGAAGCCGAACAGCCCGCAGGCCGCGATCAGCACGATTTCGCTGCGTGAGTGGATGATCACCACCAGGGCCAGCGCCTGGCTGGCGAAGGAGATCGCCGAGGCCAGCCGCTGGTTGAGCCGGTCGATCACGGTCGAGAACAGCACGCGGCCGACCACCGCCATCGCCGTCAACAGCGCGACCGCGGTCGCCGCACTGCGTCGGCCGATCACAGGATCGAGGAACGAAATCAGGTGAACGATGAAGCCGACCTGCGCAAACAGCACCAGTGCAAAGGCGATCGACACCGTCAGGAATCCGACGTCGCGCAGCGCCTGGGCGCGGATGCCCGCGGCAGAAGGCGCCTCCGCGGTTGCCGTTCCCGCGGCGCAGCTCACAGGCTCGGGCGGCCGCCCGACAAAGATCAGGACAATGGGGATCATCAGCACCAGCATCGTGCCCGCCGCCGCGATCATGGCGCCGGGAAACCCGAAATGCCCGATCGCCATCACCAACAGCGGCACGCCGATGATGCCGCCAAAACTCGCGCCATTGAGCGCGAGGCTGATCGCCATGCCGCGCTTCCTGTCGAACCAGAGACCGAGCGTATTGGTGATGACGCCGAGGCTGGTGCCGGCCCAGCCGAACGCCAGCAGCGCATCGGCCAGATAAAGCTGCCAAGGCGAGGTCACGTGCCCCATCATGATCGCCGCCCCGGCCATCGCCAGGATACCGGCGAGCAGGCAGTTGCGCGGGCCGAACGCCCGGATTGCCTCGCTGACGAAGGCGACCAGCACCGCGCCGAATAGATAAAAGAACGTCGTCCCCGACGAGATCAGCGAGGCCGGCCAGCCGTGCAGGCGATGCAGCTCGGCGAGATAGACGCTCTGGCCGTAGAAGCCGAGGCCCCAGCCGAACGTCGCGACCAGGAAGCAGACCGCAACGATTCGCCAGCCGTCATAACGGGCGGAGGTTTCGTCGATGGCCGTGTGAGTGGAAGATTCCAACATCTGTCTCTTCGACGCGGCCGCCGTCGTGGCCGGGCAAGACGATTACAATTATCCGCCCGGCAGGCGCAATGCTTCGACACAGACCGAGGTGTCAGACCTTGATAGTGGACGGGTCGTAGAAAAAGCGCTCGCGAAAAATCCTGTCGCCGCGCCACTCCTGCAGAGCGACCTCGTCGAACCGGCGCACCTGTCCGGATTTCTCGGTCAGCACGAAGTTCCAGTGAATGACGACGCGGTCGCCCTCGACCACCGAGGACATCGCCTTGGAATGGACATGCGACATCCGCGCCAGCGCGGCCCGCTCATGGGCGACCAGCACGTCGCGGCCGACGCGCGGCGGCGCGGCGTTCTCCTGCATGCTGGCATCCTCGGTGTAATAGCGCTCGATGGCGCCGGCGTGATCGCCTGCCTCCACGACGGCGATGAATTCATTGAGGCGTTCTCGCGTCGGCATAGCTCCTCCAGAATGACGGGCAACCGGTCACATGGGATCGGGAAATTCGGACAATTCCTGCAACCTCGCCCGCCGCCGGCGCGCGAACGACGCAAAGGCCAGCACCGTCAGCCCGAGCAATACCGGCGGATACACCACCATGTTGACCGCCGACCAGCCGTAATTTGCCAGCAGCTGGCCGGAGGAAAACGAGCCGATCGCCATCATGCCGAACACCAGGAAATCATTGAAGGCTTGCACCTTGTTGCGCTCCTGCGGCCGATGCGTCTCCAGAACCAGCGCCGACGCCCCGACGAAGCTGAGATTCCACCCCATTCCAAGCACGATCAGCGTGGCCCAGAAATGCAGCGCGCTGATGCCATTCAGTCCAATCGTCGCGGCGGCGGCCTCGAGGATCAGGCCGGTCGCGACTACCTTCGGCGCGCCGAAGCGCGCAATCAGCGATCCCGTGAAGAAGCTCGGCCCGTACATCGCCACGATATGCCACTGGATGCCAAAATTGGAATCGCTGACGGAAAGCCCGCAGATCTTCATCGCCAATGGCGCCGACGTCATCACAAGATTCATCATCGGATAGGAAACGATGCCGCAGAGGGCCGCGGCGATGAAGCGCGGCTGGCGGACGATCTCGAACAGCGGCCGGCCGCCGTGCAAATCCGCCGGTGCGGGTTTTGGCGCATCGACGCCGGAGAGCACCAGCATCGCGACCAGCGCCACAACCGCCTGCACCACGAAGGAGAAGGCGAACAGATAAGGCGGCCAGATATCCATAGTCCACTGCACGAGCTGCGGGCCGAGCACGCCGGCGAACACCCCGCCGGCCATCACCCACGACACGGCCTTGGGGCGGAACGCCGCGCTGGCGCCGTCG
>NZ_JADGRI010000223.1 GCF_017881085.1 Bradyrhizobium sp.
CAGCGCGTTGCCGCGCGCAAACTGCGCAACGATGCCGGCGATCGGAACCGCAATCAGCAGCGCGTAAAGCGTGTAATGCGCCAGACGCGCCGCCGGATCGGCGTAGGCGCCCAGCCATCTGCCGAATTCGTTCGGCTCAGGGAGCGGCGGCGGCTCGGCCACCCGCCAAGCCAGCCGCATGACGAGCGCCATCAGGATTACCAGGCCCGCGGAAATGTGGACAAAGAGGCCCGTATCGCGCGCGGCTCCCTTGGGCAGATCGTCGCCGAAGGTCCCCAGCGTCCACGCCACGATGACCAGGACGACCGTCAGCCAGTGCAGGATCCGAGGAGCTAACCCGTACCGATCGATGGGATTGGTCATTTGCATGGTCTCCTGTTCGTCCGACCGTCCGTCAATGCGAAAACAGGATCGGCAGCGGCGGCTTTGACAACAGGCTTTTGGTCGCCCCGCCCAGCACGAATTCCCGCAGGCGGGAATGTCCATACGCCCCCATGACCAGCAGGTCCGCCTCGTGAGAGGCAACATAGGCTTCGAGAACGGCGCCGATCGGCCGGCCCTTGGCATCGACCTTGTCCAGCACGACATCGATGCCGTGCCGGGACAGGTTCTTCGACAGCTGCTCGGCCGAATGCTTGTCATCGAGGCGCTTCTCGTTGAGAACGGTGACGACGCGAACCCTCCCGGCCTTTTCCAAAAGCGGCATCGCATCCGATACCGCGCGCGCGGCGGCACGGCTGAAATCCCAGGCCACCGCGACAGTCCCGAGCTCGAACGGGCGGGAGCGCGGGTTTTGCGGCAGGATCAGGGTCGGCCGGCCGGAGCCGAACACCACGGCCTCGGCATACCAGCGGTCGTTTGACTCCGGCAAAATGGTGAAATCGCGAATCCGCGCGTATTCCACCAGTAGCTCCGGCACATCGACCGTCTGGCATTTCTCAAGCAGGGTTTCGCAGGAAACGCCGGCCTTCGCGGCGGCGGCGTCGAACGCTGCAAGCAGGTCCTGGGCATTCGCCCGGCTCTTGGCGGCTTCGCCGGCAATGACCCCGGGCAAGCCGACGACCGCACCCGACATGAAGTGGCCTGGCACCTGAACGTGTATTTCACAGGAGAGTGCGGCGATATGTGCGCCGAGCATAGAGGCGACCGACACCGCCTCCTCGACCACCGATACCGGCGTCGGCTCGGGATAACTCGTCAGCGCGACCAGGATATCTCTGAACGCCATCGAAAACCTCGCTTTGCCGGGTCAGGCTAGTCCCACGCGGGTTTCAGGCGTTTGATTCACCTCAAGGGGCCGGCGCGCGCTACAGCGTCATTGCGGGGAGCCAACGGGTCGCGCGAATGCGGGCCCGATGACAGGCTCCGCGACGAAGCACGCCCTTCGGGGCGGAAGGGCCCGCAAAACTCGGGCGCAATGCGCCGCGGGAACTTTGCGCCTTTGGTTGTTTTACAGGTGAATCGGCTCTTTGACGGCGATCCGACCGCTTGCGGCCTGCCACAGTTGCAGAATCAGCGGCGACCCCCGTAATTTCCCTTACGTGGTCTATCGGAATTTTCATCACACCATCCCGCTGCTATCCATGAAGCCTGCACTTCGCTTTTCGGGATTCGAGACGAGGCGAAACATGGCCCAGGTCTATTTCCATTGTTCCAATTCGATAGGTGTCTCGATCGATCGATGCGGCAGCGCCGTCGCCGATCTGGCCGAGGCGCGTGACCATGCCGCCCTCGTCGTGCGCTCGCTTGTCATGACGCCGGTCCTGGAAGATTGGCGCGGCTGGGTATTGCACGTCAGCGATGATGACGGCGAAGAGATCTTCAGCGTGCCGTTTGCGTCCGTGCTGGGCAAGCCGCACTGAGAGAGCGCCATGTGGATCACGCAACCGTTGTCGATGCCGCTTCGCCAGTACCTGAACGTGATCGTGACGCGGTGGCACAGGCTGATCCGGATTGCCGGCAATCCCTATCGGCCGGAGCTGCATTACATGCGAGGACCCGGCCCGAAGTGGCATGCGAAACATCGGGGCCTTGGCGGTAACGGCGCGCTCTGAGACTTTCATTTGGCGCGTTTTCTTCAAGCGAACAGGCAGCGACCCCGCCATCCAGGTACGGGGCAGGCTTTCGCTCGCAACGCGCTATGGAGAATCCTGCTTTGAAGTCCGCGCAGCCAGCTTGATTTAGTCAACAACCGTCCCGGTCTAGTCCTTCGTGCGAACAAACCCGGCAAGCCTGGTCTTCTGAGTTTCGCACCAGGTCTTCATGCCGAGCCTTTTCTGGTCCATCTGCGTCGACTGTGTCGCAGTGGTGACTTCCGACATCAGGTCGTCCGCCTGGCGCTCGCCCATTTTTCCATCCGTGTGCGTAAAGGCGATCGCGTTTCGCACCTGCTCGGTGGTTCCGTCCGGCATTTGCATCTCCTGGGCCTTCTGCATCAGGTCCTGGTAGGCGACGTCCACGCCGGGGCATTCCACCTTGGCGGCGAAAGCCTGCAAGACCATCGTCACATATTCAGAGCGGGACGCGGCATGCGCCGGTACCGCAAGAGCAACTACCCCTGCTATCAACAAACCATAGCGCATCGTCACCTCCCTGGTTTGGACAAAAACTAGCTCTGATGACATCGCAGCGCAACCTCTGGAAGATCGATCATGGCTGCTGCCGTCACCTACTGAACGACGTCAAGCTTGACGTTCGCAACACCCTTTCCAACCATTCCCAGCGACTGCGCCGCGGAATAGGAGACGTCGACAACGCGTCCGGGAACGTATGGACCGCGGTCGTTGACCCGAACCGTCACGGACCGGCCGGTCGCGACATTCGTCACGCGCAATTTTGTGCCGAACGGCAAGGTCGGATGCGCGGCGGTCAATTCGTGCGTATCAAATTTTTCGCCGCTCGCGGTCCGTGATCCCTCCGTGTAGAAGCTGGCCAGCCCCTGCGAGGCCATCTGTGTTCCGGCGGCAGCCTTGTGATGCACGAACGGGGTATGCCGTGCCGTGGCGACACGCGCAGGCGTCACGAACGATGCCGTTCGATCATGTGGCAGCGACGCCTGCCGACTGGCAAGAAATCCGGAATTTCGGGTCACAACGGAGGACTGGGCGCAGGCAGCCAGCAAGGCCCCTGCCAGAGCCACGGCCAACAGCCGAGCGGCGTTCCGCACAGAAGCGGCCGACACCCTGGCCGCGTCAGAATGAAAAAGGCTTGTCTTAGTCTCTACGCACGAAACTCCGGTGCAACCGACGGAAGACATGTTGCATCCCCACGCTGTGCCCCCAACCCGAACCCCAAATCCGACCGACCCTAGGGCGGAACCCAATCAGGGCAGGACTGTGACCGGCGGCGACTATGCACAGTGCGGATAACGCAATTCCAATCGGGTGTGGCCATGGCGCCACAGGCGGCTGTCCGAACCTAATCGGCTCGCACCCATCGCGCCGCAGCGTCGGCGGAGTCTTCCGGACGCGTGTTGAATGCGATCTTCGTGCCCGGCCCCGCTTCGAGCACGGCATTGACCAGCACCTCCAGGAGCCGCAGGTTCTTCGGCGGCAGCCGGACGCCCGCGCCGATCACCACGCAATCATAGACCTTGCTGGAGAGCTGGTGCGCGAAGGTGGGACCGGCGGTCTCATCGGGGCGGATCAGGCAGAGATCGGCCTGCCATCCGCGCTCGGCGATTTCCCGCATGGCGACCGCGATGCCGGCATGAATCTTCTCCGCGTTGAAGCCCGGCGGCAGCGCCGGATCGGAGAAATCGACCGCTTCCGGTTGCAGGCCGACGAACAGGATCCAGGTCGTCATTTGGATTTCTCCATCCATGCGATCGTGCCGATGCGGCGACCGTCCGTGCGCGAGCCTACACCTCGCGCCGGTCGTTTCCTACGACGTCCGGGATCGCATGATACCTGACGATTGCACCGATCGCTCCTCAGGCGACCTCGGCCTGGACGCTCTCCGTTTCGCCCGCGGCGAGCGCATCGAGATCGACGAGTTGCGGATCGTCGGGATTGATCTCGCCGTCGGACTGTCCGCTGCCATGAACGCGCATCAGGGTCTGCACGCGGCGGGCGTTCAGATGGTCGACATGGTGATGCCGCAGCGCGACCGGCAGCAACCCCTTCGGCAGCCCCACCAGCGCGAACGCCGGAACCCGGCGCACCTCGCCGCCCTCCCGCCACAGCAGCGGGTTGAGCGTATAGATCAATTGCCGCTCGATCTCGGCCGACGGCGGCTGCTCGGGCTCGGGTGCGACCGATAACGCAACATTGGCATTGCCGGCGCGCGTGCGCACCGCGGCGGATCGCAGTTCCCAGCAAATCAAATCCGCGGCTGCGAGAATCTCCTGGCGTATGGCATCGACGCTGGTCGAAAACCGTGTCGCCTCCGGCATCGGCGCATCGCCTGTCGTGACGGCGCCCACCAGCGCGGCGGCGCCGGCGTCAAAGCCGGGAATCGCCCGCTCGATCGCCGCCGCCATCGCCTCGATCCCGTCCGCCGCCAGATTGCGGTCGCGCTGCGCCTTGGCGTCTTCCAGCGCGCGCTCGGTCGAGGCCACCTGCTCGTCGCATTCGGCCAGGGCGGCGCGCAGCGTCTTGACGCGGTCCTCCACACTGCGCATGTCGGTCTCGGCGCGCTCGAGCTTGGCATTGGCCGCGCCGGCCACCGCCAGCCGCTCGGCCGCCGCGCGTTTTTCCGCGAGCAGCCCCTCGGCGAGACTCAACCGGTCGGCCAGCTTCCGCCGCTCAACCTGTTTTGCCTTGAATGCATCTTCGAAGCGTTCGACCGGGCCGAGCTCACGCTTGAAAAATCCCATGGCAATGCCCCTCCCACATAGCGATCCCGCGGCCGAATCAGCCGGCAGATCCAATGCGCCAAAATTAGCCGGGAACTTGGATAACATTGCGGTCGAAACCGGCCGCTCGGAGCCGGGGTATCCCGGTCCCTTTTTTAGTCATGGCCGGGCATCGCCGTCCGAAGGACGGCGTCGCTTCCCCTCGCCCCAAGGACGGCGTCGCTTCCGCTCGCCATAGCCGTCCGAAGGACGGCGTCGCTTCCGCTCGCCTATGTTGGCCCCGGCCATCCACCTATTTCGTGCTTAGAGCTCTCCAAGATCGGGCGGTTCGAACCAGTTCGTCAGCGACAGCCCGCCGTCGACCACGATCGCAGCTCCGGTGACATAGGCCGACACCCGGTTCGACAGAACCGCCAGCGCCATCGGCGCGAGGTCTTCGCCGCGGCCGAGGCGGCCGAGCGGGATATGCTTTGCCAGCGCCGGATCGGCCACGAAACCACCGGCCGCGATGGCGCCTGGCACCAGCGCGTTGACCCGGATTCCAAAGCGGCCGAACGTCTTGGCCAGCTCCTTGACCAGCATCGCCATCGCCGCCTTGGCCGTCGAGTAATGCGGCAAATTGCGCGGCGTTCCTGCGTGCAGCGAGGTCAGGAACAGGAACGAGCCGGGCTCACGGGCCGCGATGAGTTTTCGCGCGAGTTCGCGCGCGAGGTGAAAGCCGGCGTCGACGTTGACCGCGCGCATCTGCTCCCAGGTCCCCGTGCTTACCGCGAAAGTGTGATCGGCCTCGCGCCGCGGGGGCGACGCGCTGTGAACGAAATGTGTCACCTGCCCGACGGCGGACTGCGCATCGGCCAGCAGCTCGTCGCACGCGGCCGGACTGGCGAGGTCGCCGACCCACGGCACGGCCAGCTCCGGTCGGGACGAGGCATTAATCGCCGCGGCAACGGTATCCGGATTTACATCCGCGAACACCGTATGCACGCCCTCGCCGACCAGGGCCTGGGCGATGGCACGGCCAATGCCGTTGCCCGCGCCGGTTACCAGAGCTCTCTCTCGCGCGGGATCGAAGGGGTTGTTCAAGAGGCTCATGTCATGTTCCCAGCGGGAATGTCCGCGCGGGCGTGCCGAGCGGCCCATCGCAGCCGGCAACATAGCATTGTTTCGTCATCGCCGGGCTCGTCCCGGCCGTCGGGGTCTTCTTGCACGTCCTTCCAGCCTGCGTGCGGCAAAACGCAGATTCCGCGGGACATCCCTGATCGAGGCGAGGATCAGGCGCCGGGGCATGACGTGCTTTGGGCGCGCTGCACGCAGCAACCGCGCCGATCAGGCGGCGCGGATGTCGTTGAGGAAACCGTCGACCTGCTCGCTCAATTCGCGGGTCTGAACCGCCAGCACTTCGGCGGCCGATTTAACGTCGGCGGCGGCCGCGCCGCTGGCGGCGGCGCCTTTGGTGACGCCGGTCAGATTGTCGGCGGCCTGCTGAGTGCCGTGCGCCGCCTGCTGGGTGCTGCGGGTGATTTCCTGGGTGGCGGCGCCCTGCTCCTCGACCGCGGCGGCGATCGCGGTGGCAACCTGGCTGACCTCGCCGATGATGCCGCCGATACCCTTGATGGCTTCGACCGCCTCGCTTGCGACGTTCTGCACGGCGGAAATCTGCTGCGAGATTTCCTCGGTGGCCTTGGCGGTCTGCGTTGCCAGCGATTTGACCTCGGAGGCGACCACGGCAAAACCCTTGCCGGCTTCGCCGGCGCGCGCCGCCTCGATGGTCGCATTCAACGCCAACAGATTGGTCTGGCCGGCGATGCTGTTGATCAGTTCGACCACCTCGCCGATCCGGCTTGCAGTTGCGGCAAGCCCCTGCACCGTCCCGTCGGTCTGCCGTGTCTGCTCCACGGCCCGGCCGGCAATGCTGGCGGCATGGCTCACCTGGCGGCTGATATCGGCGATCGAGACCGACAACTGTTCGGACGCCGCCGCCACACTCTGCACATGGGACGAGGCGGCGGCGGAGGCTGCGGAGGCCTGGCGGACCTGCGCATTGGTCTCGGCGGAAACCGAGGACATTCCCTCCGACGTCGAGCGCATCTTCTCGGAGGCGGATCGCAGCGTGGCGAGCGTGTCGCGAACCTTGCTTTCGAATCTGCCGATGTGGGCTTCGACAGTCTGCTGACGGCTTGCGGTGCGGGAATCCTGGACGCGCTGCGCCTCCTCAATCCGCTCCTTCTCGATCGCAGCCTGCTTGAAGCTCTCGAGCGCGCCGGCCAGCGCGCCGATTTCGTCGTGCCGGTCGGCAAACGGAACGGCGATCGAGAGATCGCCTCCGGCCACCCTGTGCATGGCCTCGCCGATCGCCTTCAACGGCGTGATGACCCGACGGCGCATGCCGACAATGATGGCGAACGCCAGCGCCAGCGCGCCGACCAGCAACCCGCTCTGCACGATCAGGTCGCGCCGGGCTTCCGCTTCTTGCGCCCGGGCGTGGTCTTTTGCGGCGTCCAGGGCGCGCTCGGCGATGGTCACCGCGGTGCCCATGCGCTCCACCGTCAGCGGGCTCCATTTCAGCACGTTCATCTCGGGCTTCTGGCCGTTCGCGACCTGATCGAACAGACGGTCGCGCAGCGTCGTATATTCCGGGTCGAAATTGGCTTGTTTGGCGGCCTTGAGCGCGTCGGCGAGTGCCGGCGGCAGCTTCGTGCCGGATGCAGCCAGTTCGACCGCCGCCCAGGCGGCTTTGGCGCCGCCGACATATTGGGTATAGCTCAGCCGCGCGTTGGGCGGCAGCGGAGCGCCACCAACGCCATTGGAGACCAGCAGCGAGGCTTCGCCGGTGGTCAGCCGCAGCAGCCATGCAGCCTGCTTCAATTCCAGCCACTGGTCGATCACGGCGTCGCTGTGCTTGACGGCGGCGGCGAGGTTGGCCGACATCCTGTCGAGTGCGTCCGACAGCGCGCCGGTGACGTCCATATATTCCTTGGCAAGCCCGGGCCGGCGCTCGGCCTTGGGTTTTCGAAACGCCTCCCACGATTCCTTGTCCAGCGCGAACATGGTCTGCGTCAGCCGGCTCAGTTCCGACAGCTGCGCGGGCTGCTCGGGAAAATCGACCGACGGGAGAACTTCCAACACCCCGCGGAGCGCCGGCAATTCGCTGTCACGGAATTCCCTGATGATCTTTTCGAGCTCCGGATCCAGCACGGCATCGCCGTTCAGCGTCCGGTTGGTGGTGGAACGATCGGTGCGCAGACGGTGCATGGCCACGAAGGCGTCGCGGGACAAGCCCGCGATCACCGAAATGCGGCCGGCGGCCTTCAGCCGGTCGAACGATTGCCACGCGGTGACCGCGAGCATCGCGACGATGCAAGTCGCCATGAACAGGACGATCGACGTCAGCAAGGCGGTGACGGAAATTCGCTTCAGCATCGTTCAAGCCTTCGTTGCATGCTTCGACAGGGTTGCGCTGCCGAGGACGGATTCAGCCGGCCGACGGGCAACCTGGCGAGCGGGCCATCCCGAAAGTGGAGAGCGGTTTGACAAACGAATCGGGCGCATCCCCCCACATTGCTGTGCAATGATTATGGGTCCGTTGCCGCGCCTCCCCGTATAGTTACGGGTATTGCGTCGTGCGAATCCACAAACGCGTCGCCGCCCCGATGGTAGGGAAACCACATTCCCACCCACGCGTTAGCCTTCCGTTCCGACTTGCCAGATATCCGCGATGGCCATTCCCGCTTCGCAACGCGCCTTTCTTGGCATTCCCGCGCTTTCCGGCTGGACCAGCGGCCAGCGGCACGTGGTCGCCGCGAGCTTCCTCGGATGGACACTGGACGCGTTCGACTTCTTCGTGCTGAAGGACATCGCCGCGGAATTCCACACCGACATTTCGAATGTCACCTTCGCCATCCTGCTGATCGCAAAGGCAGCGCCTGCGCCTGCGGAATGAGAACGCGGCCCAGTCAAAATGGATTGCGCGTAAAATCGAATTTCCTCAAGCAGTTTAGGCTGTTTCTACCTGTCCAGTCCCGTCGCAAAAAATTTTCTGCTTTCCGTTTTTCGCAAATCACTTTCATAACTCCCGCCGTCTCACCCCACTCGAGGGGCGTATCGCGATCGTCACGGACGCGGGGTGGGATGCGATGGACGCGGATGCGCTCTTGACGAACGGCGCTGAAGCGGACGGAGAAGTCGTGTGGTCCTGACGCCTCGACGCTGGCGTCAAGTTCTTGAGAAGCAAGCTTCTTGGGAGCGACGGTGACAAAAAAGCCCGATCGCCGGGGAGCAACTGTATTTTAAAGTAGCCCTGCGAGCGGCTGGCCTCAAGGCTGGCGCTGCGCGCCACCGCCT
>NZ_JADGRI010000032.1 GCF_017881085.1 Bradyrhizobium sp.
CCTCTGTGTTCGCGATGTCCGGTGGAGGTATTCCCAGCACCTGCATGCGGTGCGCATTCGTGGCAAGTTTGGCCAGTATTTCCGCTTCGGTTAGCCAGAACAGCTCGTCCTCACCTTCCATTTTTGAGTGCTGCCGGCAAAAAGCTTCCATGGCGCGATAACGCTGTAATGGTTTCATTCTTGACCTCCACGCTTACTACAACCAACAGGCACGCCACGATTTCGCATCACAGCGGCACACGTGCCGAACCGGCAGGTGGCAGAGGTTAATGACCCGCAATCGCCCTGAAATGTAGTCGTTTCTCTACCGATCATGGGAAACATCCCATTTGCTCTGAGACATCAGGGCCGCCAAGTTGGGGGGCTTGGGGGATCTTGGCGGCCCTGTCGCGCCGAGAGGCCGATTTTGGTTAGACGTTCAATCTCGACCTAGCGTGAGCACGAAATCATCAACGGCGTAGCTTGGCTTTTTCGTCCGCGAGGAGTGTTTTCGCGCATCCATTTTCTTGCCCCCGCGCGGCTCGTTCTAGCCTCGGAGAAATCTCGCTAGATATTGCGCAAAGCGAGGAGCGCACGCTCTTTAAGCCTTATCGGATCCTTCTCACCGCCCGCGGCGAGTTTAAGAAGCTGCTCTGCGACCGAAGCTTGCATCTCACAGCTACGCTGCTGCTTCGGGAGAGAAAGGACTACCTCGTTCAAGACGGCTTTCAGCCGGACGATCTCCTTAGGGTCGAAAATGTTGAGTGCCAATTCACTCATGACCGCCTCCCTTTTTTGTATCCGACCATTCGCCGGGAGCTTGAGTCTGTCCGCTGTCGAACATTGAGGAAAAGAAACCTCAGATTGATTTAAATCAACGTAAGATCATTGAGAATGTTCATTATGTTCAATCGCATTTGCTTGACCGAAGCATGCGGGCCAACCCCAAAACGGGTGGGTAGATTAGCATGCGCGCGCTCCTTCTCGATCCGCTAAGAAACCGGCTGCTTGCGGCATTGCCTCAGCCGGATTTCGCTTTGATTGCAAGACATCTCGCCACCACTTCGATGCCGGCGGGCCTTGTATTGAACGAAGTCGATGACAGCATTCATCAGGTGTATTTTCCAATAAAAGGAATGCTGTCGCTGCTTGCCATTCTAGGGAACGGCAAGGCTATCGAAACGGCTGCCGTCGGTCGCGAGGGCGTAGTCAACGCGATGGCCGGACTAGGGCTGCTCAGGTCCAATGTCCGAGTTGTAGTCCAGCTACCGTTGGACGTAGCTTTTATATCTGCGTCGCATTTCTCCGATGCTGTGGCTCAAAGCATTAGCATTCGAAATATGTGCATCAATTACAACGAGGTCTTGTTGACCCAAGCGAGGGTTAGCGCTGCTTGCAATGCGACGCATCACGTTGAAGAGCGGTTTTGTCGCTGGTTGCTGCAATCCTCCGACAGAGCGGAAAGCAATACTGTCGGTCTGACACACGAGCTTGTGGCGGAAATGCTTGGGGTGCGACGAACGTCGATAACCCGGGTCGCGCAAAAGATTCAAGATACGGGGGCAATCAAATACTCGCGCGGCGTCATTGAGATACTGGATCGGCCTCTCCTGCTGAAGCTCTCATGCGAGTGCTATCAGACACTCTCGGAAAGGGCTGCTGCTCTTTTTTCCCGGCCACGGGCGGTTCGGTGAAATTGCCGGAGACCGATGTCCGCTTGGGGTTATTCGCGACCGGCTCAAGCCTTCGGCAAGTCTGCCCAAGTCCGCTATGCCGCCGAAAGTGGAAGTAATTGCACAGCATCAACGCAACTTCCCCCGCGCCGCGACCGGCAGCGTGCCGATGATTTCCTCGCCGCGCACCATCACCACCTCGTCCATCATGTTGACGACGACGCAGACGTGATTGGGAACGATCCGCACGACGTCGCCGACATTCGGCCGGGTGTTGCTGCGCGCAAGATCGAGGAAGCCGTGTTCCTCGGCAAAGCGGGCGATCCTGGCTTCGGGGTGTTCGAGGATCAACCCGTGGCCGTCGAGCCCGCCGGTGTCCGACGTCAGCGTTTTCGAGCCGGCGTCGAGAATGCCGCGGTCGGGACCGGCGCGGCTCACCACCGTGGAATAGATGTTCAGCGCGCAATCGTCCCAGGTCGCGACGCCGGCGGCGACCTGCATGCGGTCGTTGTAGATGTAGGTGCCGGGCCGATGCTCGGTGGCGCCCTTGAGTTTGCCGACGTTCTTCAGGTTCGGCGTGCCGCCGGTGGACACCATCGTCGCGTCCAGCCCATGCGTGCGCACGCCGGCTAAAGCTTCATCGTAAAATTTCTGCGCCTCGGCCCAGCCGGTCTCGGTCGGATAGAGCATGAAGCCGGCGAACACCAATCCCTTCGAGGCCGCGATCTCGCGCGCCAGCGCAATGGCTTCGGCAGGCGTTTCGACACCCGCACGCTTGCGACCGGTGTCGCATTCGACCGCGACCGAGAGCGGCCGGCCGGAAATCGCCGCTGCCTGCGGCAGGCCGGCGATCACGGTCGAATTGTCGGCGGCGACGGTCATGTTGGCCCGGGCCTGCAGCGCGCCGAGCCGGGCCATCTTCTCCTCGCCGATCAGATTGTAGCTGATCAGGATGTCGTCGATCCCGGCCTCCGCCATCACCTCGGCTTCGCCGAGTTTCTGGCAGGTGATGCCGTGAGCGCCGGCCTCGATCTGCAGTTTGGCGAGCATCGGGCTCTTGTGGGTCTTGATGTGCGGCCGGTTGGCGACCCCGGCGGCATCGCAGGCCGCCTGAATCCGCGCGATGTTGCGCTCGACCCGGTCCATGTCGATGACCGCGCAAGGCGTGCCGTATTCGCGGGCGATTTTGGCGGCAAGCGGCGTGGTCATGGTTCAGGCCTGTTCGATCTCTTCGCGCAGCACTTCAAGCTCCAGCCACTTGTCCTCGGCGGCTTCGAGCTCCTTCTGCGCCGTGGAGAGCGCGGCCGAGCACTGGTCGAATTTCTTGCGATCCTTCTTGTAGAGATTGGGATCGTCAAGATGCCGCTGCTGTTTCGCAATCTCGGCCTGCAGTTTGGCGATGGTCTTGGGCAAGGTTTCCAGCGCGTGCTTTTCGTTGAAGTTGAGCCGGCGCCTGGCCGCGCCCGAGGGTGCGGCGGTCTTCGATTCCTTTTTCTCCTCGGCGGCCACCTTCACCGCCTCGCGCTTCAAGTCCGCGCCGCGCTGTTTCAGCATGTCGGTATAGCCGCCGGCATATTCGATCCAGCGGCCGTCGCCTTCCGGCGCGATCACCGAGGTCACGACGCGGTCGAGGAAGTCGCGGTCATGGCTGATCAGGATCACGGTGCCTTCGTAGTCGCCGAGCATTTCCTCGAGCACGTCGAGGGTTTCGAGATCGAGGTCGTTGGTTGGCTCGTCCAGCACCAGCAGGTTGGAGGGTTTTGCAAGCGCGCGCGCCAGCATCAGCCGGCCGCGTTCGCCGCCGGAAAGCACTTCCAGCGGCGTGCGCATCTGCTCCTGCGCGAACAGAAAGTCCTTCATGTAGCTGACGACGTGCTTCGGCTTGCCGCCGACCATGACGTTGTCGCTGCCGCCGCCAGTGAGGGCGTCCGCCAGCGTCGATTTCGGGTCGAGGCTTTCGCGGTGCTGGTCGAGCGTCGCCATCTCGATGTTGGCGCCGAACCGGATGGTGCCGCTGTCCGGCGGACTGGCGCCGGTCAGCATGTCGATCAGCGTGGTCTTGCCGGCGCCGTTGGGACCTACGATGCCGATGCGGTCGCCGCGCTGCACCCGGATCGAGAAGCCGTCGACGATCTTGCGGTCGCCGTAGGTCCGGCTGATGTTCCTGGCTTCGATGATCAGCTTGCCGGATTTGTCGGCTTCCGAAGCCGCGAGGTTGGCGTTGCCGGCCGCGCCCCGGTAGTCACGGCGCTGCTCGCGCAGCGCGAACAGATTGCCGAGCCGCTTGACGTTGCGCTTGCGGCGGCCGGAAACGCCGTAGCGCAGCCAGTGCTCCTCGTTGACGATTTTGCGGTCGAGCTTGTGCTGGTCGCGTTCTTCCTCGGCCAGCACCTCGTCGCGCCAGGCCTCGAAGGCGGAAAAGCCGCGGTCGATCTGCTTGATCTGGCCACGATCGAGCCAGGCGGTGGAGCGCGACAGATTTGAGAGGAAGCGGCGGTCGTGGCTGATCATGACCAGCGCGCTGCGGCGGCTGCCGAGTTCGCCTTCCAGCCATTCAATGGTGGTGAGATCGAGATGGTTGGTGGGCTCGTCAAGCAGCAGGATGTCGGGCGAGGGCGCCAGCACCCGCGCCAGCGCCGCGCGGCGGGCTTCGCCGCCAGAGACATGGGCGGGGTCTTCATCGCCGTGCAGTCCGAGCTGCTCGAGCACATAGCGGGCCTGATAATGGTCGTCGCCGGGGCCGAGGCCCGCTTCGACGTAGGCCAGCGTCGTCGTAAAGCCGTCGAAATCCGGCTCCTGCGGCAGATAGCGGATGGTGGCGCCGGGCTGCACGAAACGGGTGCCGCTGTCGGGCTGGACCAGCCCTGCCGCGATCTTCAGCAGCGTCGATTTGCCGGAGCCGTTGCGGCCGATCAGGCAGACGCGCTCGCCCGCAGACACCGACAATTCGACGCCCGACAACAGCGGCGTGCCGCCAAAGGTCAGTTTTATATCCTTCAACTGGATCAGCGGGGGCGCCATTCGATTCAACTCTGTTTCTGTGCGGGTTGATCCGCGCGCTGGCGCTGGATGCGGCGGATGGTCTGGTCGAGCGCGGACAGGAACGCCGAACGGTCGCGCGGCGAGTAGGATTTGGGACCGCCGGTCACTTCGCCCGAGGAACGTAGATCGGTCATGAGATTGCGAACCGCAAGGGTCATCCCGATCGATGCTTCCGTGAACGGCTTGCCGTTCGGCGCGATCACCTCGGCGCCTGTCTTCACGCAGCGGCTCGCCAGCGGGATATCGGAGGTGATGACGATATCGCCCTTGCCGGCGTGTTCCGCGATCCAGTCGTCGGCGGCATCCATGCCGGCGCCGGCGGCGATGCGCTCGATCAGGGGATCCTGCGGCACACGGATGAAGTTGCCGGCGACCACGCTGACGGGCAGACCATGGCGGGCGGCGACGCGGTAGATCTCGTCCTTGACCGGGCAGGCGTCGGCGTCGACATAGATGCGGGTGGCGTTCAAATTCATATCATCGGTTGAGATGGGGCCGGGGTACGCTGGCGGTGCGCTCCCCGAATGCGGTTGGTACCCCAACCGAGAGGGAATTGCGAGCAAAACACCGGATGGAACATGCTTGCCACGGGTGTTTGTTCGCGTACCATTAATCAGCCAAAGATGACAAAAAATCAGGGAAAACAGGGGATATGACCAGCCGGCTCGAAACCTACCGCGTCGAGGCCTACAACACCGCAAAACTCTCCGAAAACAAGATGCATGACGACACCGTCGCCAAGCGGTTCGGCTTTTCCGGCGGGCTGGTGCCGGGCGTCGACGTCATGGCCTATATGATCCACCTGCCGGTCAGGAAATGGGGCCGCGCCTTCCTGGAGCGCGGGTTGATCGAGGCGCGTTTTGTCAAGCCGGTCTATGACGGCGAGATTGCCGACGTCAAAGGCGAGGAGCGCGATGGCGTGCTCGCAATCGAGGTCGAAAGCCGCGGCCAGCTCTGCGCCACCGGCTCGGCGTCATTGCCGGCGTCGGCGCCGTCGCTCTCGCTGGCGGATTATTCGGCAATCCCCGCGGTCGCCGAGCGCAAGCCGGTCAATGAGGCCTCGTACCAACTCGGCAAATGGCTCGGCACCGTGCCGCGTATCTGGGCCGGCGCCGCCGCCACCGAATATCTGACCGACGTGCGCGAGCGCGATCCGATCTACGCGAGCGAAGGCCTCGGCCATCCCGGCTTGCTGCAGCGGGTCATGAACAAGGTGCTGGTCGACAACGCCATCCTCGGCCCCTGGATTCACGTCGGCAGCCGGATGCAGCTTCTGTCGGCCGGCAAAGCCGGCGACGAAATCACGGCGCGCGCCAAAGTGACCGGCAATTACGAAAAGAAAGGCCACCGCTTCGTCGAACTCGACGCGCTGGTGGTCGCCAACGGCACCACGCCGCTGGCGCATTGCCAGCACATCGCGATCTACCAGCCACGCGAGCAGGCGGCGGCGTAGGGTTGCTCAGCTCGTCATGGCCGGGCAAAAGCGCGAAGCGCGTCTTAGCGCTAGGTGACCCGGCCATCCATCCGCTTCGAAAGACTCTTGTGAAGGTAGATGGATACGCGGGTCAAGCCCGCGTATGACACTCAGTGTTTGCCGCAACGACAGACGCCCTCACGCCACCTTCGTCTTCGCGTCTTGAATAGCCCGCCAGACCCGTTCCGGCGTCAGCGGCATGTCGATATGGGCGATGCCATATTCGGACAGCGCATCGACCACGGCGTTGACGATGGTGGAGAGGCTGCCGGCGCAGCCGGCTTCGCCGCAGCCCTTTGTGCCCAGCGGGTTGGATTTGGCCGGCACCGGATGATCGCCGATTTCCATCATCGGGATATCCTCGGCGCGCGGCATCGCATAATCCATGAACGAGCCGGTGATCGGCTGGCCGCTGCTGTCGTAGCTGACGCATTCCATCAGCGCCTGTCCGATGCCCTGCGCGACGCCGCCATGCAACTGGCCTGCGACCAGCATCGGATTGACGATGGTGCCGAAATCATTGACGCCGGTATAGCGGACGATCCGCACCACGCCCGTATCAGGATCGATCTCGACTTCGGCGACATGGCAGCCATTGGGGAAGGTCGACGGCACCGGCTCGGTGGTGTGGTCGACGTCGAGCGACGACGGCACGCCGTCGGGCATCTTGCCCTCGCGCATCCGTTTCGCCAGCTCGATGATGTCGATCGAGCGGTCGGTGCCGGCGATGGTGAAGCGGCCGCCTGCGAATTCGATATCGCCTTCCGCGGCTTCCAGGAGATGCGCGGCGGCGCGCTTGCCCTTCTCGATCACGAGCTTCGAAGCCTCGACGATCGCCATGCCGCTGGCGGTGATCGAGCGCGAGCCGCCGGTGCCGTTGCCGGTATGCACGATGTCGCTGTCGCCCTGTTCCAGTCTTATGCTCTCGAAGGGCACGCCGAGCTGCGCGGACAGCACCTGCGCAAACGGCGTGGCGTGGCCCTGGCCATAGTCGAGCGTGCCGGTGATCAAACGCACCACACCGTCATCCTCGAATACGAGCTTGCCGAGTTCGACGCCGGGAGGGGCGGTGACCTCGAGATAGGAGCCGACCGCGATGCCGCGCAGCTTGCCCTGCTTGCGGCTTTCCTTCCTGCGTTTCGCAAAGTTGGCGTGGTCGGAGATCTCCAGCGCCTTGGTGAACACGCCCTGGAAATCGCCGCTGTCGTAGGTGACGCCGGAGGAGGCCGCGAACGGCATTTGCTGCGGCTTGATGAAATTGCGCTTGCGCAGGGTCAGCCGGTTGATGCCCATCTCGTCGGCGGCACGATCGATCAGCCGTTCCATGAAATAGTTGGCCTCGGGGCGTCCTGCGCCGCGATAGGCGCCCATCAGCGTGGTGTTGGTCAAGACGGTCTTGATGTCGATCGCCATCAGCGGCGTGCGGTAGACGCTGGCTATGTTCTTGCCGACGTTGAGCGAGAGCGGGCTCGGCGCGACGCCGGTGATATAGGCGCCGAGATTGCCGTAGCCGGAAACCTTGATCGCCAGGAACTTGCCTTCGGCATCGAGCGCCAGCTCACAGTGGATTTTTTGCGCGCGGCCGTGGCTGTCGGACAGAAAACTGGTCGAGCGCTCGTCGGTCCATTTCACCGGACGCCCCAGCGCCTTTGCCGCATGCAGGATGCAGACATATTCGGGATAGTTGATGTTCTTCATGCCGAAGGAGCCGCCGACATTGGCGGTCAAGAGGTGCACCTTTTCGTTCGGAACCTTCAGGATGTTCTTGGCGAGGTTTTGCCGGTTGCCGGCGACGCCCTGGGTCGGAACCTGGATGGTGTAGCGCTCGCTCGTCTTGTCGTAGGAGGCGAGCGCCGCGCGCGGCTCCATCGCCACCACGGCGACGCGGGTGTTGACGATATCGAGTTTTGTGACATGCGCGGCGCTTGCAAACGCAGCGTCCACCTTGGCGGCGTCGCCATAGTGATAATCCAGCGCCACATTGTCGGGGATGTGGTCGTAGAGCTGCGGCGCGCCCGGTTTTGCTGCTTCTTCGGGATCGGTGACGGCGGGCAGCGGATCGATATCGACCACGACGGCTTCGCCGGCGTCGCGCGCCTGCGCCAGCGTCTCGGCGACCACGAACGCCACGGGATCGCCGACATAGCGCACCTTGTCGGTCATCAGCGCGGTGCGGTTGGTCTGCAAGAGCGGGGTGCCGTCGCGGCTCTTCAGCGGCAGGCCGCAGGTGAAGGGGCCGTAATTGGCCGCAGCGAGATCGGTTCCGGTCCAGACCCCGAGCACGCCGGGCATCGCCCTGGCGGCGGCGGTGTCGATGCCGCGCAGCACGCCGTGGGCGTGGCTGGAACGCACGATCCAGGCATAGGCCTGCCCGGGCAGGTTGAAATCGTCGGTATATTTGCCCTTGCCGCGCACCAGCGTATCGTCTTCCTTGCGGCGGACCGGCTGCCCGACGCCGAATTTTTGCAGTGCGATAGCGTTTTCCAGAGAAGCCGAAGACGTGTGATCTTGCATTGAAATGTCCCTGAAAGGCTCGATTTTGCGCGATTTCGCTGGTTTCCCTCCTGAGATAACGTACCGATGTCGGGACGACAACGCCTGATTGGGCATAGTCCTATGTGAGGGCTGTTGCGCAACCGTTTGGCACTGCTAAAGTTTCCGTGAACGGAAATTCCTCGTCGGCCTCTTGCGGGCCGCGGAAAGACATTTTGGATGAAAGATGACACGCGGCTTCGCGACGGCCCTGGGCCGCGCGGAGAGGTCGGCCAGAGGCCGCCGCGGTGCGGCGACGAAGACGTGACGTCGCCTGGCGGCGGCCTGCCCGGCGGGGTTCCTTCGCCGGCCACGGCAACCGGCGTCTACGCGGCGCTCGATCTTGGTACCAATAATTGCCGGCTGCTGATCGCCTGTCCGGCCGGCGACGGTTTCCGCGTGGTCGATTCATTCTCGCGGATCATCCGGCTGGGGGAGGGTATCTCGGCCACCGGCTGCATCAGCGAGCCGGCGATCGATCGCGCCATCGCAGCGCTGAGCATCTGCCGCGACAAGATCCAGTCCAAGAAGGCCAAGCGGCTGCGCCTGATCGCGACCGAAGCCTGCCGCGCCGCCTCCAACGCCGACGGCTTTCGCGACCGGGTCGCGGCCGAAACCGGCATCCATCTCGAGGTGATCGATCGCGAGACCGAGGCCGCACTCGCGGTGATCGGCTGCTCGCCGCTGCTCGACCCGCGGGGGCGGGGCGCCATCCTGTTCGACATCGGCGGCGGCTCGACCGAACTGGTAAGGATCGAGCGCGATCCGGACGAGCCGGACGGCGCGCCGCGCATCAAGGCGTGGATGTCGATCCCGCTCGGCGTCGTCACGCTGGCCGAGCATTTCGGCGGCAAGGACGTCACGGCGCAATCCTATGCGCGGATGGTGGGAGAGGTCGCGCAGCACGTGGTGCCGTTCGCGGCCGAGCACGGCGCCGACTTGACGGATATGCACCTGCTCGGAACCTCCGGCACGGTGACAACGCTGGCCGGCGTCCATCTCAACCTGGCGCGCTACGATCGCCGCCGGATTGACGGGGTCTGGCTGAGCGACGCCGATATCACCGCGGTCATCGCGCGCCTGCTCGGCATGAGCTATCAGGAGCGCGCCGGCAACAATTGCATCAGCGTCGAGCGGGCCGATCTGGTGCTGGCGGGCTGCGCCATCCTCGATGCCATCCGCGACGCGTTCCCGCTGCCGCGGCTGCGCGTCGCCGATCGCGGCCTGCGAGAGGGAATGTTGGTCGAGATGATGCGCGAGGACGGCGCGATCGGCGGATGCCGATAGGCGCTCGGGTTCGCGATGTGCTAGAGCGGCGCCTGATCTTGCCAAGGTAAGCAAACCGATATGGCGAAAGACACCACCGGACGGCTGCACGTCACGGTCAAGACCGGCGGCAAGCGCAAGCTGTCCTCGAAGCTGTGGCTGGAGCGCCAGCTCAACGATCCCTATGTGGCGCAGGCCAAGCGCGAGGGATGGCGTTCGCGCGCGGCCTTCAAGCTGATCGAGATCGACGACAAGTACCATTTTCTTAAATCCGGCCAGACGGTGGTCGATCTCGGCGCCGCGCCCGGCGGCTGGAGCCAGGTCGCGGCCAAGCGCATCGGCACCGCCAATGGCAAGGGCAAGATCATCGCCATCGATCTCCTGGAAATGCCGGAGATTCCGGGCGTGACTTTCGCGCAGCTTGATTTTCTTGGCTCGGACGCGCCGGCCAGATTGATCGAGATGATCGGCGGCCGGGCCGATGTGGTGCTGTCCGACATGGCGCCCAACACCACCGGCCACCGCAAGACCGACCAGCTGCGCATCCTGGGTCTGGTGGAAGGCGCCGTCGCGTTTGCCGCCGAGGTGCTCAATCCCGGCGGCACCTTCGTTGCAAAAGTGTTTCAGAGCGGCGCGGACGCCGCGCTGATGACGGAGCTCAAGCGCGACTACGCCACCGTCAGGCACGTCAAGCCGGCCTCGAGCCGCCAGGACTCTTCCGAACGCTACGTGCTGGCGACGGGATTTCGGGGGCAGCCGGCGGCCAGGCGTGAGTCCACGGAAACGCCGTCATCCTGAGCTGACAGGCTGCAACGCTGCGGCGTGAGGGGCGCAGCCAGCGCGCGGTCGGGTTCCGCAGCATCCTGGCCGGCGCGCTGCTTGCCGCCTTGGCGGGTTGGACATTTGCGCGCTGACGGTTCCGTCGGCTGTTCGCAGTTGGCCAAGAACGCCACCCCGCCGCCTGACAGCGCTCTGAATCGGCGTTGTCCGTGAACCGAATCCCATCGGGCGACGACGAACAGGAGTGAGGGCATCTCCTTCGGCGTCACGAAACAATTGGCGGCCTCGGCGAAACCATTTTCCCGGGCTGACGAAGGGTTCCGGAAACGAAGGCCGGTTATTGCTGCTCCGTTCCGAACCATCGACCATCAAGTGCTGAAATGAAGGCAAAAGCAAAATCGGAAATTGACGAATATGTCGGCGCTCGCATCCGCGAGGGCCGGCTTGCGCTCAATTTGAGCCAGGAACAGCTTGCCCGCGCCCTGGGGGTCTCTTTTCAGCAAATCCAGAATTATGAAAAGGGCGCCAACGGCGTCAGCGCGGTGCGCCTGTTCGACATCTGCAAGATCCTGAATGTCTCTTTGGCGTCCATGTTTCCGCTGGATCGTCCGAAGGATCTGCCCCGTCCTTTTACCCAACCGCGACTGCATCAACCGACACGGCCGGGCATGACGAACTAGGGCGTGGACTCACTAGCGCGCAGCCGCAGCCTGATTGAGTAAGCTGGCCGAAGGCCAGGCTTGATCCTGTTGAAGAACCGTTCGACCCGGTTGCGGTCGCGGTGGGTGAGTTCGTAGCGCATGATTCATCCCCTCAGTCAGGAGCTTTAATCACGGCTCAGCTGTCGGGCTCAACTTCGCCTGCCCACGAAAGCAGACGTATTGTGCTCACTTTGAGTTCTGTCGTTCATGACCCCAAGCGGACTCCGGACCGACCGAACATTTACGCGCCGGCCCGTGGCCGTTATATTCAGGCCATGATCCCGGCTTGCTCCGTTCTTCTAGACCTCGACGGCACGTTGATTGATTCGCAGCCTGGCATTTTAGCAAGCTGCCTTGCGGCACTGCGCGCCCTTGGGCATGAACCGGATGAAACCCTAGATATAAGAGGTGCCATCGGGCCCCCGCTCGAAGATATGATGCAAATCTTGCTACAGTCATACGGAGACGACAGAGTCGGTGAAGCAGTCGCTGCCTATCGTCAACATTACGGTGAAAGTGGGCTTCTCGGAAGCGTGCCTTATCCGGGAATTGGCAAATCCCTTGAAGAGATGAAGCGGACCGGATTGCGAATCTACCTCGCGACATCAAAAAGGGCGATTTTCGCAAGCCGCATTCTGGACCATCTGAAGTTCGCCACATACTTCGATGGCATCTGTGGCTCAGTGCCGAGCGGCGAGCTGGATCACAAGCCTGAACTGCTCGCCCATATTCTGTCTAAGCATAGTCTTTCGCCGTCCCACAGTCTGATGGTCGGGGACCGCCGATATGATATTTCGGGCGCTCATGCGGTTGGAATGCGCGGTCTCGGCGTGCTTTGGGGTTATGGTACCCGAGACGAACTGGAGACTGCTGGCGCAGATCAACTGGTGGAATCGACTGCTGATCTCGCTCGGACGGTTCTTTCGATGGTCAGTGGGAAGCAATCTGTGCGCTAGGCCGCTTGGAGGCTGGCGGAAAAACGGACCTCAGGCGTGCCTGACCCAAGCCCCCGATCTATGAGTACACGGCCTGGTCTGCCGGTGTCGTCACCCCAACCGCTGGTCCCGGGCGTCTTCGGTGCCTTCGCTGGCGGCCTTGGCGGCGGCTTTCGCCACGCCCTTGCGGCTGGAAATCTCCACCGCCTTGCGGCCGGAGATTTCATGGCCGGCATCGTCGGGCATCTGCCAGAAGAAATAGGCCGATAGGGCGGAGATGAAGGCGACGACGAGGAACGCCGGCGCGAAAACGGTCGCGTCCAGTTCCTGCACATGGCGCAGCAGCATGGTGGATTCCACGCAGAATGCGCCGATGGCGACGCCGGCCGAAACCGCCAGCTGCTGATTGACACTCACCAGCGTGGTGGCGCGGCTCATCTGCGGCGGTTCGACTTCGGCATAGGCGACGGTGTTGATCGCGGTGAACTGCAGCGAGCGGAAGAAGCCGCCCACCACCAGAATGATCATGATCAGGAGCAGCGGCGTCGTCGCCGTGAACAGCGCACAGGCGGCGAGGAAGACCGAACTGACGACGGCGTTGATGGTCATCATGTTGCGAAAGCCGAAGGTCCGGATGATGCGCGCGGCCAGCGTCTTCATGCCCATGGCGCCGACCGCGGAGGCAAATGTCACGAGGCCGGACTGGAACGGGGACAGGCCGAACCCGACCTGCATCAACAGCGGCAGCAAGAACGGCAGCGCGCCGATGCCGAGGCGGAACATGAAGCCGCCGATGATGCTCGCGCGCATCGTCGGCAACCGCAGCAGCGCGAAATCAAGCACCGGCGACGCGGTTCGCCGCGCATGAATCACGTAGAGCGTCATCGAGATCGCCCCGATCGCGACCAGGGCTGCGACGACGGTCCACGGCAGCAGGTTGAGGCCGGCGACGGACAGCCCGAAGGCAATTCCGGCCAGTCCAATGCCGGCCAGCACCAGACCGTAGAGGTCGAAGCGTTCGGGGTCGTCGCTGCGGATCGGATCGATGTAGCGCATCGCCATGAAGATGCCGAGCAGGCCGATCGGAATGTTGATCAGGAAGATCCAGTGCCAGGAGAAATAGGTGGTGATGAATCCGCCGAGCGGCGGTCCGATCACCGGCCCGACCAGCGCCGGCACCGTGACCCAGGCCATCGCATTGACCAGCGCGCTCTTGTCGATGGTGCGCAACAGCACCAGGCGCCCAACCGGCGTCATCATCGCCCCGCCCATGCCCTGGAGGATCCGCGCGATGACGAAATCGGTGACGGAAGATGACAGCGCGCAGCCGATCGAACCCACCATGAAAACCCCGATCGCGAGGCTGAACACCATCCGCGCGCCGAAGCGGTCGGCGGTCCAGCCGCTCGCCGGGATGAACACCGCGAGCGACAGCAGATAGGAGGTGATGGCGAGCTTCAACGTCAGCGGGCTGGTGCCGATGTCGGCGGCGATCGCCGGCAGCGAGGTCGCAATCACGGTCGAATCCATGTTCTCCATGAACAGGGCGGTGGCCACGATGAGCGGGATCAGTCGTTCTTTGTTCATGAAATTTCGAAGGAGAAATGGAAGCGGCGGGAGCAGGGGGCTGTACCACCCTGGCGCCACGCAGGCTATTGCGGAACCCCGGAAACCACCTAAATCCTGCGTGAAAACAATCCTCCCGTGATCCGGCCCGGTTGGGAGATTCCGACGATGATCTACCTGCTCGCGGTATTCGTGCCGCCGCTCGGGCCGCTCTTCAACGGGCAGCCTTTCTCGGCGATCTTCAACGTGGTCCTGACCGTGTTTTGCTTGATTTTGGGGCTGGATTTTAACCTGGTGTTGCTGGCGGTTACAGTGCACGCGCTGATCGCGGTGCATATGAAGCGGGAACAGCGGATGTATTGGGAGGTGGTGGAGGCGATCCGCCGGCATGGCGTGCCGCCGGGTTAGCCGCGCTGACGCCGATTTGAGGCTCTAGCCCCTTTGATTCGTCATGGGGCCATGCTATCGACCGCCGCCAACCCTACCGATGGGCGATTCGACGGCGATGCCAAAGGCGTCGCGGGAGGATCCTTTCATCCCTCGGGTTCTAGCGCGGCGATTGGGCTGCTGAACGGAGTTGGCAATGGCGGTTGTAAGGGGACTTCAGGGGATTCGCGAAGCCTACACGTTCGACGACGTGCTTCTGAAGCCCGGGCTCTCGGACATCCTGCCCTCGGAAGCCGATATCCGCTCCCACGTCACCCGCGCCATCCCGCTCAATATCCCGATTATCGCCTCTGCGATGGATACCGTCACCGAAGCCCGGATGGCGATCGCCATGGCGCAGGCCGGCGGCGTCGGCGTCATCCATCGCAACTTTGACGTCGAGGGCCAGGCCGCGCAGGTGCGGCAGGTCAAGAAGTTCGAATCGGGAATGGTGGTCAATCCCTTGACCATCGGTCCCGATGCGATGCTGTCGGACGCGCTGGCGCTGATGAACGATCACGGCTTTTCCGGCATTCCGGTGGTGACCGGCGCCGGCAAAGGCATACCCGGCAAGCTGGTCGGCATTCTCACCAACCGCGACGTGCGCTTTGCCACCGATCCGAAGCAAAAGATCTCGGAGCTGATGACGCACGAAAATCTCGTGACGGTGCGCGAGGGCGTGAGCCAGGACGAAGCCAAGCGGATGCTGCACAAGCACCGCATCGAGAAACTGCTCGTGGTCGACGAGCAGTACCGCTGCGTCGGCCTGATCACGGTCAAGGACATGGAGAAAGCGGTCGCGCATCCGCTGGCCTGCAAGGATGCGCAGGGCCGCCTGCGTGTCGCGGCCGCAACCACCGTCGGAGAGGGTGGGTTCGAACGCACCGAGCATCTGATCGACGCCGGTGTCGATCTCATTGTTGTGGATACCGCACACGGCCACTCCTCGCGGGTGCTGGAGGCTGTCAACCGCATCAAGCGGCTTTCCAATGCCGTGCAGGTGATTGCCGGCAACATCGCCACGCAAGAGGGCGCGCAGGCGCTGATCGATGCCGGCGCGGACGCCATCAAGGTCGGCATCGGCCCGGGTTCGATCTGCACCACCCGCATCGTCGCCGGCGTCGGGGTGCCGCAACTGACCGCGATCATGGATGCGGTGGAAGCCGCGAAAAAGGCCAATGTGCCTGTGATCGCGGACGGCGGCATCAAATATTCCGGCGATCTTGCGAAAGCGCTCGCCGCCGGCGCCGACATAGCCATGGTCGGCTCGCTGCTCGCCGGCACCGACGAGACGCCGGGCGAAGTGTTCCTGTGGCAGGGCCGTTCCTACAAGGCCTATCGCGGCATGGGCTCGGTGGGGGCGATGGCGCGCGGCTCCGCCGACCGCTATTTCCAGCAGGACATCAAGGATACGTTGAAGCTGGTGCCGGAGGGCATCGAGGGCCAGGTGCCCTACAAGGGCCCGGTCGGCAATGTCATGCATCAGCTCGCCGGCGGCTTGCGCGCGGCGATGGGATATGTCGGCGCGCGAAACCTCGCCGAGTTCCATGAGAAGGCGCAATTCGTTCGCATCACCGGCGCGGGCCTGCGCGAAAGCCATGTCCACGACGTCACCATTACCCGGGAAAGCCCGAATTACCCGGGCGGGGTGTAGTTTTCGGCCCAAATTGCTCCCACACCGGTGGGAAAACGCGGTACTGTCTTTGGGATCGCTGCGCTGCCGCAATAGTCCCCCGCGGCTATTTGCGATTCCCGGAATCCTGGCAATAACGTTCAAGAGAGAAGTTGGTTTTTATGGTCGATTGGTCGGACGACAGGATTGCCTCGCTTTCAGATCAGGATCTGAAGAACCTGCTTGTCAACGCGGAGCGGAAGTCCGCCACCGCGATCATCGCGCAATGCAAGGCCGAGATGGAAAAGCGCGACGCCGCCAAGCCGCGCAAGGCCTCAAAACCGCGCACCGAATTGAAGGAATTCGAACACGACATCTCCGGACAGCTTGCCGTCGTCGGCAGGGAGATGGCGGAGAAGTACGATCTGTCGGAAGAAACCGCCAAGGCAAGATCGGCCGGCGTGAAGGGATTTCGATCGCACAAGCTTCTGGACGCCAAAGGTTACGCAAAACTCGGCGGCCATCAGCGCGACGGCACGGTCGCGGTCGATCGCTACATCTCCTACCGGCGCGGCAACGACATCGTGTCGCTCGGTGTCTGGCTGCCCAAGGACGCGCCGATCGAGGATCATGAATTCCACGTCGCAGCCCCCGCCGGCATGATCGAGGGCGGCAAGCCGTTTACCGAAGCCCGCCCGGGGATTTCGGATAAGGACGCGCAGGAGACGCGGCAGATGCGCGTCTTCAAGGACCTGCCGAGCGCGGCCGCCGCATTCGACGCGGCGCTGGCCAAGATCACCGCCTGAACCCAAACTGTCATTGTGAGGAGCAAAGCGGCGCAGCGATCCAGACCCCGTCATTCCGAGGCGATGCGGAGCATCGAACCCGGAATCTCGAGATTCCCGATGCGCAATTGCGCATCTGAGGTCTGGTGATAGCGCACCATTCCGGAATGACCGCGTCTCGGTCGCTTCGCTCGCCGCAATGACGAAATCCAGGAAACCGGAGGAAACAACCATGTCCCAGGCAAAACGCGTCGTTCTCGTCTCTCGTCCCGTCGGCGAGCCCAAGGCCGCTGACTTCCGCATCGAGGAATATGCGCTGCCGACGCCGGGCGAGGGGCAGGTGCTGCTGCGCACCATCTGGCTGTCGCTCGATCCCTATATGCGCGGGCGCATGAGCGACGGTCCGTCCTATGCGGCGCCGGTGCCGATCGGCGGGGTGATGGAAGGCGGCACCGTCAGCGAGGTGATCGCCTCGAACAATCCCGGCTTCGCCAAGGGCGATATCGTGCTGTCGCGCGCCGGCTGGCAGACCCATGCGCTCTCCGACGGCAAGGGCCTCGCAAAAATCGATCCGAAACTCGCGCCGATATCGACCGCGGTCGGCGTGCTCGGGATGCCCGGCATGACCGCCTATACGGGGCTGCTCGACATCGGCAAGCCGCAAGCCGGCGAGACCGTGGTGGTCGCCGCGGCGTCGGGTGCGGTCGGCTCGGCGGTCGGACAGATCGCAAAAATCAAGGGCGCGCGCGCCGTAGGCATCGCTGGCGGCAAGGACAAATGCGATTACGTCAAGAAGGAACTCGGCTTCGACGAGTGTCTCGATCACCGCGATCCCAACCTCGCGGCGAAGCTCAGGGAAGCCTGCCCGAAAGGCATCGACGTCTATTTTGAAAACGTCGGCGGCGCGGTGTTCGAGGCGGTGTTCCCGTTGCTCAACGCGTTCGCGCGCATTCCCGTCTGCGGCCTGATCGCGCATTACAACGACACCGAGGCGGTAGCGCCGAAATGGGCGTCGGCGATGATGCGCAATGTGCTGACAAAGCGCCTGACCATTCGCGGCTTCATCGTCAGCGATTTCGCCGCGCGGCATGGCGACTTCCTGCGCGACATGTCGGGCTGGGTGCGCGAGGGCAAGGTCAAGCATCGCGAATTCATCACCGAAGGTCTCGACAGCGCGCCCGCCGCGTTCATGGGGCTCTTGAAGGGCGCCAATTTCGGCAAGCAGCTGGTGCGGGTCGGGCCGGACAAGGCGTGAGCCGCGCGGGAACCCGGCATCGCTAGAATGCGATACATCGCGTTGCAGGCGAGGTAACCAGCCTGGTTTACGCGGCCTCAAGACTTGCCGGCTAGCAAGGAGCGCAGGGTTCGCGCTCTTTTCGCAGGCCGGTAACAATGCGTACAATTGCAGCTATCGTGCTCGTCGCCGCAGCCGGTCTCTCGACGGCGTCCGCGCAGCAAGCGAAACAGGATACCGCGCCACAGGTACCATTCTCGATGGACCACGGACGCGCCGCCGACGCCGCGGCTGCGGCGGCCGCCGCGAACGCCAAGGCGGCGGCCACCGCCCCCGGAGTTCAGTCCAGCCCGGGCCAACCCGCCAGCTTCAGCATCAATGGCGATAACGTCATTCGCGCCGCCTCGCCGCTCACGCCGGAGCAGCAAAAGGCCGAAGAAGAAGGGCGCGCCGCCTGGCAGGCGCGTTGCCGTCCGGCCGTGGTGGAAGACCGCGACGGCATGCGGCGGACGAGCTATGCCGAGCCCGATTGCGACCTCTCCCGCTTCAATACGGCCGGGCAATAGCCGAACTGGTCGCGGTCTTGAGGTTGACCGTTCCGAATTTCGCGGGGATTGCGATGTTCGGATCGACGTTCGGCTGGGATCAGGATCCCTAACCATACCCATAAACCATGGGTTGTGCAGAGCGATCTCGCACGGTATTCAGGTCCCTCCAAAACAGAGGACCGTATGAGCGCTGCGCAACGATATGCCACACTCGATGGTCTTCGTGGTGTCGCGGCTGGCTTGGTCGTTTGTTACCACACACACCTTTTCCGCGGAGCCGCCGCCATTACGCCTCACGGCTATCTGGCCGTGGACTTCTTTTTCATGCTGAGCGGCTTTGTTATCGCCAGCGCCTACCAGGAAAAGCTCGAAGCCGGATTCACGGTCACTGATTTCGTCACGCAGCGCGTCATCCGCTTATACCCGGTTGCTCTCGCCGGCATCCTGCTCGGTGCGCTAAGACTGGTTTCCCTTTACGTGATCAGTCCGGCCGACTCGGAGCCCGCGCAATGGATCGCGTTGGCCCTCTTGCTCAACGTTGTTATCCTGCCTGTCGTGAGCCAGACACACTTTCGCGGAGAACTGTTTCCCACCAACGGTCCCATGTGGTCGCTGTTTGGCGAATTATTGGTCAACCTTGGATGGTCAATTTTCGTTGTGCTCAAATCGTCGATCATCGTCATCGTGTTTCTAACGATCGCTTCCGGCATCGTTCTGTACTCCACGATGCATGAAACGCCTGTTGATGACCTCGGATGGGAATCGAAATTCCTGCTGGGAGCGACATCCAGAGTGCTGTTCTCGTTCCTCCTGGGCACGCTGATTTACAGATTCCGCGGGGTGCTGCCGAATTTATCCAAAGGCTCCGGCATCCTGCTGCCGGCGCTTTCAATGACGGCCTTGCTGCTTGTGCTTGCAATGCCCTGGTTTGGAGGCGGGTGGGATGCCCTGGCAATTTTTCTGTTTCTTCCCGCTATCCTGACGCTCGGTGTAGTCTGCGGAAGAGAGCCCGAAACGCCAGTCCGCTCGTTCATGGGAGAGATTTCGTATCCGCTTTATGCGGTCCACTTTCCCTTGTTTCTTCTGCTTTCCGGATTTCGGGACTCGATCTTTCCGTCCCTGAGTGTACCGGCTGTCATATCGATAGGCGTTCCATCCGTGCTTCTGGTCGCGACAGCGCTGAACCATTTTGACAAACGGCTACGGACCCGCTTATCCCGCAAATCGACGTTAGCCATCTTAACGGGTAGCCGATGCGGCTGATCCGCCCGCGCTTGCGATCAAACGCCTGTCTGCCGGCGCTCGGATTTTGCGTGCCGGCCTTTGCGTTTTCGTGAGGCGGCTTTCAGCGCCGCGTGCTCGCGAGACCGTCGCAAGGCCCAGCGCCCGGTCGGTTCTGCCTGCAGCAGAACCGGAACCTGAAACCTTGTGCGCAGCGTCTTCTTCAGGCGTGAAACAGCGTCAGCTCGGTCATCCCTGGGGAGGACGCTTCGCCCGGAAGCGCCTCAGTAGCAGGGCGGGGTGGGATAGAGGATGGGCGAGTCGAAGCAGCGCGGGATCCTGGTGGCGACCGGACCGTAGTTGTTGTCGATGAAGACGACCGGCGCCGGAGCGGGCGGTGCGGTGGCGACCACGACGGGGTGACGGACAGCCTTCTTGGCGAACGCATCGGTTGAAACCGTCGCGGCAGACGCGACGCCGGCGATAACGGATGCAACAAGCAGCAGGGTGGCTTGGCGCGACATGGCAGGTCCCTTTCCACGCTGATCAGTCCAGCCTGATCAGCTTCCGTAGCCGCGACGCTATCACAGTGCAGGCTCGGACCCTAGCTCGAAGCCTTAACCGAGCAGTGAATCCAGATCGATATCGGTCTGGCCCGGCGCCCTGACGTGAAGCACCTCGAAGCTGTCAGGCCGGAAGCGGTATTCCACCAGCCCGACCTGCTTGATCCCGATCACCTCCTGGCGTTGATCGGAAATGACGAAACCGGCCGAAGGCGCCCAGATTTGCCTGACCCGGGAATGGGTAAAATCGCGGCGCTGGTGCACATGGCCGCTGGCGACCAGCCGCAGGTCGACCGATCCCAGCACCTCCACCAGGCGGCTGCGCGCCGGCATCGGCACGTAGCGGAACGCGGTGGCGGCAAGCTCGGGATCGCCGGGCGCGTTCAGGAACAGCGGCTTGTGCAGGAACAGGGCGACCGGCTTGCCGCTGGCGGCGGCCAGTTGCGCCGTCAGCCACTCGAACTGTTCGGCTTCGCTGGCAAGCCCCGTGTTCATGACCAGCGAATTGAGGCCGATGAAGCACCAGCCGGCCGCCTCGAAGCGCCAGCGGTCCTCGCCGAAGGCCGCGATGAAGGCCTGCCGGCCCAGTTCGGTGGCAAGCTGCGGCGGCGTCGGGCCGATCGCGGTCGGATTGTCGCCGATGTCGTGATTGCCCGGCACATAGCGGCAGGCCACCGGCAGCGCCGCGTGCAGCGATCGCGCGAATTCGAGATCGTCGGGGCTGGTCGGGGCGTCGAAGGCAAGGTCGCCGCTGTTGACGACGAGATCGGGCCGCCGGACGTCGATATATTCGCTCAGGCGATGGAAATTGCCGGTCAGAGCAGGCAGGCGGCGGGCCAAATGGGTATCGGAAATCTGGGTCAGGCGAAATTCGGGCATGCGGCATTCCCTCCGCCCGGATCATAGTGCGGCCCGACGTCGGAACGATGAAATCTCGAAGGCGGCGAGTTCCGCCCGGCCGGGGCGCCGGCGGAACCCTCAGAGCACGCGATAGCGGATCGCGAACGCGTCGTGCTGCTGGCTGCGGGTTTCCTCGCCTGTCGTCGGCGACGCCACGCGATCGGCCAGATGCCACGGCCCGAACTGCTCGGACGGCGAGGGGTCTGCCGGCAGCCGCAGCCTGAACTCGCAACTGGCCCGGCCCGGCAGGTTGAGGATCACGATGCGATCCGTGGTCCGGTAGTCCAGCGGCACCGAACCCCTGATCACGCCGAGACCGTCGCCATCTGACGCCAGCGCGCCTTGCACCTGGCCCAGCGTCTGGTTTCGGTCGGTATGCAGTTCGACCTGCGTATCGGTGACGGCGGACACCGCCGCCTTCGGCAGCCGGATCTCGAATTCGACCGCGGGTTTCGTGGGGTTGATGCCGAGATAGGCCAGCGCCGCATGGCGCATGTCGTAGGCCACGAAGGCGACGAGGGAAAGCACCGCGGCGGCGGCAAGCCCGTGCCGGACGACGTCGCGAACACTGCGGTACCGGCTGCGGAAATAGACGGTCAGGACGATGGCCACCGCGAGCGCGGCGGCTACTCCTGCCAGCCCCGACATCAGCATGCCGATCACGCCGTCCGACGAGTCGTCGGCGAACAGGCCGGTCATGTCGGCGACCATCTTCAGGAAGGAGGTGACGGAGTCGCCGGGGAGGGCCGCCGCGTGCGCCGCACCTCTGAGGATCGGGGAGGTAATGTTCATCGCGAGTTGCTCGCCTGGGAGGCGCCAATCAGGGGTCGGGACTGAAATCACTGGAACTATCGTGGGTTGGTCACGGCGGCGCCGATTGTGGTTCAACGGCGGACCAGCGGATTTATTGCGGCGAGCGGGCGCGGTCGCTATAGCGGGGGCTGGCGCATCCGCCGGGGAGAATTCCGATGTCGGTTCAAATGGTTTTGCTGCCGGTTTTCGTCCTGGTGGGGTTGACCTTCGCGCTGCTGCTGGGGATGGCCACGGCGCGGAGCCGGGCGTTCAAGGCGGGGGAAACCAGCTACCAGGACGTCGCGCGGGGCGAGGCGAAGTGGCCCACGAGGGCGGCCCAGATCGGCGATTGCTTCAGCAACCAGTTCGAAGTCCCGGTGCTGTTCTACGTCCTGATCGCATTGGCGCTGCCGCTGCGGCACGCCGACCTGTTCATCGTGCTGATGTCCTGGGTGTTCGTGGTCATCCGCTTCATCCATGCCGGGATTTTCGTGACATCGAACAACGTCCGGCAACGCGGGCTGGTGTGGTTCGCGGGCGTGCTGGTGCTGCTGGCGATGTGGATCTACTTCGCGCTGAAGATCCTGTTGCTCATCTGACCCCTTTCGAAAGCTTCAAATGACCCCTGCCGCGCGGCTGTCCGCCGCCATCGAACTGATCGACACCATCGACAAGGAGCGCATTCCCGCGGCCAAGGCGCTGAAGGAATGGGGCACCGCGCATCGCTATGCCGGATCTGGCGACCGCGCCGCGATCTCCGGCCTGATCTGGGACGTGCTGCGCCGGCGCGCCTCCAGCGCCTGGCTGATGGACGCCGATACCCCGCGGGCGCGCGTGCTCGGCATGTTGAAGCTCGAGCGCGGCATGGACGCCGACGCCATCGCCGCGTTGTGCGACGGCGCACGCTTTGCGCCGGAGCCGCTGACCGATGCCGAGCGCGCCGCGCTTACCACCCGCTCGCTGAAGGATGCGCCCGCGCCCGTCGCCGGCGATTACCCGGAATGGCTCGACGGGTACCTTGCGCAGGTGTTCGGCGACGCGCGCGTTGCGGAGGCGGTCGCGATGGCGAGCCGGGCGCCGCTCGACCTGCGCGTCAACACGCTGAAGGCCAAGCGCGAAAAACTCCTGCATTCGCTGGCGCATCTCGGCGTCACGCCGACGCCGTGGTCGCCGGTGGGCCTGCGCATCGACCTTTCCGCCGACGCCCGCAATCCCGGCATCCATGCCGAGGAGGATTTTATCAAGGGCGCGGTGGAAGTGCAGGACGAGGGCTCGCAGCTCGCGGCGTTGCTGTCGGCGGCAAAACCCGGCGAGCAGGTGATCGATCTCTGCGCCGGCGCCGGCGGCAAGACGCTGGCGCTGGCGGCGATGATGCAGGGCAAGGGCCGGCTGATCGCCACCGACCACGACAAGCGGCAGCTCGCGCCGATCCATGAACGGCTGTCGCGCGCCGGGGTCCATAACGCCGACGTGCGCACGCCGAAGGGCGAGACCGATACGCTCGCCGATATCCATGCCTCCGCCGACCTCGTGCTGATCGACGCGCCCTGCACGGGCACCGGCACTTGGCGGCGCAATCCCGACGCCAAATGGCGGATGCGCCCGGGCGCGCTCGAGGTGCGACTGAAGGACCAGGTCGAGGTGCTCGATCGCGCCGCCGCGCTGGTCAAGCCGGGCGGCCGGATCGCCTACATCACGTGCTCGGTGTTGCCGCCGGAAAACGGCGAGCAGATCCGCGCCTTCGTGGCGCGCCATCCGGATTTTGCCGTGGTGCCGCCGGCGCAGACCGTCACGGTGTTGTGGGACAGAGCGGAAGAATTCGCCGCGGCCACGCTGCAATCGCCGGAAGGCCTGTTGATGACGCCGCGCCGCACGGGAACGGACGGGTTTTTTGTCTCGATCCTGAAACGGAATGCGTCATAATCCCAAAGATCGATCGCGATATAAAAAACCGAGCGCTGAATAAACCGGGGGGAGCGGCATGAAGCGGCAGCATTGGATCGGCCTGTTGTGCGTCGCGGCGATGCTTGTTGGCGGTCCGGCCTTGGCCGATGAGACCGTCAGCATCGGCGGCTCGAACGCGGTATTGATCAAGCCTGCGGCGCCGCGCGCGAGCGTGATCCTGATGCCGGGCGGCAGCGGCGCGATATCAGCGGGCGACCACGGCGACATCCACGGGCTCCTGGGCAATCAGCTGGTCCGTACCCGGCAGGCCTATGCGGCGCGCGGCGTGGCGGTGCTGGTGGTCGATGCGGGAACATCGCTCGCCGCGGCGGTGCAATACATGGCCGCGATCAAGCGGCCGGTGACGGTGATCGCCACCAGCCGCGGCACCATCCGCGCCGCGGAGGGCATCGCGGGCGGCGCCCGGCCGGACGCGCTGGTGCTGACATCGGCGTTTCTCAGCCCCGAATCCGGCAGCAGCCAGAACGTGATGTCGATCCTGGGCTCGCCGGCATCCTTGCCGCGCACGCTGGTGATCGAACACAGCCAGGACAGCTGCAAGTTCACCTTGCCGGCCGGCGTCGACCCGTTCGTCAAATGGTCCGCCGGCCGCGCGCGAGCGGCCTGGGTCAGCGGCGGCGCCAATGAAGGCGACGCCTGCGAGGCCCGCGCCCACCACGGTTTCAATGGCAACGACGGTCAGGTCGTCGGGCTCGCGGCGGGTTTTCGTTGAGTAACCTGTCATTGCCTGCGACAAACGCAAAGCGTTTGCGCAAGGGAGCGTAGGCGTAGGGTGGGCAAAGGCGCTTTTGCGCCGTGCCCACCATCTCTCCGGTTCACAGCCTGAATGGTGGGCACGCTTCGCTTTGCCCACCCTACAATTCTAGAATGTGACTCCGTCATTCCGGGATGGTCCGAAGGACCAGACCCGGAATCTCGAGATTCCGGGTTCGATGCTTCGCATCGCCCCGGAATGACGGGTTTCACGCCGATTCCGACCGGGTGGAACTGGGATCAGGGGACCGTCATGCCCGGGCTTGTCCCGGGCATCCACGTCCTTCTCGGCTTTTCGGCCTAAAAAAGGGCGTGGATGGCCGGGACAAGCCCGGCTATGACGGTGCTGAAGGGTTGCGAGGCCACCCCCCGTCGCGTATCTGCTTGCCATGACAGCAGCACAGCCAGCAGCAGAGTCGATGCCTTCGGTGGCCTCGGCGCACGACAAGATTCTGATTGTCGATTTCGGCAGCCAGGTCACGCAACTGATCGCGCGCCGGGTGCGCGAGGAGGGCGTCTATTCCGAGATCGTCCCGTTCCAGAAGGCGGAGGCGGCGTTCCGGGAAATGAAGCCGAAGGCGGTGATCCTCTCCGGCGGCCCGGAATCGGTGCACGAAGAAGGCTCGCCGCGCGCGCCGCAACTGATCTTCGATTCCGGCGTTCCCGTGCTCGGCATCTGCTACGGCCAGATGACCATGGCGGCGCAGCTCGGCGGCACCGTCGAGGGCGGCCACCACCGCGAATTCGGCCGCGCCGATGTCGAGGTCAGGGCCGCAAGCCGGCTGTTCGATACCACCTGGGCGGTGGGCGAGTGCCATCCGGTCTGGATGAGCCATGGCGACCGCATCACGCAGATGCCGCCCGGTTTCGTCGTGGCCGGCGTTTCGCCGAATGCGCCGTTCGCGGTGATCCAGGACGAGAAGCGCAAATATTACGGCCTGATGTTCCACCCCGAGGTGGTGCACACGCCCGACGGCGCAAAGCTGATCCGCAATTTCGTCCGCAAGGTCGCCGGCCTCACCGGCGACTGGACCATGCGCGCCTTCCGCGAGGAAGCGATCGAGAAGATCAGGAAGCAGGTCGGCAAGGGCAAGGTGATCTGCGGCCTGTCCGGCGGCGTCGATTCAGCCGTGGCCGCGGTGCTGATCCACGAGGCGATCGGCGACCAGCTCACCTGCGTGTTCGTCGACCACGGCATGCTCAGGCTCAACGAGGCCGAGACCGTGGTCGATTTGTTCCGGCATCACTACAACATCCCCCTGGTTCACGTCGACGCCTCGAAGCTTTTCCTCGGCGAACTCGCCGGGGTCACCGACCCCGAACAAAAGCGCAAGACCATCGGCCGTCTCTTCATCGACGTGTTCGACGCCGAGGCCAAGAAGATCGGCGGCGCGGATTTCCTGGCGCAGGGCACGCTCTACCCCGACGTGATCGAGAGCGTCTCCTTCACCGGCGGCCCCTCGGTCACGATCAAGTCGCACCACAATGTCGGCGGGCTTCCGGCGCGCATGAACATGAAGCTGGTCGAACCCTTGCGCGAACTGTTCAAGGACGAGGTGAGGGTGCTCGGCCGCGAACTCGGCCTGCCCGAAATCTTCGTCGGCCGTCACCCGTTCCCGGGACCCGGCCTCGCGATCCGCTGCCCCGGCGACATCACGAAGGAAAAACTCGATATTCTGCGCCAGGCCGATGCCGTCTACATCGACCAGATCCGCAAAGCCGGCCTCTACGACACGATCTGGCAGGCTTTTGCGGTGCTGCTGCCCGTCAAAACCGTCGGCGTGATGGGCGACGGCCGCACCTACGACTACGTCGTGGGCCTGCGCGCCGTCACCTCCACCGACGGCATGACCGCCGACTTCTATCCCTTCGACATGAAGTTTTTGGGCGAGACCGCGAC
>NZ_JADGRI010000224.1 GCF_017881085.1 Bradyrhizobium sp.
GGTGAAGCCGATGTCGCCGGCCTTGGCCGCCGAATAATTGACCTGGCCGAACTGGCCCTTCTGGCCGTTGATCGAGGAGATGTTGATGACGCGGCCGAACTTGCGGGCGCGCATGCCCTCGATCACCTGGCGAGTCATGTTGAACAGCGAGCCGAGGTTAGTGTTGATCACGGCGTTCCACTGTTCCAGCGTCATCTTGTGGAAGGCGCCGTCCCGGGTGATGCCGGCATTGTTGACAAGTATCTCGACCGGACCGAGGTCGGCCTCGACCTTCTTGATGCCGGCGGCGCAGGCATCGAACGAACTGACGTCCCACTTAAAGGTGGGGATGCTGGTCTCGGCCTTGAACTTGTCCGCTGCCGCATCATTGCCCGCATAATTGGCGGCGACCTTGTAGCCGGCGGTTTTCAGCGCCTTGCTGATCGACGCCCCAATGCCCCGCGTTCCTCCCGATACCAACGCAACACGTGCCATGTCGAATCCTTCCCTTGGCGTCCGTTGAACCAGTTTTTTATTACGTAGCTGCGAATTAAGCGGGCCGTTTGACGAACATCAAGAAAAAACGCCCGGCAGAGCCGGGCGTTTCTTTTTAGCTGTAACTTCCGCGGTTGCGAGATGATCTTTTCATCACGCACCGCCGAACGTTTAATCGCGTGCAGTGCACATATCAGTCGCGTGCGATGCACATGGCGATGCCCATGCCGCCACCGATGCACAGCGTGGCAAGGCCCTTCTTGGCGTCACGCTTCTGCATCTCGTGCAACAGCGTCACCAGCACGCGCGCGCCGGAAGCGCCGATGGGATGGCCGATCGCGATCGCGCCGCCATTGACGTTGACCTTGGAAGTATCCCATCCGAGGTCCTTGTTGACCGCGCAGGCTTGGGCCGCAAAGGCTTCGTTGGCCTCGATCAAATCGAGGTCGGCGATGTTCCAGCCGGCCTTCTTCAGCGCGGCGCGCGAGGCCGGGATCGGCCCGGTGCCCATGATCTTGGGATCGACGCCGGCCTGGCCCCAGGAGACGATGCGGCCGAGAACCTTCTTGCCTTCCTTGGCCGCCTGCTTGGCGGTCATCAATACCACCACACCGGCGCCGTCATTGATGCCCGAGGCGCTGCCGGCGGTGACGGTGCCGTCCTTTTCGAAGGCCGGCTTGAGCTTGGCCATCGCTTCCAGGGTAGCGCCGTGGCGTGGATATTCATCGGTATCGACGACGATGTCGCCCTTGCGGGTCTTGATGGTGACCGGCGCGATCTCGTCCTTGAACTTGCCGGCCTTCTGCGCGGCCTCGGCCTTCTGCTGCGAGGCGACCGCGAACTCGTCCTGTTGTGAACGGGTGATCTGGTACTGCCGGGCGACATTCTCGGCGGTATTGCCCATGTGATAGCCGTTGAAGGCGTCCCACAGACCGTCCTTGATCATGGTGTCGACGAGTTCGAAATTGCCCATCTTGACGCCGCCGCGCAGATATTGCGCATGCGGGGCCATGCTCATCGATTCCTGGCCGCCGGCGACCACGATCTCGGAATCGCCGTTGAGCAGCGCCTGATAGCCCAGCGCCACCGTGCGCAGGCCCGAGCCGCAGAGCTGGTTGACGCCCCATGCCGGGCTTTCCACCGGAATGCCGGCGGCGATCGAGGCCTGGCGGGCCGGGTTCTGGCCCTGCGCCGCGGTCAGGATCTGGCCCATGATCACCTCGGAGACCCGGCCCGGCTCAATGCCGGCCCGCTCGAGCGCGGCCTTGATGGCGACGGCGCCGAGATCGTGGGCCGGCGTAGTGGCGAACGCACCGTTGAAACTTCCGACCGCGGTGCGGGCGGCGCTGACGATGACAACATCGTCTGACATGGACATCTCCTGGGGCTTGAGGATCGTGGATAAGCAGGCGCCGGATTGGCAGGCCAGTCTCTCGCTTCATCCTGTTAACGTCGTTGAGGCATGTCAACCGGCCGAAGGCCGAAATCTCGCCGCGACGCATTCAAAATGACGTTCTTGGCGTATCCTTAAGCACCGTCTATGCTTTGGAATTAACCGTGCCGCACAAAACGGTAGCCGAAGCACATTGAAAATGCTTACTTTGTTGCATTGCGTTGTTCGTCCACCCTGCGGCGAAGCCGTCGGGTTCCCTTCTCCTCGGTGTGCATGTGTGAGCCCATGGCGAAATCTGACCAACCCACCACGATCAAGAAATATGCGAACCGGCGGCTCTATAATACCGGCACCAGCACCTACGTGACGCTTGAAGACCTCGCCGCGATGGTCAAGGAGGGCGAGGACTTCCTCGTCTACGACGCCAAGACCGGGGACGACATCACCCGCTCGGTGCTGGCCCAGATCATCTTCGAACAGGAAAACAAGGCCGGCCAGAACTTGCTGCCGACCACCTTCCTGCGCCAGCTGATCCGCTTCTACGGCGACAGCATGCAGATGGTGGTGCCGAAATATCTGGAACAGTCGATCGACACGCTGACGCGCGAACAGGAGAAATTCCGCAAGCAGCTGACCAATACTTTCTCGGGAACGCCGTTTGCGCCGCTGGAAGAACATGTTCGCCGCAACATGGAATTGTTTCAGCAGACCTTCTCGATGTTCAAGCCGTTCGTGCCGCCGCGCAGCGGAACCGCCGCTGAACCGGAAAAGGCCGCTGAGCCTGTGCCCGAGGGGGACAACATCGACGATCTTCGTCGTCAGATGAAGGAAATGCAGGAGCGCCTCGAGCGCATGTCGAAAGAGCCGAAGAAGGAAGAGTGATTCTGCCGGCAGCCCCTGCTTTCGAAAGCAGGGACGGCGAGTTATTTTCGCGCGAAACTTCCTAGCTCGCCGCAGGCAGCATGTCGGCGGCCGGCGCCCCCCACGGCCGCTCCGATGATGCGAGCCCGATCAGGCGGCCCTGGATGTAATCGCAGCCCCAGTCGCGCAGCATGACGGCGGCTTCCTCGTCCTGAACCCATTCGGCCACGGTCTTGATTTGCAGCCGGCGCGCCAGATCGATCAGCGTATGCACGAAGGCGCGATCGTCCGCCGAGCGCGCGATGTTCTGCACGAACGCCCCATCGATCTTCACGATATCGACGCCGAGCTTGCGCAAATTGCGGAACGAGGTGTAACCGGCGCCGAAATCGTCGATCGCGATCCGGCTGCCGAAGTTCTTCAGCCGCGTGACGAAGCCGCGCAAATCGTCGATATCCTGGATCGCGACGGTTTCGGTGATTTCGACGATCAGCCGCTCGGCGACGCCGGGATGCGCGTGCATCAGCGATTCGATCGAAGCCCACCAGTCAGGATCCATCGTGGTATCGGGCGAGATATTGAGGCTGAGCTGGACGTTCGGCGTCGCGGCCAGTTCCGCCACCACGAGTTCGAGCACGCGATGATCGACCAGGCGGATCAGGCCGAGCTTCTCCGCCACCGGGACGATGTCGGGGGCCAGCAGCACCCGCCCGTCATCCTGCTCCATGCGGACCAGGCACTCATGGAATGCCGGCTGGCGCGAGCCCGCCTCCACCACCGGTTCGAACGCCATCACGATCCGGCGCTCATTGAGCGCGGTGACGATCTCGTCGGTGACGCGGATATTGACGCGGCGCTGGGCGTCGCGCTCGACATTCGGACGCCACACCGCGAACGACCCGGCACGGCGGCGCTTGGCCGTGTCGAGCGTTTCGTGGGCGCGGTTGATCGCCTCGTTGGCGTTGCGCGCATAGCGCGGCACGCTGACCGCGCCGATCGAGACGGTTACGGAGACCGGCCCGGAGTTGGTCGGCACCACCTCGTCGCGAATGCCGGCCAGAAACCGTTCGGCGGCGACGTTCATGTCGTCGACCGTGCAGTTCTTCAGGATCAGCCCGAATTTGTTGCCGGAAAACCTGCCGAGCACGTCGCCGCCGCGCAGCCGCGACCGGATGCGTTTGCCCACCTCGGAAATCACCGCGTCCGCGACATCGAAGCCGAACGCGTCGTTGATGCGCGCCAGATGATCGATACCGATCAGCATGAAGGCGCAGGAGGTACGAAAGCGCGCGGATTCCTCGATCGCCTCGGCCAGCGAGGCCATCAGATGGGTCCGATTGAGTTCCCCGGTCAGCGGGTCGTGCCGCGAAAGCTTCAGCAACTGCTCGTCGCGGGCGTGGCGTTCATTGTTAACGCGGACGATGCCCTGGGCGCGCGCCGGCCGGCCGTCCGGACCGGCGAACCAGCATCCGGTTTCCTCGATCCAGAGTACCGGTTCGGAGCTCGCGGTCCGCACGCCATATTCGATCCGGTAGGGCGCGCCTTCGGCGCCATGCGCGGACGACGAATGAGCCAGCGCATCGGAGCGGATGCTACGCTCCGGCTCGATCAGCTTGGAAAACGCCGCGCCCTTGGCGAGCAACGCCGGCGGGATGTTGGAAAACACCGCGCTGGCGTGGTCGCTCCAGGTGATGGTGTCGGTTGCGATGTCCCAAACGAAGGCCGCCTGGCCCAGCGAAGCCAGGATGGTCGAAGCTTTCGGAAGAGCGGATGTCACGGTCGCCTCGTTTCAGGACACTGCCGGGTGATTCCCGGTCTCAAGAATACGGCCTGTTCCGGCGCTGACCCTAGGCGAAGTTCATAAATATTCCGCAAACCACGTTGGATGGTCGCCGGGAACAAAGCGGGGAGAACCGGCATGACCCTTGCGATGAAGAAATAGTAAAGGGACATGACGTCCCAAAATGTGACAACTCAGCCGGATTTCGAATCGCGATGCGAGGCAGCGGTCGACCAGAACAGACGGTAGATGACGGCGTTCCTGCCGACGAAAAACCCGCCTGTGTCGCGCTGGTGCCGGTGGTACCGACCGTTCAATGGTCGCGGGTGCCGGACCAGCGACTGTCGCGCGCCGATTTTGTCACCCAGTTGATCGCGACCGCCGAGCACGTCCCGCAAACGCGCAGCCTGCGGCGGGCGACCCCGGCCGACGCGAAGGCCGCCTATGGGGCGCGGTGGCACAAGGCCCCGGCCCAGGCCGCCGGCGTCCGGACCCAGCAGATCGCCTAGAATCCCAAAGTCAACGCGGCGGCGCTTCCGGCGACGGAGGTGAGCCCTCGCCGGGCTGCAATCCCGGCGATGCGACCTCCGGCGACGGTCCCGCCGGCGTGATCTCGGCAGGTGCCATTTTCGGCTCGACGCGATCGGGCGGTGCGGTTTCAGCAACCGGGGCAGCCGCGGGGGCCGCAGGCTCCGGTACCGGCTCGAATTGAGGTTCGGGCGCAGCGCTTGCTTGCTTGCGGGAGGGCGCAGCGGCAACTGGCACCGATCCGCGCCGGGCGCGCAGCGCAATGCCCGACAGGAAATCCACCAGCGACAGCAGCGACAGCAGGAAATAGGTCGAAGTGCCGAACTTCGGCCACAGCAGGAATTCGGCGCCGGCGGCCCCGAACACGATCAGCGACAACAGATGATCGGTGAGATATTTCGCGCCGGGACGCGCGCCCTTCATGACCTCGAGCAGCAGCAACAGGATGCCGAGCGCCAGCAGGATATCGCTCAGCGTCACCGGCCATTCGGCGCCGGACATCAACGTCAGCGTCAGAAGCGGCTCGGCGAGGGTAACGCCGGGCATCAGGAAGACGATGATGTTGTAGATCGTGAGCGGAATCAGAAGAAGCGGAAAACCGACCATGGACATCGGCGAGGCCTTCTTTTCAAGCACCGGATATTCTCAGGCGAACTCCGTTCGCCACCGGCAACCGTCTTACCTCACTCGTTGGCCGAATTCAGGCAGCCGTTGTCGTCAACGGCCTGCCTGCCCTTCTTGCCTCAGGATTCCTTCTTGGCCTTCAGGACCTGGCGGCCCTTGTACATGCCGGTCTTCAGGTCGAGGTGGTGCGGACGGCGCAATTCGCCGGAATCCTTGTCCTCGGCGTAGGTCGGCTTCTTCAGCGCATCCGCCGAGCGGCGCATGCCGCGCCGCGAGGGCGATGTTTTTCTTCTGGGAACGGCCATTTCGGTGTCCTCTAGGGGTGTTGTGGTCTAGGCATCGTCCGCAAACGGACGGCTGAAGCGCTTTTGGCGCGAGCCGAAAATGCCGATAAGGCCGCGCTTATAGAGGATGGGCCCGCGCAAAGCTAGAGCATGATTCGGAAAAGTGGGAACCGGTTTTCCGGAAAGATCATGCTCAAACAAGGACATGAGATCATCATCCGATTCGACAGTCGGATCATGATCTCAGCTGGTCTCCTGCCAAAATAGCCCAGAATTGGCTCAATAGACGCGATTTTCGCTCCAGCACCGCTGCAGGCTGGAAGCCTGTGCCCGGGCCATATAGGTCCCGGCTAGACGGCGCACCCCGGCGCCGGGAGTGCGGGCGCTGCGCTTGACCGGATTGGGCAGGATCGCCGCCAGCAGGGCCGCGTCGCGGGGGGACAGCGCCGATGCCGGGCGGCCGAAGGCATAGGTGGAACCGGCCTGCGCGCCGAACTGGCCTGAGGGGCCAAGTTCAGCAATGTTGAGATAGATTTCCAGTATCCGCTGTTTCGGCAGCACCAGATCGATCCACAGCGCCAGCGGAAGCTCCAGCGCCTTGCGGACCACGCTGCGGCCCGGCCACAGGAACAGGTTCTTCGCGACCTGCTGGGTGATGGTCGAGCCGCCGCGGGTGACCTCACCGTCCTCCGCGTCGTCGATCACTTCGCGCAATGCGTCCCAGTCGATGCCGTGATGGCTGCAGAATTTCGCGTCCTCGGCTGATACCACCGAGCGCGGCAGATAGGGCGAGATCGCGCTGAAATCGACCCATTGCCGCGACATCGGCGCGCCGGTCAGATAGCGCCAGGCCATCAGGGTGGAAACCGGATGGCCGGTGCGATAGAGCGGCGCAAGTAGATAGGGCAGCAGCAGCGCGGCCAGCACGATCAGCAGCAGATTTCGGGCAACGCGCAAATGTGGCGCTTCCGGTTAATGCGCGCATTCCGCAAAAGTGGGTAACGGCCTTTGCGAACAGAATGCGCGCAAGTTAGTTAAAGGGGTCTTTGGGGCGCGGGCGGGAAAATAGCCGGCACGATTGATATCTCACTGATATTTCCGCACTTTTCCAGCAGTTTCAAGGCGCAGCCCGGCTGCGTCCCGGAATTGACGAAGCCCGTGCCATCAACGATTGTCCCGGCCAAATCGATTGGGAGCTATTCTTAATGACGACCGGCACTGCACTGACCGACTTTGCGAAACGTTTGGACCAGACCGCGGAGGACACCGAAGCGCTGCTTGGCACGCTCTTGTCGGAGGCGCTTCTGCCCGACGAGATCGCCCGGCCGAAGCGGCTGATGGACGCCATGCGCTATTCGAGCCTCGGTGGGGGGAAAAGGCTGAGGCCGTTCCTGGTGGTCGAGAGTTCGGCCGTGTTCGGCGTTCCGCGCGATGCCGCCCTGCTGGCCGGCGCCGCGCTGGAATGCATCCATTGCTATTCGCTTGTTCATGACGACCTGCCGGCGATGGACAATAGCGATTTGCGCCGCGGCCGGCCCACGCTGCACAAGCAGACCGACGACGCCACCGCGATCCTCGCCGGCGACGGACTGCTGACGCTCGCTTTCGACATCATCACCCGCGACGAGATCCATAAGGACCCGACGGTGCGCCTGTTGCTGACGCGGGCGCTGGCGCGCGCCTCGGGAATCGGCGGCATGGTCGGCGGCCAGATGCTCGACCTCGCCGGCGAGGGACGCTTCGGCGATCGCGAGCCGGTCGACGTCGCCCGCCTGCAGCAGATGAAGACCGGCGCGCTGTTGCGCTTCGGCTGCATTGCCGGCGCGATCCTCGGTCAGTCCTCGCAAAAGGAATATCAGGCGCTCGACGATTACGGCCGCGCCCTCGGCGAAGCCTTCCAGATCGCCGACGATCTGCTCGACGTCGAGGGCGACGCCACGGCACTGGGCAAGCAGACCGGACAGGATGCCGCACTCGGCAAGACCACCTTCGTCACCCAGCTTGGAATCGACGGGGCCAAACAGCGCGTGCGCGACCTGCTGGCGCGCGCCGATTCCGCGCTCTCGATCTTCGGCGCCAAGGGCGACGTGCTGCGCGCCGCCGCGCGCTTTGTCGCCGAACGCAGGAATTGAGGGCGCCGATGGCGGACAAGGAAGTCGACGATCCCGTCCTGCTTCGCTTCCGGAAGATGTCGAGGCCGGCCCGCGTGGTCTATGCGCGGCCGCGCACCTTCTTTGCGGTCGCGCTCGGAATCGTGGCGTTCTTCCTGCTGCCGGGCTCGCTGCGGCTGGTGACCCGGCTGCTGCTCAGCTGGGACATCCTGATCACGATGTATTTGCTGCTGGTATACATCATGATCCTGCGCTGCGAGATTTCCCATATCCGCCGCAACGCGGTGATGCAGGACGACGGCCGTTTTGTGATCCTGCTGGTAACCGCGCTTGGCGCCTTTGCCTCAATCGCCGCGATCTTGTTCGAACTCGGCGCGTCGCACCGCAGCGGACCGCAACTGACGCTGGCGACCGTGACGATCGCGCTGTCCTGGGCGGCGGTGCATACGATTTTCGCGCTGCATTACGCCCATGATTATTACCGCCGCGCCAAGCCCGGCGGCCTGCAGTTCCCGAGCGGCGACGAGCACGATCACGCCGATTATTGGGATTTCGTCTATTTCTCGTTCGTGATCGGCATGACCGCGCAGGTCTCCGACGTCGGCATCACCGACAAGACCATCCGCCGCACCGCCACCGCGCACGGCATCATTTCATTTATTTTCAATACCGCGCTGGTGGCGCTGATGGTCAATATCGCGGCCAGCGCGATCTAGCCAAGCGCGAGAAATCTATCCTCGTCGTCGATCCTGAGGCGCGGCCGGCTATGGGCACTTTCCCGACATGATGGCCCCGTATCCGTTGCAACCCTGCGCACGTTCCAGGCCGGTAAGCGGCTGGCCGTTCTGGCCCATACCCGGTGAATTCCGTCCCTGATAAGGCCTGGCAAAAACTTGCCCTGCTTCCGGAACTTGCCTTGCTTCCGGCCTGCGAGGGGCCACTCGCTGCCGATCGTCGGTATCGCGTTTGGCGGCCGGCGTCTTCGCCCGCTGCTTTACGCAGTCATTGTCGTCATCGAGGACGGAGCCTTCGGCGCAGACGATCTTG
>NZ_JADGRI010000450.1 GCF_017881085.1 Bradyrhizobium sp.
GTTCGTCGAGCAGCGCCCACACCGAGGCGCCGCCATTGGCCGCGAGCTTGCGCGTCACGAGGTCGATCGACTGGATGCCGTTGGTGCCTTCATAGATCGGGGTGATGCGGGCATCGCGAAGATGCTGCGCGGCGCCGGTTTCCTCGATGAATCCCATGCCGCCATGTATCTGCACGCCGAGCGAGGCGACCTCGTTGCCGATGTCGGTGGAGAATGCCTTGGCGATTGGCGTCAGCAGCGCGCCACGGGCGGCGGCAAGGGCGCGGGTCCCGGGATCCTTGGCGCGCACCGAAATATCGAGCGCGACGGCGGTCGCGTAGCAGATGGTTCGTGCCGCCGCGGTCAGTGCGCGCATCTGCATCAGCATGCGCTTGACGTCGGGATGCACGATGATCGGGTCGGACTCGGTGCCGGGCTTGCCGGGCGCGCGGCCCTGGCGGCGTCCCTGCGCGAAAGCCAGCGCTTGCTGATAGGCGCGGTCGGCGATGCCGACGCCCTCGAGGCCGACTCCGAGCCTGGCCTGGTTCATCATCGTGAACATGCAATGCATGCCGCGGTTTTCCTCGCCGATCAAATAACCGATCGCGCCGCCATGGTCGCCCATGGTCATGGTGCAGGTGGGCGCCGCGTGCATGCCGAGCTTGTGCTCGATGCCGCTGGCGTAGATGTCGTTGCGCGCACCCGGCGAGCCGTCGGCGTTGACCAGGAATTTCGGAATCAAGAACAGCGAAATGCCTTTGGTGCCGGCGGGCGCATCCGGCAATCGCGCCAGCACGAAATGCACGATGTTGTCGCTCATGTCGTGGTCGCCGTAGGTGATGAAGATTTTCGTGCCCTTGATGCGGTAAGTGCCGTCGGACGCGCGCTCGGCGCGGGTGCGCAAGGCGCCGACGTCGGAGCCGGCCTGCGGCTCGGTGAGCTGCATGGTGCCGGGCCATTCGCCGGAGATCAGCTTGGCCAGATAGATCTTCTTCAATTCATCGCTGCCATGGGCCTCGAGCGCCTCGATCGCGCTCAGCGTGAGCAGCGGGCAGAGCCCGAAGGCGATATTCGACGCGCTCCAGATTTCGGTGCAGGCTGCGTTGATCGCGAGCGGCAGACCCTGGCCGCCGAACGCTTCGGAGCCGGACACCGCGTTCCAGCCCGCGGCCGTCCAGCGCTTGTAGGCATCGGGCCAGCCGGGCGCGGTGGTCACCTTGCCGGCGTCGAGCGTGATGCCGTGCTCGTCGCCGACGCGGTTGAGCGGCGCCAGCACGTCGGAGGCGAATTTGCCGGCTTCCTCCAGCACCGCAGCCGTGATGTCGGCGTCGAAATCGCCGTAATGGCCGGCCTTCACGGCGGCCGAAAGGCCCGCGCCATGGTTGAGGGCGAGCAGCATGTCGTTGATCGGCGCGCGGTAGGTCATGATGATGTCTCGCATCTGGCGGTGAGCGGGAGGTCTTCCCACGAAACCGTTGATCTCTCAACTCTCCGGGGGCCGAAATCGAGCCCCGCGGGAACGGGAGACCGGGCATTTCCGGACCAAAAGGCACGCATTTCGCCTGAAGTGTTACTTGAATATAAAGAGACGGGATGCGGGGCCGATTCAACCCGAATTCCCGGCTCTAGCCTGTTGAAATGGCTCAACTCCCTCTATAGACCGGCGTGGCCGGACAGGGAATCCGCGGGGCGCAGGCAGTCCCCGCTTTTCCAGAAAGCTTTTGGGGCGTCGCCAAGTGGTAAGGCAGTGGATTTTGATTCCACCATTCGGAGGTTCGAACCCTCCCGCCCCAGCCAATATCGACGTTCGGATTCCCGGTTACGCCTCGGCCCTGATCCGGCTGTGCCGCGCGCCATAACCGAAGTATATCACCAGTCCGATCGCGAGCCAGACCGCCAGCCTGAGCCAGGTGTCGGCGGGCAGGCTGAACATCAGGAATATCGAGGTCGCAGCACCCGCCGGCCCCACCAGCCAGATCGCCGGCGCCCTGAACGGACGGTTGAGCTTCGGCTCGGTGATGCGCAACGCCAGCACGCCCAGCGATACCACGGCAAAGGCGAACAACGTCCCGATACTGACGAGTTCGCCGACGAGCCCGATCGGCAGCAGGCCTGCGAGCACGGCCACCACCGCGCCGGTCGAAATCGTCGCGATGTGCGGCGTGCGCCGCGTGGGATGAATCTCTGCGGCCACCGCCGGAAGCAGGCCGTCATGCGCCATCGCCCGAAAAATTCTTGGCTGTGCCAGCAGCATGACCGTAATGACCGAGGTCAGGCCGAAAATGATTCCCAGCTTGATGAACGGGGAAAGCCAGCCGACGCCCGCGGCATCGATCCCGACCGCGATCGGATCGGGCACGTTCAATCGGTCGAAGGGCACGATGCCGGTAAGAACCAGGCTGACCACGGCATACAGCACCGTGCAGATGACCAGCGAGCCGAGAATGCCGATCGGCATATCCCGCTTCGGGTTTTTGGCTTCCTGCGCGGCCGTGGAGACGGCATCGAACCCGATATAGGCAAAGAACACCACCGCCGCGCCGCGCGCGAGGCCCGACCAGCCGTAAATGCCGACGCCCGCGTTGGGCGGGATAAAGGCGCCTGTGGGATTGCTGGGTGTGATCCAATTGGTCGTGCTGAACGCGGGCAGGGTGCAGACGACAAACAACGCGATCACGACGAGCTTGACCGCGACAATGAAATTGTTGAACCGCGCGGTCTCGCGGATGCCGACCACCAGCAGCGCCGTGATGACGATGATAATCGCCACCGCCGGCACGTTCAGGATCGCGCTGGTGGACGACCATGCGTGCTGGGCCGCATCATAGGAAAGGGGCGAGGAGACAAATCGCATCGGGAGATTAATGCCCAAATCCCTGGCCAGACTAACGACATAGCCGGACCAGCCGATCGCGACGGTGGTGGCGCCGACCGCGTATTCGAGAATGAGATCCCAGCCGATGATCCATGCGATCAGTTCGCCGAGCGTGGCGTAGGCGTAGGTATAGGCGCTGCCGCTGATCGGAAGGCCGGCGAAGGCGCAGGCCACGGCGCCGAGCAGGAACGACAGCGCGACCGCGGGGCCCGCATTCGCTGCGGCGGCGTGCCCGGTCAGCACGAAGATGCCCGCGCCGATGATACCGCCCACGCCGAGGGCTGTGAGGTTGAGGGCGGACAGGGTGCGCTTGAGAGCCCGCACCTCGCCGTCATCTTCGCCGCCTTGCGCGGCCTCGCTCAACAGCTCCGCGGTGGATTTGCGAGTCCAGATACCTGCCATCGCGCGTTGAAACCCCCGTGCCGGAACCGATGCCGCAAAACCATAACGCATCGG
>NZ_JADGRI010000225.1 GCF_017881085.1 Bradyrhizobium sp.
GGCGTCGTAGGCCAGGCCGTGCACGACGGCTTCGATGGAATCCGCAATCAGTTCGCGCGACAGCAGCGAGAACTTCATGCCCTCATGGTTCATGCTGATACCGTCGGAGACCGAAATGGTGGCGAATTCCCGCGGCGTGCCGCCGGCCTCCGCGATCCCGGCCTTGGCGGCATCGACCTGGAAATCGTGGGTCATGTTGCAGGGCGTCTGCTCGCCCTTCATGCTGACGACGCCGATCATCGGCTTGCCCAGCGCCTCGTCGTCGAGCCCCATCGCGCGCATGAAGGCGCGGTGGGGCGCACGATCGAGGCCATCGGTCGTCACGCGGGATCGCCACTTCTTCATGGGAACAATGCTCTCTCCGTGCCGACCCGGCGCCCGCCGGGACGGCGCGTGGATAAGTCCTCGGTTATTGCAGCGGCGCGACGATGGTCGGGTGTTTGAACTGCGCGACGTCCATCTTCGGCAGCATGCCCGTTGCGGTGTAGATATCGAGCATCTTCTGGATCGCCTCGAAATTCGGCGCGGCACCGGGGTCTCTGCCGAAATCATTGTCCTTGAGCAAATAGGTATCGAGCACCGGGATCGGCGCCTTCAGCTGTTCGGAGACCACCTTCAGCGTCTCCTCGCGATTGGCGAGCGCCTTCTTCATACCCAGGGTAATGTCGCGCACATAGGCCTTGACCAAATCGGGATTCTTGTCGACGAAATCGGCGCGGCAGGCTTCCAGAATATGAACGATGTTCGGCATGGCCTGATTGAGCGAAAAAAGTTTCCGCGTACCGCCTTTGGCCTCGGCGCGCGCGGCGAAGGGCTGGTTCATGTTGACGGCATCGACGCGGCCTTGACGCAGGGCGTCCTCGGAGACGGCGAAGCCGACTTCGACCAGCTTGATGTCCTTGGTCGGATCGACCCCGTTCTGCTTCAACAGCATGTTGAACGGCCCCTGGGTGCCGCCGCCTATCACCGATATGCCGATGGTCTTGCCCTTGAGATCGGCAATGGTCTTGATCGGGGAGTCGTCCATAACAGCCCAATAGACCGAGAAGCCGCCGGGCTTTTCGTAGACGTGCTGCGCTACGATGTAAGCCTTGAGGTTTCCGCCGACCACGCCGTTCGCCAGCGACAGCGGCGCCTGCGTCGCGCAGTCGAGCGCGCCCGCCGCCAGCGCCTGCGTCATCGGCGCGGTACCCTGGAACTGCGTCCATTCGACATTGTAGGTCTTGCCGAGATTGGGAAATTCGGCCGGCCTGCGCATCATCCAGTATTTCGATTCCTCGGCCGGAATGGTCCAGCCGACGCGGATCGTCTGCTGGGCGTGGGATGAACTCGCGCTCGCCAGAACGGCGGCCAGAACTCCCGCCGCTGACACCCATTTTGAAGAAATCCGCATCATACCCCACTCCACTTTTCCGATGCCGCCCGGCGTCAGCGCGACTAACATGGCCCAAGCCTTTCATGGTTCAAACAATCAGGCAAGCCACCGGAGCGTGCTTGTCAGCGCCCAGGCTCGGCCGGAATGTGTGGTAAGGCCAATCCGCCGGATAAGGTTTTGCGGCGGCAAACAAGGGAGAGAAGGAATGGCTGGGATTGGCGGGGCGGATGGGACGGCAGCGGAAAAGCTCGGCTATCTTGGGCTCGGAATGATGGGGTTTCCGATGACGCGGCGCCTGCTGAATGCCGGCCACGACGTTACGGTCTGGAATCGCTCCTCCGGCAAGGCCGCCGCACTGGTCGATGCCGGAGCTAAACCCGCCAGCCATCCGCGCGAAGTGGCCGATGCCGCCAGCATCATCTTCATGTGCCTCACCGACGCCGCGGCTGTGGAAGAAGTGGTGTTCGGTCCCGACGGCCTGGCTGCGGCGAGCGGCACGGGAAAACTCGTCGTGGACTTCTCCTCGATTCATCCGGATGCGGCGCGCGCCATCGCGGACCGGCTGAAGATGACGAACGGCACGGGATGGATCGATGCGCCGGTTTCCGGCGGCACCATGGGCGCCGAGCAAGGCACGCTCGCTGTCATGGCCGGCGGCGATGCCGCCGATATCGAACGGGTGCGGCCCTATGTTCTGGCGATGGCGCGGCGGCTCACGCATATGGGGCCGACGGGCGCGGGCCAGACCACCAAGCTGTGCAACCAGGTGATCGTCGGCTGCGCCATGGCGGTGCTCGCGGAGGCGACGCGGCTGGCCGTGAACGCCGGCATCGACGCCAAGCGGCTGCCGGAAGCGCTCGCGGGCGGCTTTGCCGATTCCATTCCATTGCAACTGTTCGTGCCGCGCATGGTGCAGGGGATTCATTCCCCGCCGCTCGGCCATATCGCCACCATGCTGAAGGATCTGGACACGGTGATCGACGTCGCCCGCGATACGTCGAGCCCGGTGCCGATGGCCGGCCTCGCCGCGCAACTGTTCAGGCTGGCGAAGGCAGCGCGCGGCGCGGACGCCGACGCGCTTGAAATCTACAAGCTGTCGGCCGAACAAACCGGATGAGGCCGCCAGACTACCCGAAACGGGGAATTTCATCGCCCGGCAATTTCCGATAGGGTTCCGATACACAGGGATACAGGCCAATGTACGAACCGGCAGGCGTCAAGACATCACCCGAACTTCCCGTTCCTGCGCAAATGAAAGCCTGGGTCCTGGGTAACCCGGAAGAGCTCTCGCTGCGCGACAAGCCGACGCCCGTCCCTCGCCGCGCGGAAGTTCTGGTCCGCATCGACGCGGTTGCGATCTGCGCTACCGATCTCGAGATCATCCACGGCGGCTCGCCGGCGAGCATCGGTGGCGGCTTGCCCTTCAACAAGAACTTTACGCCGGGCCACGAATATATGGGCACTGTCGCAGCGCTCGGACCGGACGTTGACGAGTTCGGAATCGGCGAACGTGTTAGCGTGGAAATCCATGCCGGCTGCGGGCAATGCAAACGATGCCGGCAGGGCATGTACACGTCATGCCTCAACTACGGAAAGCCCGACAAGGGCCACCGTGCCAACGGCTTCACGACCGACGGCGGCTTCGCCGAATACGCGGTCAATCACATCAACACGCTGGCGCGGGTGCCGGACACGATGAGCGACGCGGAAGCGACGCTGGTGGTCACCGCCGGCACGTCGATGTACGGCCTCACCGAACTCGGCGGGCTGGTTGCCGGTGAAAGCGTTGTCGTGATCGGTCCGGGCCCGATCGGACTGCTCGCGGTCGCGGTTGCCAAGGCGCTGGGCGCAAGCCCCGTCATCCTGACGGGAACGCGGAACAAGCGCCTTGCGATCGGCAAGGAGTTGGGCGCCGACCGCGTCATCAACATCGCGGAAGAGAACGCGGTTGATGTCGTCAAGACACTCACCGGCGGCATTGGGGCGGATTATGTGGTGGAGTGCGCCGGAACAGAAGCGACCATCAACCAGGCCATTCACATGGCCAATCGCGGCGGCAAGATCTGCCTCGCCGCTTTCCCGCACGATCCCGTCACCACGGATATCGCGCATCTCGTGAAGAACAATATCTACGTCTACGGCATTCGCGGCGAAGGCCGCAGCGCCACGCGCCGGGCGATGGCGCTGATGGCGGAAAAGCGGTTCGACGCCACGAAAATCCACACCCATACCTTTGCGCTGGCCGATCTGCCCACCGCGCTTCGATACGCGCGCGACCGGGTCGAGGACGCCACCAAGGTAGTGGTCACCACCGGGCAAGCGAATGCGTTGCGCCGCGTGGCCGCCGGGTGAAGCAACGCCGGCCCGGCCTGCTTCAATAATGCGGGTCGTACATCTGCGACTGAACGAATGCCATCAGATCGTTCGGCGCAGGAACAGTTGCCAGACCGCGTTTGTAAGCGACCTCGGCGACCGCCACGGCAATATGCGCCGAGACTTCGCGGATCCGCGGTAGCGCCGGAAACAGGCTGCCCTGCTCGATGTCGTCCTTGTTGACGAGATAGGCCAGCGTGTGCGCGGCGGCCATGAACATCTCGTCGGTCACCAGCCTTGCGCCGGTCGCGATCGCGCCAAGACCGACGCCGGGGAAGATATAGGAATTGTTCCCCTGGCGCGGCACGAAGGTCCTGCCGTCGAATTTCACCGGATCGTAGGGGCTGCCGCAGGCGAACAGCGCGCGGCCTCCGGTATGGCGATAAGCCTCTTCGGCGGAGCATTCCGCCTTCGAGGTTGGATTGGAGAGCGCAAACACGATCGGCCGCTCATTGATCCCAGCCACGGCCTGCAGCACCTCAGGCGTAAAGGCGCCGCCGACCGCGGCAACGCCGATGATCGCGGTAGGCTTGAGCGTCTGGATCGCGGTCAGGAAGTCGCCGATCGGTGCGTGATCATGCGCGTAGCGAAGCTTGTGGTCGGTGAGGCCGGCCCTGTTCTTCACGACAAGGCCGCGCGAGTCCACGAGCCAGGTGCGCCGCAGCGCCTCGGCTTCGGATGCGCCTTCCGCCATCATCGCCGAGACCACGAGGTCGGCGATGCCGGTTGCGGCCTCGCCAGCGCCAAGGAAAAGCACCTTCTGGTCGGCAAGTTTTCCCCCGGTCACCCGCAATGCCGAGAACAGGCCCGCGAGCGCCACCGCGGCGGTTCCCTGGATGTCGTCGTTGAAGACATTTATCTTGTCACGATATTTGTGCAGCAGCCGGAACGCCGAGTGATTGGCGAAATCCTCGAACTGGATCAGCACGCCGGGGAACGTCTCGCGCGCGGCGGTGATGAATTCGTCGACGAGTTCGTCGTAAGCCGCACCGCTCAGGCGCTTCTGCCGCATGCCGATATAATAGGGATCGTGCAGGAAATCCTCATTGTTGGTGCCGACGTCCAGCATGACCGGCAGGCAGTGCTCCGGATGGATACCGGCGCAAGCCGAATAGAGCGAAAGCTTGCCGACGGGAATTCCCATGCCGTGGGCGCCGAGGTCGCCGAGGCCGAGAATGCGCTCGCCGTCGGTGACGACGATCAGCTTCGCCGGATAGGGCCAGTTGCCGAGCAGTTCCGCGATCCGCCCGCGATCGTTGGCGCTGATGAACATCCCGCGCGGCCGCTGGAAGATGAGGCCATAGCGCTGGCAGGCAAGGCCTACCGTCGGGGTATAGATCAGGGGCTGGATTTCATCGATGTTGTCACATACGACACGGAAGAACAGCGCCTCGTTGCGGTCGTGCAGCGAGTTGAGCGCGATGTATTTCTCCAGATCGTTGGGAAGGCCGCGCAGGTTGACCAGCACACGCTCGACTTGTTCCGGCATCGAAAGCACGTGCGCGGGCAGGAAGCCGCGCAATCCCAGCGCGTCGCGCTCGGCTTCCGTGAAGGCGGTGCCCTTGTTAAGCATCGGATCGCGCAACAGCGCCAAGCCGCGCGGTGATTCGGGAAGCTGTGAGCTGGGCCTCGCCCGGACTGGCAGCACGCTCATCATGTTCCTCCCCGAAGCAGGTTGATTTATTTGTCGTTTCTACCCCGATTGAAGCAGAAAGCGTTGATTGAGATCAAGGGCACAGGAGCGCTTTCAGGTACCTCGCAACGCCGATGTGCACGTTACGTTGCAATGCGACAACGATGGATCCAACTGAGCAGTAGCGCCCCTTGGTCTCGTTGTCGGCCAACTGCTCGCTCGCGGCGGCGTGATAGGTCCCGGCGGCTCGAACCTGCGGCCCGACCGCAGCACGCCTGAAGCCCTAGCGGGCAATCATGCGACCCCGCCGAGATAGAGCCGCTTGACGATGTCGTTGCCTCTCAATTCGTCGACCGAATCGGCCGCGACGACGATCTCACCATGGACGATGATATAACCGCGATCGGCGATCCGGATCGCCTGATTGAAGTTTTGCTCCGCCATCAGCACCGTCAGGCCGAGATGCTGATTTAGCTCACCGATCTTGGCGATCGTCTGCGAGACCAGCAGCGGCGACAGGCCTACCGATGGCTCATCGATCAGCAACAGGCGCGGCGACGACATCAGCGCTCGCGCGATGGCTAGCATCTGTTGCTGCCCGCCCGACATGGTGCCGGCGAGTTGGCTCTGTCGTCCTTTGAGGGCCGGGAATGTTTCGAAGGCAAGCGCAAGGTTGCGATCAATGTTGCGCCGAGCGGCCTTGCGGAAGGCACCGAGCATTAGATTTTCCAGCACCGTCAACCTGGGAAACAGCCGTCGACCCTCGGGAACCAGCGCCACTCCGAGATCGACGATGGCCTCAGTCGACAGCCTGGTCAGATCGTGCGCCTGTCCGTCGACCGTCAGCGACATGCTTCCGCGCTCTGGCCGAACCAGGCCCGCGACGCACTTCATCAGCGTGCTCTTGCCGTTGCCGTTGGTGCCAAGCAATGCGACGGTTTCGCCGGCCTCAACGCGTAAACTAACTCCGCGCAGCGCCTTCACGGCGCCATAGCCAGCATCGAGGCCGTTGATGGCGAGGCTAAGTGCCAAGGTAAGCCTCCTGCACGCGCTGGTTGGCCATGACCTCGGCCGGCGTGCCGATCGCGATGATCCTGCCGGCGTCGAGACACATCATGCGGTCCGAAAAACGCATCACCGCCTGCATGATGTGTTCGATCATGATGATGGTGATGTCCTGATCCGCAAGGCTCATGAGGAGATCGAGCACCTCATCGACTTCCGAGCTTGAGAGACCGGCCATGGCCTCGTCGGAAATCAGCAGCTTTGGATGCGTCGCCATCGCGCGGGCGAGCTCCATCTTGCGCAATTCGACCTGGCTGAGTTTCGTGGCTGACACGTCGGCCTTTGACTCGAGGCCCATCCGCGTCAGGATCGACATCAGGGTGTCGCGGCGTTGCGCGGCCGGAACGAAGTCGCCGGTGCCGCTCGCGAAGTCAAGCGCCACCATGAGGTTTTCGGCGACCGTCATGCTTTTGAACGGCCGCGGGATCTGGAAACTGCGCGCGATGCCTCGGCGTGTGCGCACATGCGGTGGCAACCGCGTGATGTCCTCGTCACGGAACACCACGGTACCGGCCTCGGTGCGGAACGCGCCGGAAATACAATTGATCAGCGTCGTCTTGCCCGAACCGTTCGGGCCGATGAGGCCGAAGCGTTCCCCCGGACGAATGTCGACGCTGACATTGTCGAGTGCGGTGAAGCCGCCGAAACGCTTGGTGAGCGCCGATATCCGCAGCAAGGGTGCGTTGGTTTCGGGGGGCATCATCCTTCGCCCTCGTTGCGTTTAGGGCGAACCCTTCGGATAAGACCAATGATGCCCTCCGGCGCCGCCACCACGAACAACACCAGCATCACGCCGAGCACCAGCAAATTGATTTCCGATGAGATGGTAACGGTCAGCAATTGTTGCGTCGTGCCCAACAGGATCGCACCAACCACCGGGCCCGCCCAATGCGCGGTCCCGCCGATCAGCGACATCGCGAGCACAGTGACCGAGTAATTGAGATTGAACGCGGACGAAGGGTCCGCGTATTGCAGGTACATCGCGGCGGGCGCGCCGGCCGCGCACATCAATGCCCCGGAGATGACGCACGCCAGCAGCTTCAGCCGCAGGGTCGGCACGCCCGTGCATTCGGCGGCCAGTTCGTCATCCTTGAGCGCCTGCAAACCGTGGCCCATCCAAGAATTTTGAATGTAGCGCGATGTCCCGATCGCCAGCACCACGAGCAGCGCCTGGACGAAAAACAGCATCTGCACATAGCTGTTGAAGGGGGCAATCACCGGCGGCCGCTGCATCTGAATGCCGGCTGCGCCGCCGACGTATCGCCAGTTCGTTATCGATGTTTCGATAACAATCGTCAGCGCAATCGTCGCGATCGAGAAGAAGATGCCCTGCATGCGCAAGGTCAGGAGGCCCAGCGCGAATCCCATGAGAGCGCCGACAGCGGCGGCGGCTGCGATCTGCACGGCAAGCGGCGCGCCAGCCACCTTGAACAGAAACACGGCCGTGTAGACACCCATGCCGAAAAACGCGCTGGTGCCGAAATTCACATAACCGGCATAGCCGCCAAGGATGCTCCATGACACGGAGAGCACGATGAACTGCAGGATCACGTAGCAGGCAAAGAAGGGATATTCGTTGCCGATCACCTGCGTCATCAGCAGGGCGGCGACGAGAAAGAAGATCGCCCCGATCCAGAAAAACAGGCTGTTACGACTCATGAGCGCCTGCCGAACAGACCTTGCGGCCGGACGGCGAGAATGCCGAGCAGCATCGCGAACGAAATGGCGGGCGCCCAGGAAGCGCCGAACAGCGTCAGGACGATCGTTTCGGCGACGCCAAGGATGATGGCGGCGACCAGCGTGCCGCTCATGCTGCCGAGCCCCGCCATGACCACGACGCAGAACGTCCGCCCGATATAGGAACGGTCGAGTGTCGGATCGACGGGAGCGACGATGATAAGCAGGGCGCCGGCGATCCCGAGCACGGCCGTTGCAATGCCGAACGCCCATTGCTTGATCCGGATCGGGTTGGCGCCCATCAGCCGCAGCGCCTCCTGATCCTGCGCCACTGCGCGGATCGCGCGTCCCATGAACGTTCGCGACAGGTACAGCGTCAGCAAGATCGTCAGCGCAGCGGCGACCAGGAATGCAACCACCAGCCGGAACGGAATCCGCATATCGCCAATCCGCCACGCCTTGCCGATATAGGATGCGGTGACCGAGCGCTGGTCCACACCGAATTGCAGAATGAGCAGCACCTCGATGATGAAGGCGATGCCGAAGAAGAACGCGATCCCGCGCACCCCGGCATCGCTGCCGCGCTTTTCGAATGTCTCGTAGTACAGGCGGTAGGCGGCCAGACCGAACACGAAGAGCAACGGCGTAATCAACAGCCCGGCCAGTAGCGGGTCGATATCAAACCGTTCGTTGAGGAAAAATACCCCATAAGACGCCATTACCAGAAAGGCCGGATGGGCGACGTGGGGAACGTCGAGCAAGCCGAAGGAGAGCGACAATCCAAGGCTAACCGCCGCATAGAAGCAGCCGAGCAGCACACCCGTCACCACCGCATCGAGCAGCAGGTCAAATGAAAACAATTGAGGTCCCCCTTGACCCGCCCTTGGGCCGTCGCTTCCCGATTTGCGTACACCGGGTTATCCGATTCCGCTGCCCGGGATCATTTG
>NZ_JADGRI010000451.1 GCF_017881085.1 Bradyrhizobium sp.
GATCTCTTCCTCGCGATCTCGATCACGCTGTCGATCCTGATCCTGATGACCTCGCTGTTCATCCAGGCGCCGCTGGAATTCTCCTCGTTCCCGACCATCCTGCTGATCTCGACCATGCTGCGGCTGTCGCTCAACCTGGCCTCCACCCGGCTGATCCTGTCGAAGGGCCATGAGGGCACTGCGGCCGCCGGCCACGTCATCGAGGCCTTCGGCAATTTCGTGATGGGCGGCAATTTCGTGATCGGAATTATCGTCTTCGCGATTCTCGTAATCGTGAACTTCGTCGTCATCACCAAGGGTTCGGGGCGCATCGCCGAAGTCGCCGCGCGCTTCCACCTCGACGCCATGCCCGGCAAGCAGATGGCGATCGACGCCGATCTCTCCGCCGGCCTGATCGACGAGAAAGTTGCAAAAGAGCGGCGCAAGGCGCTGGAAGACGAAAGCGGCTTCTTCGGCGCGATGGACGGTGCCTCGAAGTTCGTACGCGGCGACGCGGTCGCGGGGCTTCTGGTCGTCTTCATCAACGTCATCGGCGGCATCATCATCGGCGTCGCCCAGCAGGGCCTTTCTTTCGCCGAGGCCGCGCACAGCTACACGCTGTTGACCGTCGGCGACGGCCTGGTCACGCAAATCCCGGCGCTGATCGTCTCCACCGCGGCGGGCTTGCTGGTTTCGAAAGCGGGCGTCAGCGGCGCCGCCGACAAGGCGCTGATGAAGCAGCTCTCCGGCTATCCGCAGGCGCTGGGCATGTCGGCCGGCGTGATGCTGGTGCTGGCAACGCTGCCGGGCATTCCGATGCTTCCCTTCCTCGCGCTGGGCGGCGGCGCGGCGGCGCTGGCGTGGAACGCAAACAAGCGCAAGACCGCCACCAAGGTGGCCGATGCCGCCGCGGCGGCAGCTCCGGCCGCAGCGGCTGCGGCGGCGAACGCCGCCGACGAGCCGATCTCGACCGCGCTGAAGATCGACGATCTCAAGATCGAGCTGGGCTATGCGCTGCTGCCGCTGGTCAACGGCCCCGACGGCACCGACCGCCTCACCGAGCAGATCAAGGCGCTGCGCCGATCCCTCGCGATCGAGATGGGTTTTGTCATGCCGGCGGTGCGCATCCTCGACAATGTGCAGCTCGAGGCCAACACCTACATCATCAAGATCAAGGAAGTGGACGCCGGCTCCGGCAAGATCTGGCCGAACCAGTTCATGGTCATGGACCCCGCCGGCAACCAGGTCAGCGTGCCCGGCATTCACACCATCGAGCCGACCTTCGGGCTGCCGGCGACCTGGGTCGACGCCGCCTTGAAAGAGGAAGCCTCGCTGAAGGGCTACACCGTGGTCGACGCCGCCACCGTGCTCTCGACCCATCTGACGGAACTGCTCAAGAACAACATGTCGGACCTGTTGTCCTATGGCGAAGTGCAGAAGCTGCTCAAGGACCTGCCGAAGGAACAGGGCGAATTGATCAAGGACATCGTGCCGAGCCAGGTCACGATCTCCGGCATCCAGCGCGTGCTGCAACTCCTGCTCGCCGAGCGCATCTCGATCCGCGATCTCTCGACCATTCTCGAGGGCATCGCCGACGCGCTGGCGTTCTCGCGCAACCCCGCGACCATGGTCGAACACGTTCGCGCCCGGCTGGCGCGGCAGATCTGCGCGCAGAACACTTCCCAGAACGGCTATTTGCCGCTGATCGCATTGTCGGCAAAATGGGAGCAGGCCTTTGCCGAGTCGCTGGTCGGCACCGGCGATGACCGCAGCCTCGCGATGCAGCCATCCAAACTGTCCGAGTTCATGACCGTGGTGCGCGACCGCTTCGAACAGGCCGCGCGCGAAGGCGAAGCGCCGGTGCTGGTGACGTCGGCGGCGATCCGCCCGTTCGTGCGTTCGCTGGTGGAGCGCTTCCGCTCGCAAACCACGGTGCTGTCGCAGGCGGAAATTCACCCCAGAGCGCGGCTGAAGACGGTCGGCAGCGTCTGATCTTCGCACCGATCTCGCGCGATTGAAATTGCGTATCATGCGCATAAGAATCTTTTCAAGAATCGTTCAAGACTGCGCGTGACGCTGTTGCTGCCGAAGGGTGGCGGCGCTACTGAGATCGCATGTTCGCTTCATCAGCCGCATCGGATCGTCCCTCGCCCCTTCCGTTTCTTCGCTTCCTGCCTCTGCCGCTTCTGCAACCCGTTCTCAGTCTCATCGGCACGCAGGTTGCCAAACGCCAGCCCGATGTTTTCCTGCGGCTCGGGCCGCACGCGCAAAAATCCTTCATCATCGACCCAACCGATCTTCCGTTCGTGCTGGTGTTGAAACCGAGACCCGAGGCGCCCTCGCTCAGCGCCTGGCGGCGAAATGATGCGCCCCCTTCCCACGCGCGCATCGCGGGCACATTCCTCAATTTGTTCGACCTGATCGACGGCTCGCTCGACGGCGACGCGCTGTTCTTCTCGCGCCGGCTTCGCGTCACCGGCGACACCGAAGCCGTGGTCGCGCTGCGCAATGCGCTCGACGACGTCGACGGCGGGGTGGTGGAAAGCATCACCAGGGCGTTCGGTCCGCTGGCGCCGATCGCGACGATGACGGTCTCACATCTGCGCACGTTATCGCGGCAGGGAGAAAAATCATGATGGATGATGCAGCGCCCCGGCGCGTCGAACTGGTCTGCCCGGCCGGAACGCCGGCCAGCCTGCGCACCGCGGTCGATGCCGGCGCCGACACCGTCTATTGCGGCCTGCAGAACGCCACCAATGCGCGCAACTTTCCCGGACTGAATTTTTCGCCGGACGAGCTCAAGAAGTCGGTCGACTACGCCCATGCGCGGGGCAGCAAGGTGCTGCTGGCGGTCAATACTTTTCCGCCCGCGGGCCAGTTCCAGCTCTGGAAAGATGCCGTCGGGCTCGCCGCCTCGGTCGGGGTGGACGCCATCATCGTCGCCGACATGGGGGTCGCGGCCTTTGCCGCACGTGAATATCCGCAGCTGCGGCTGCATCTGTCGGTACAGGCCGGCGCTTCCTCTCCGGAAGCGATCCGCTTCCATTGCGAGGAGTTCAACATCAGGCGCGTGGTGCTGCCGCGCATCCTGACCGTTGCCGAGATCGCCGACGTCCACCGCCAGATACCCTGCGAGATCGAGGCCTTCGTGTTCGGCAATATCGGCATGATGGCGGAAGGCCGCTGCAGCCTGACCAATTATGTCACGGGCATTTCGACCAATATGGACGGCGTGTGTTCGCCGGCCGCCGATGTCCATTATGAAGAGGAAGCCGACGGCACGCTGACAACCCGCCT
>NZ_JADGRI010000226.1 GCF_017881085.1 Bradyrhizobium sp.
GAACAGTTTTTCGCGCAGCGTCCCCGGCTGGTAGGCGGTCTTGTAACGCCCGCGCCGGACCAGCTCCGGCACCAGCATGTCCGCGATATCCTCGAAATCGCCGGGCGAGACCGCGAATGGGACGTTCAGGCCATCGACATCGGTCTGGTCGAACCACGCTTCGATCGCGTCGGCGACTTTCTCGGGCGTCCCGACCACGACCGGGCCGATGCCGCCGATGCCGACATGCTGGGCGACCTCGCGCACGGTCCAGACTCGGTCGGGATCGGCGCGGGTGATGTTGTCCATCGCGGTGCGGCCGGCGTCGTTCTCGACGTGGCGGACCTGCTGGTCGAGATCGTACGTAGAGAAGTCGACGCCGGTCCAGCCGGACATCAGCGTGAGCGCGCCCTCGGGGCTGATGTGGCTGCGATAGTCGGCGTATTTGGCTCTGGCTTCGGCTTCGGTTCGGCCGAGAATGACGGTGAACATGCTGAACATCAGTATGCCGGCCGGGTTGCGTCCGGCTTTTCCGGCGAGTTCGCGAATGGCGGAAACGCGCGGCGCGATGATCTTGGCCGATGGTCCCGACATGAACACGCATTCGGCGTGTTCGGCGGCGAATTGCCGTCCGCGCGGCGAGGTGCCGGCCTGATACAGCACCGGCGTGCGTTGCGGCGACGGCTCGCAGAGGTGAATGGCGTCGACGCGGTAGTTTTTTCCTTCGTGCCTGACCCGATGCACCTTGGCAGGGTCTGTGAAGATTCCCCGCGCCCGATCGCGCAGCGCCGCGTCGTCCTCCCAGCTTCCTTCCCAGAGCTTGTAGACCACCTCCATATATTCGTCGGCGACGTCGTAACGGTCGTCATGCGCGGTCTGCCTGTCCTTGCCGGCGCCTTTGGCCGCGCTGTCGAGATAGCCGGTCACCACGTTCCAGCCGATCCGGCCCTCGGTCAGATGGTCGAGCGTCGACATCCGCCGCGCGAAAGTATAGGGCGGCTCGTAGGACAGGTTGGAAGTCACCCCGAAACCGAGATTCTTGGTGACCGCGGCCATCGCCGAAATCAGCAGCAGCGGATCGTTGCATGGCGTCTGCGTAGCGTTGCGCAGCGCCGCGTCCGGGCTGCCGCCGAACACGTCATAGACGCCGAGCACATCCGCGAGAAACAGGCCGTCGAACCGACCGCGCTCCAGCGTCCTGGCCAGATCGGTCCAGTAGGGCAACCGGTTATATTCCGCCGTGCGGTCGCGCGGATGGGTCCATAGCCCCGGCGATTGATGCGCCACGCAGTTCATGGCGAAGGCGTTGAGCCGGATTTCCTTTTTCATGAACGAACAGCCTTTTTGGCGAGTCGTGGACACCTTGTTATCGCCCGGTCGGAAGCCGGGCTGCCAGCGGAAATTGTCGCATTCCGGCTTGTCCCGGCAAAGCAAATTGTCGGTGCCGTGCCACTTTCGGCCGGCATCGTATCTCGATACGTTGGCCGGATTTGAAGCTTCGCGACCGCGAAAAAGGAAGACATGACCAGAATTGATGCCATCGAACGGGCACGCCAGACACTTCAATCCGGCGAGTTCCTCGGCGAACTCGACCGCAGGGTCGCCTATCCCACGGAAAGCCAGACCCCCGAGCGGCGCGCCGCGTTGCGCGCCTATCTCGTGGAAGAACTTACTCCTGCCTTCGTGCAGCTCGGTTTCTCGACAAGGCTGATCGAATCGCCGACCGGCAACAATCCCTACCTTCTGGCGGAATATCGCGAGAGCTCCTCGGCACCGACCGTCCTGATGTACGGGCACGGCGATGTCGTCGACGGCATGACCGGCGAATGGCGCGACAATCTCGATCCTTGGCGAACGACGGTCGTCGGCAACCGCGTCTATGGCCGCGGCACCGCAGACAACAAGGGCCAGCACAGCATCAATCTGTCGGCGCTTCGCGCCGTGCGCGCGGTGCGCGGCGGCCGGCTGGGCTTCAATGTCAAATTCATCGTCGAGACCGGCGAGGAGATCGGATCGCCCGATCTGCGCGAGGTGTGCGAGTCCTTACGCGAGGAACTCAAGGCCGATCTGTTTCTGGCTTCCGACGGGCCGCGGCTTGCTGCCGATCGCCCCACCATCTTCCTCGGCTGCCGCGGCGGATTGCGAATTCATCTCGATGTGAACTTACGCGACGGCTCGCATCATTCCGGCAATTGGGGCGGCGTCCTTGCCAATCCCGCGACCATCCTGGCGAGCGCGATCGCAACGCTGGTTGACGGCCACGGCCGCCTGTTGCTGGACGCGATGAAGCCGCCGCGGCTCTCCAACCAGATCCGCGCCACGCTGGCCGACGTGAAGATCGAGCCGATGGAGGACGAGCCGGCACTGTCGGTGAACTGGGGCGAGGAGGGCTTGTCGGCCGCCGAGCGGCTTTATGCCTGGAATACGCTCGAGGTGCTGGCGATATCGTCGGGCAATATCGAGAAGCCGGCCAACGCCATTCCCGGCCGCGCGCAGGCCATGCTGCAGCTCCGCTTCGTCGTCGGCACTGGGGTCGACAAGGTTATCGACGCCGTCACCGCGCATTTGCACGCCAAGGGTTTTCCGATGGTGGAGGTGCGCGCGACGCAAAGCTTTGCCGCCTCGCGGACCGATTTCGACAGCCCCTGGATCAACTGGGCGGCAGCCTCGATCCGGCAGACCACGGGCAAGGCGCCGGCGGTGCTGCCGAATTTCGGCGGCTCGCTGCCGAACGACGTGTTTTCCGATTGCTTGGGATTGCCGACGATCTGGGTGCCGCACTCCTATCCCGGCTGCTCCCAGCACGCGCCCAATGAGCACATTCTGCTTTCCGTGACTGACGAAGCGCTCGGCATCATGGCCGGTTTGTTCTGGGATTTGGGCGAGATGGCGCGTCCGCTCTAGCCGCTGGACCAGAATGGCGCGTGCGGCCTCGCGTTTGTCGCATTAGTCCGGGCGGTGCACGCCAAAACAATGCTTGTCGCCGGTACCGTCCGCGGTCGCTTGACGGTCAAAAGTTACATTCTATTGCGGCCCGAATTGTGCAAGCATCATCAGTGAAGTCTTCCAAACGAGGAGAGGACGAATGAAACATTTGCCTATCATTGGCCTGGCGTTGGCCGCCGCGCTCTCGGGGAGCCCGGCGAACGCCGAGGAACTCACGGGGACATTGAAGAACATCAGGGAAACCGGCGCGATCACCCTTGGCTTTCGCGACTCGTCGATCCCGTTCTCCTATCTGGACGACAACCAGAAGCCGGTCGGGTTTGCGATGGACATCTGCTACAGGATCGTCGACGCCGTGAAGAAGGAGCTCAAGCTCGACAAGCTCGAGGTCAAGCTCAATCCGGTGACCTCGGCGACCCGCATTCCGCTGATGGCCAATGGCACCATCGACCTAGAATGCGGTTCGACCACCAACAATGCCGAGCGTCAGAAGCAGGTCTGGTTCACCAATACCCATTTCCTGACCGCGAGCCGCTTCGTTTCGAAGAAATCCAGCAAGCTCGACAAGATCGACGATCTCAAGGGCAGGTCGGTGGTCTCGACATCAGGCACCACCAACATCAAGCAGCTCACCGAAGCCAATGCCGCCCGCAATCTCGGTATCAACATCATTCCGGCCAAGGATCACGCCGAAGCGTTCCTGATGGTCGAGACCGATCGCGCGGTGGCGTTCGTGATGGACGATATCCTGCTCGCGAGCCTGGTCGCCGGATCGAAGGAGCCGGCGGCTTTTGCCATTTCCAGCGATGCGTTCTCCAAGGCCGAGCCCTACGGCATCATGCTGCGCAAGGACGACGTGGCCTTCAAGAAGGTGGTCGATGCCGCCACCGCGGCGCTCTATACGAGTGGTGAGGGTTCGAAACTCTATGAAAAATGGTTCATGCAGAAAATTCCGCCCAAGGGATTGAACCTCAATACGCCGATCGGTCCGGAGTTGAAGCATGAATTTGCCAACCCTTCGGACTCACCGGATCCCGACTCCTACAAGACGATGTAACCAATGCCCCGCCGGCTCATGCGATGGCCTCGGCCGTTAGCACGAGCCGGCCGGGAGTGTAGCGCTGGCGCACGGAAAACTCTGTGAATTATCACTGGAACTGGCGCATCTTCTGGGAGCCGGCTCCGAACGGGACCGGCACCTATCTCGACATGCTGTTGTCCGGGCTGTTGTTGACCGTCGAGACCGCGATCTGCGCCTGGATCCTCGCGCTGGTGGTCGGATCGATCGTCGGCGTGTTGCGCACGCTGCCGTCGAAGACCGCGTCCTGGGCCGGCTTCGCTTACGTCGAATTCTTCCGCAACATGCCGCTGCTGGTGCAGCTGTTCATCTGGTTCTTCGTGCTGCCGGAGCTCTTGCCGCAGGCGTGGGGACTTTGGCTGAAGCAGATCCCCAACGCGCCATTTTACACCGCGGCGATCGGGATCGGTTTGTTCATGTCGGCACGCGTGGCCGAACAATTGCGGGCTGGCATCGGATCGCTGCCGCGCGGTCAGAAACTGGCCGCGACCGCGCTCGGGCTGACGACGGCGCAGACCTACGCTTACGTGCTGCTGCCGATGGCGTTCCGCATTATCATGCCGCCGCTGACCTCGGAATTTCTCAATACCATCAAAAATACGTCGGTGGCCATCACCATCGGCCTGATCGAACTGACCGGCGAGGCCCGCGCCATGCAGGAATTCTCGTTTCAGGTGTTCGAGGCCTTCACGGGCGCGACGGCGCTGTATCTCCTGATCAATATCGTGGTCGTCATCGCGATGCGCTTCCTTGAGCGCGCGCTGGCGGTCCCCGGATACATTACCGGGAAATGAGCCGCGCCATGTTCGCCAATTTTGACTTCGACGTCATCCGCCGCTCACTTGGGTATCTCTTTTTCGACGGCATGACGTTCACATTGACGCTGACCGGCCTCGGCGCATTGGGCGGCCTGATCTTCGGCACGCTGATCGCGCTAATGCGGCTGTCGGGTTTCAGGTTACTGGGACGCGTCGCCGGACTCTATGTCGACCTGATGCGGTCGTTGCCGCTGGTGCTGGTGATCTTCTGGTTTTATTTCCTGGTGCCCTTTATCGGACAGTGGCTGACGGGCTCGTCGCGGCCGATGCACGTCGGCGCGTTCACCTCCTCGCTCGTCACCTTCATCATGTTCGAGGCGGCGTACTTCTCCGAGATCATGCGCGCGGGCATCCAGTCGATCTCGAAGGGACAGCCGGCAGCCGCGCAGGCGCTCGGCCTGAGCTACAGCCAGACCATGCGCTATGTCGTGCTGCCGCAGGCGTTCCGGAACATGCTGCCGGTGCTACTGACCCAGACCATCGTGCTGTTCCAGGACACCTCGCTGGTCTATGTGCTGTCGATCCCGGACTTCTTGGGTGCCGCCAGCAAGGTCGCGCAGCGCGACGGGCGGCTGGTTGAAATGTATCTGTTTGCCGCGCTGGTCTATTTTGTCATCTCCTGTGCCGCCTCGTTCGGGGTCAGGCGTCTGCAAGCCCGCATCGCCTTCGTGCACTAGTGAGTCCGGTATGATCGAGATCAGCCACGTCGACAAATGGTACGGGCCGAGTTTTCAGGCTCTGAGGGACTGTACCACCAGCGTCAGCAAGGGCGAGGTGGTGGTGGTATGCGGCCCCTCGGGTTCCGGCAAATCGACGTTGATAAAGTGCGTCAACGCGCTGGAGCCGTTCCAGAGCGGGGAAATCGTCGTCGACGGCATCAGGGTCAATGATCCCAAGACTGATCTGCCGAAATTGCGGGCCCGCGTCGGCATGGTGTTCCAGCATTTTGAGTTGTTCCCGCATCTGAAGATCATCGAGAATCTCTGTCTGGCGCAGCAAAAGGTGCTGGGACGGTCTCGCGAGGAGGCCATGGCAAAAAGCTCAGGACTGCTCGACCGCGTGGGCTTGAACGACCACGCCCGCAAATATCCGGCTGAATTGTCCGGGGGCCAGCAGCAGCGCGTCGCCATTGCCCGGGCGCTGGCGATGGACCCGATCGCCATGCTGTTCGACGAGCCGACCTCGGCGCTCGATCCCGAAATGATCAGCGAGGTGCTCGACGTGATGGTCGACCTCGCCCGCGAGGGCATGACCATGATGGTGGTGACCCACGAAATGGGCTTTGCCAGCAAGGTCGCCCACCGGGTCATCTTCATGGACAAGGGCGAGATCGTCGAGGACGCGCTGAAGGAGGACTTTTTCGGCAGCCCCCGCAGCGACCGCGCGCAAAAGTTCCTGTCGAAGATTCTGTCGCACTAGGAATTGTCATTCCGGGATGCGCCTCTTGGCGCAGGCCCGGAATCCATACTCCCGATGGTGGTTATGGATTCCGGGCTCGCGACTTCGTCGCGCCCCGGAACGACGGGGATGAGGGTTTATCGGCATTAACAATTCCCGTATATGGTCCGCATCATTGCTTTGCACGCCCGTCAGGAGAACTCGCTTGGATCAGATCGCTTACGTCAACGGTTCGTTCGTGCCGATGTCAGAGGCCAAGGTCTCGATACTGGACCGCGGCTTTCTGTTTGCCGACGGGATCTACGAGGTCGCCGCCGTGCTGGACGGCAAGCTGATCGACAACGCCTCGCATCTGGCGCGGCTGGAGCGCTCGGTCGGTGAGATATCGCTGGCTCTGCCCGAGACTACCGGGCGGATCCAGGAGATCCAAAAAGAGCTGATCGCGCTCAACAACCTCGTCAACGGCATGGTCTATCTGGAGGTGACGCGCGGCGCCGATACGGGGCGCGATTTTGCGTTCCCGAAGGGAGTCAAGCCGACGCTGGTCATGTTTACCTCCGTCAAGGACATCATCAACGCGGCCTCCGCCAAGACCGGCATCGGCGTGATCACGGTGCCCGACATCCGCTGGACCCGCCGCGACATCAAGAGCGTCGCGTTGCTGGCGCAGGTACTCGCAAAACAGGCCGCGGCGGAGGCCGGCGCCGGCGAAGCCTGGATGATCGAGGACGGCAAGGTCACCGAGGGCGGTTCGTCCTCGGCGTTCATCCTGACCCAGGACGACGTCATCGTGACACGGCAGAATTCGTCGGCGATCCTGCCGGGATGCACCCGCAAGGCAGTGGTCGCGCTCGCCGAAGAACGCCAGCTTCGCGTCGAGGAACGTCCATTTACCGTCGCGGAGGCATTGGCGGCGAAAGAAGCCTTCATCACCAGCGCCACCGTGTTCGTGCAGGCGGTGGTGTCGATCGACGGCAAGACCGTCGCCAACGGCAAGCCCGGTCCGATGACCGACCGCTTGCGCGAGATCTATGTCGAATTCGCCAAGGCCTCCGCGGTGTAAATCATATGCGCCGAGGCATGATTGATGTTCGCACCTACGGCTTCAGGATCAGCTTCTGCACCCGCCAGTTCAACAACTCGCCGACATAGAGCACGTTCTCCGACGGGCACGCCATGGCGTGGATCCAGCCGAATTGCTTCAGTTGCTTGCCGGATTTGCCGAGTACGCCCAGCACCTTGCCCTCGAGGCTGAGCTTGTAGATTGCGGCCTGGCCATGCGTCGGAGCTGTAGAGCATGGTCGCGAGCCCGCCGGAAGAACTCAGCCGCTGTTTCCGCGCGGAGGAGGAGCGTTGGCGCAAGGTGATCCAGAACGCCGGCATCACGGCGGATTAGCCTCGCCCATTGGAATAATTGCCAATCGAGGGGGTTGCAGCCATTGTCGACAGACTAGCCAACGAAAACAGACGTTAACCGGGAGACTACAATGCGTTCGATCGTTTCGATGACCCTGGCGGCCTGCGCCATGGCGGTGCTGAGTTCACCCACCTTTGCCCAAACCCCGACCCCGGCGGCGCCGCCGGCGCCACCATCGGCGGGTGGTACGCCCGACGCGATGCCCTTTGATATTCCCTATGGCCAGTCGATCGGGCTCGAGCGCGCCAAGCAGGTCATGGCCGCGGCCGAAGCCGAAGCCAAGCGCCGAAACTGGAAGATGAACATCGCCGTCGTCGATACCAACGGCGAGCTGGTCCAGTTCGAACGGATGGAGGGCGCGCAGATCGCATCCGGCACGATCTCGATCGGCAAGGCCCGCACCTCGGCGCGCTTCCGAAGGGAATCCCGCGTGTTCTACAACGTCTATGAATCCGGCCATCCCTATATCTCCACGCTCGATCCGACGCTGACCGCGAGCCCCGGCGGATTTCCGCTGGTCGAGGGAGGCAAGCTGATCGGCGCGGTGGGCTGCAGCGGCGGCACCGGCGATCAGGACGCAGCCGTCTGCAAGGCCGGCGCCGAGGTCGTGAAATAGCCCGGCGGCTTTCTACCCGGCGCTACGCAGCGCCGGGTTTCGCCGGCGCCGTTTCCTTGACGAACCGGTTGCGCAAGGTGCCGATGCCGGTGATCTCGATCTCCACGACGTCGCCGGCTTTCAGGTCGGGGGAGGCGCCGTCGGTGCCCATCCAGATCACGTCTCCCGGCCACAGCGTAAAGTACTTCGTCAGTTCGACGATAAACGGCCTGATGCCGAAGATCATGTCGTTGGTGCGAAAGCGGCCGGTCTCCTTGCCGTTGACCTTGACGATGGTTTCCATCCTGTCGAGATCGACTTCGGTTTCGATCCACGGCCCCATCGGCTTGAAGGTGTCGGCGTTCTTGGATCGCCACAGGCCGCGATCGGCCTTCTGCCAGGTCCGCTCGCTGACGTCATTGCCGATGGTGTAGCCGAACACGCAGGACATCGCGTTGGCGTCGGTAAGGTGCTTTGCCTTCTTGCCGATCACGACGACCAGCTCGCCCTCATAGTGGATCTTCTCGGTGGCGGTGGCCGGAATCACGACCTCTTCGTCATGCGCGATCAGCGCATTCTGCGCGCGATAGCCGATCTCGGGCCGATCGGGAACGTTCGGTACCGTGCCAGCCTTGTCGGCGGCCTCCTTGAGATGTTTGAGGTAATTGAGCCCGACGCAATAGAAGGTGCGCGGCATCACCGGCAGCTCGATCTTGACGTCTTTCAGGGCATAGGTGCGTTGGGTG
>NZ_JADGRI010000227.1 GCF_017881085.1 Bradyrhizobium sp.
TTGCGCCGACGCGCCGGTGGCGGCGAGTGCGGCCGCCAAACCGATTGCGATTGAAATCACGCGCATGATACGCAACTCCCACTGTTCGAAAGAACGGCCTCTCCCGGCCATCTCAATTCAGGTTGCAAGAAGTTCAGCTTGCGTTGGCTGCCTCAGGAGATATCTCGCTCGGGAACGCTTCAAACGCATCCCCGATGTAGGCGTCGGTATATTCAGGTGTCGTGCCCCCTACACGCGACGCCAAGGTGAGGCGCGACCACCTCTCCGCTTCCGCAAGCCAAAGAACCTTGCTGTCAGGTTCGCGCCTCGCGAGTTGTCTGCAAAGCGCGGCGCGCGCACTAAACTCCAGAGGGCTTGTCATCGACACCTCCCTGCCCGAGAGTACGACTAGATTATATCTAAGCCTGTAGGGCGCCGGCCATTTTGATCTACATCAAAGGCATGCGGCGGGGTCGCAGAATTACGCCGTCGCCGGAATCCGCGAGCAATCCCGATTGGGTGGATACCTTTTTCGCGCGCCGCTCAGCAGCCGCGGCAGATATTTTTGATCTTGGCGTCCAATCGCGCGTTTTCTTCGGCGAGCAGATCGGCCGCCTGGCCCGGTTGCGCCGCAGGCGCCGGGGATGCGGCGGCAGGCTTGACCCGACCGGCCGGCGGCGTGGACTTGTCGTAACAAGCGAGGCGATCGCTCGACTTCGGGATCGACTGGCAGTCCGCGGCTTGAGCGATCGCAGGCCCAAAAAGTGCGGAAAGCGCGACCAACAGCGCGACAGATTTCATCGTCATTCTCCAAGAAGGAATCAGCGATCATACTGCGCGAGATGATCGCGGGGGCTGTTGATCCAGCGCAAGCGATGGAAACGCCCGCAAGCGCGATACCCTTGCATGGGCCGGCTTGCGGTCGCGGGATCGATCTGGTTAGCTCAGTGCGCCAATTCATGCCGGGGAAACGAAAGAGTGGCGCTCAGGAACGTCGTCGGAATCGATCATGCCGTCATCATGGTCAAGGATCTCGACAAGGCAGCCGAGACTTGGAAGCGGCTGGGATTTACGGTATCGCCGCGCGGCACGCACAGCGCGCATATGGGATCGGGCAACTACACCATCATGCTCGACCCGGACTACATGGAATTGCTCGGCGTGCTCGTTGAAACCGAACATAATGCCCCGGCGCGCGCCTTTCTCGCCAAACGCGGCGAAGGCATCGAACGCATCGCGTTCACGGCACTCGATGCCGCCGCCGGCGCTGCGGAAATCCGCGCGCGCGGCTATGAGCCCGTGGGCCCGACCGATTTCGAACGGCCGGTGACGATGCCGGACGGCCGCCTCTCGGCGGCCAGGTTCACGACCTTTCAATGGCCGGTTGCCGAGGCGCCGGGCGGGGTCCGTATTTTCGCCTGTCAGCACAAGACGCGGGAAACCGTCTGGATTCCGGAGCTGATGCACCACGCCAATGGTGCGAAGCGTCTGCGGCAGGCGCTGATCGTTTCACCGGAGCCCGCCAAGGATGCCGCCCACCTCGCGCGCATGATCGATCGCGAGGTCAGGACCGGGCCCGACGGCGCGGTCGCGGTGCCGTCCGGTTCGGATCGCGCCGATTTTGTCTTTCTCACCAGGGACCAGTTGGGCCGGCGATACCCCGAAGTCTCGCTGGCGGGGTTGCCGGAGCGCGGCGGCGCGGGCCTCGTGATCGCGGCATCCGATCTCGCTGCTGCCGAGAAGGCATTTGACAGCGCGGGCGTCCGCAGCGGGGGCGCGGTTTGCGTCGCTCCGGCGGCGGCGAACGGAACGCTGCTCGCCTTCGTCGCTGCTTAGCGTTACACAGCCGGCCGCCATCCGCGGCTGCTAACCGGACAGAAGCGGCGTCCGAGGCTCGATTCACCCCTGCGGCTCGAGCACCATCAGGCCCGACGCCGTATTCGAGATCGGAATGTGGTAATTGGCGTGCCGCTTGTGCACCTTCTCCGGCAGCGTGCCGCGCGCGACCACCCAGTTCAGCAGTTCGACGCCTTGCGTGCCTGAAAGCTCGACCAGCTCGGTGGTCGAATATTTGGTTGCCCAAGCCGGCTCGGAGACCATGCTGTCCATGAACTTGAGGTCGAAATCCTTGTTGATGAAGCCGGCGCGCTCGCCGTCGAGCTGGTGCGACAGGCCGCCGGTGCCCATGACGACCACCCGCTCGTCGTCCGGCCACGAGGCGATCGCCCGCCCGATCGCCTGGCCGAGCCGGTAACAGCGCGCCGCCGAAGGCAGCGGCCCCTGCACGGTGTTGACGCATACCGGGATGGTGCGCACCGGCCATTTCATGTCGGGCCAGCACAGCGCCATCGGCAAGGTGAAGGCGTGGTCGACCACCATTTCCTGGCAGGTCGTCAGATCAAAATCCTCGGCGACCAGGGATTCGATCAGGTGCCATGACAGCGCCGAATCGCCGCGGAACGGCGGCACCGTCGGGATGCCCCATCCCTCGTCGGCGTTGCGGTATTGGTCCGCCGCGCCGATCGCGAAGGTCGGCATCTTGTCGAGGAAGAAGTTCAGTCCGTGATCGTTATAGACCAGTACAATGACATCGGGCTTGACCCGGGCGAGCCATTCGCGCACCGGCGGGAAACCGTCGAAGAAGGGTTTCCAATACGGATCGTTCTGCAGGCCCTTGGCGATGGCGCCGCCGATGGCGGGGACATGCGAGGTGGTGATGGCGCCGAGGATTTTCGCCATGGCTTATCTCCCCGCCGCCAGAAGCTTGGCCTTGAACTCGTCCTTGGTCAGGCCGGTTTGCTGGGCGCCGATGTCCTGCATGTCGAGGCCGAATATCCCGGCGAATTTTGCCAGGTAATAGGCGTTGCCACCGGCTTCGATCAGCTGCAGCACGTTGCGGTTGCGAATGGCCTCGCGCTGCTGCGGATTCAGGCCGTATTTGGCGCAATAGGCGTCCTCGTCCGCGACGAAGGCGCGCCGATTGGCGGCGTCGTTGAACGAATAGCACATCTTGTTCAGCGCATAGCCTTTGCGGGCCTGCTCGCCGTCGAAGATCGTGGTCCCGGGCACGGGCTGTCGCCTGGAGCTGGGCATGGCCTCTCCTCTTGCAGGATTATTTTTGGTGATTTTTGCAGATCGTAGGCCGGCGCGATTTGTTCTGGATCAATTCGAAGCCGGCCGGACCCCATCGCTAGAACGGCAATCCGACATAGTTTTCGGCCAGCGAGCGCTGCGCGGCCTCGGAGGAGAACAGATACGACATATCCGTCTCCTGCAGTCTGTCGTCATAGGGAATGTTGTCCGGGAACCGATGCAGCAGCATGGTCATCCACCATGAAAACCGCTGGGCCTTCCAGACCCGCGCCAGCGCCTTTTTCGAATAGCCGTCGAGCCCGGCATCGTCGCCTTTCTTGTAGTGATCGACCATGGCGTGATAGAGATAATAGATATCGGATGCGGCGCTGTTGAGCCCGCGGGCGCCGGTCGGCGGCACGATATGGGCGGCGTCGCCGGCAAGAAACAGCCGGCCATAGCGCATCGGCTCCGCCACGAAGCTGCGCAGAGGCGCGATGCTCTTCTCGATCGACGGGCCGGTGGTCAGGCTGCTCGCGACCTCGGCAGGCAAACGGCGCTTGAGTTCGGCCCAGAAGGCATCGTCGGACCAATCTTCCGTCGTATCCGTAAGCGGCACCTGGATGTAATAGCGGCTCAGCACTTGTGATCGCAGCGAACAGAGCGCAAAGCCGCGCTCGTGCTTGGCGTAGATAAGCTCTGGCGAAACCGGCTTGGTGCGGGAGAGAACGCCGAGCCAGCCGAAGGGATAAACCTTCTCGTATTCCCGTAGCACATCCTTCGGGATCGATTTGCGGCTGACACCGTGAAAACCGTCGGCGCCGATGACGTAGTCGCAGTCGATACGGATGATGCCGTCGCCGTCGCGATAGGTCACATAGGGCTTTTCGGTGTTGAGGTCGTGGGGGGCGACATCCTCCGCATTATGGATCACCTTTCCGCCCAACCGGTCGCGGGCGTCATAGAGATCGCGCGTCAATTCGGTCTGGCCGTAGACGACGACCGAACTGCCGCCGGAATACTTCTGCAGGTCGATGCGATCCATCACCCCATCGTGGGCGATATGGAATCCGTTGTGGATCTCGCCCTCGCGGTCCATGCGCTCGCCGCATTTCGCCTCGCGCATCAATTTGGCAAAACCGTGCTCCAGCACGCCGGCGCGAATTCGCGCCAATACATATTCGCGGCTGTACTTTTCCAGCACCACGGTTTCGATGCCCTGCAGATGCAGGAGCTGGGACAGCAGGAGCCCCGACGGCCCGCCGCCGATGATGCAGACCTGGACTTTCATCTGGTTTCCTCTCCTGACGTTTCCATGCCGAGCCGGCTATTCTTTGCTTGGACAAATTTATCGGAATTTCCCGCTTCTCAAATGGATAGACCGCGCAAAAACTTGTACAATTCAAACATGACCCAGACGATTTCGCACCGATCCATCCAGACCTACAATCTGTTCGGCGAGGCGCGCGACCTGCCCGACGTCGTGCATTGCGAGACCATTGCCGCGCGCTCCGTGCTGCACCAATGGGAATTCGCGGCGCACCGCCATGCCCGGCTGCACCAGATTCTCCTGATCGCGCGCGGTGGCGGACAGGCGACGCTGGAGGGACGCGTCCACGCGTTGCGGCCGATGCGGGTCGTCAACGTACCGGTCGGCCACGTTCACGGCTTCTCCTTCACCCGGGGAACGCAGGGCTGGGTGCTGACGGTCGCCGCCGAGATGCTGGATGAAGTGCTGACGCCATCGGAGGGATTGCGGCGCGTGCTCGCGCAGGCGACCGTGATGCGGGGAACGCCGCAGATGAGCAGCACCATGGCGCAGATCTTTGCCGAATTCGCCGGCCGGCGTTTCGCCAGAGCCCATCTCCTGCGTGCCTTGTCAGCGGCCCTGATCGGCCTGGTTGCGCGCGGAATGGCGGGACAGCAGAATCCGCCGGACGACGTGTTGAAAGCCGATCTGTTCCGGCGCTTCGAGGCCCTGCTCGAACAGCACTTCCTCGAGCACTGGACAGTGTCGGATTACGCGAAAGCGCTGTCGATCACGCCGACGCATCTGAGCCGCCTCGCCCGTTCGGCAACCGGGCACGCGGCATCGCACCTGATCCTCGACCGGGTCATTCGCGAGGCCCGGCGCAATCTGGTCTACACCAACCTGCCGGTCTCGACCATCGCCTATGCGCTCGGCTTCAACGACCCGGCCTATTTCAGCCGGCTGTTTTCAGGCGCGACAGGTCTGTCGCCCCGCAGCTTTCGCGACAAGATTCACAAGGCCGCATAGCACGTCAGCGCGCGAGGCCTGCGATCGTTTCTGACAATGGTTCGCAGTTGCGCGATTTGCGCGGATCATCCTTCAAGTTAACGTACCGAAAATGTCTAGCTGCGATTCGTCGCTTGTCATCATCGCGCGAGCCTGGAGGGGCCCAATGGCAAAGGAACGCAAATCCGCCGCGGCTGAAGGATCTGTGCTGCGTGACGCCAGGGAAATCACCGCCGTCGAGCAGTATTGGCACGCGGCCGAACAACCAAAATCGCGCAAGCCTCCCAGGGACTACAACTACGTCGATGAGCTCGCCCATCTGCAGTTCGAACTCATCAAGCTGCAGGAGTGGGTTCGGCTGCAGGGCCTCAAGGTTGCCGTCCTCTTCGAGGGCCGCGACGCGGCAGGCAAGGGCGGGGTCATCAAGCGCATCACCGAGAGTCTGAATCCCCGGATCTGCCGCGTCGTGGCGCTCGGCACGCCGACGGAACGCGAACGCGGCCAATGGTACTTTCAACGCTACGTCGCCGAGCTTCCGACACGCGGTGAAATCGTCCTGTTCGATCGCAGTTGGTACAACCGCGCCGGGGTCGAGCATGTCATGGGTTTCTGTAACGATGACGAGTATCAGGAATTCCTGCACTCCTGCCCGATTTTCGAGGAGATGCTGGTACGCTCTGGCATCTATCTCATCAAGTACTGGTTCTCGGTCAATGACGAGGAGCAGGAGCGGCGATTCCAGGAGCGCATCCGAAATCCGATCAAGCGCTGGAAGCTCAGCCCGATGGACGTGGAGTCGCGCAAGCGCTGGGTGGAATATTCCAAGGCCAAGGACGTGATGTTTGCGCACACCGACCGCAAGAAGACCCCATGGCACGTCGTCAACGCCGACGACAAGAAGCGGGCCCGACTCAACTGCATCCGGCATCTGCTCAATCAAATTCCCTACCGGGACATGAGGCCGGTCGAGATCGAGCTGCCGCCGCGCCAGTCGGATACGGGCTACAAGCGGCCGAGGAAGTCGACCCAGCGCTTCGTCCCCAAGGTCTATTGAGCAGACTGCGCTTCACGGCGCGGCTTCGTGACGCCGGGTGCGCCGGCGCCATATGAACCGCAACGCCGGTTTCATCCGGCGTTGAGTTGCTGCTCCAGATCGTGCAGCACCCGATAGCACGGCAGCACCTGGGCGACGCTCGAGTTGGGCTCGCGGCCCTCGCGGATCGCGGCGAAGAACTCGCGGTCCTGCAGCTCGATGCCGTTCATGGACACGTCGACCTTGGAGACGTCGATCTTCTCTTCCTTGCCGTTGAAGAGGTCGTCGTAGCGGGCGATGTAGGTCCCGGTATCGCCGATGTAGCGGAAGAAGGTGCCGAGCGGGCCGTCATTGTTGAAGGACAGGCTGAGCGTGCAGATCGCGCCGTTGGCCGCCTTGAGCTGGATCGACATGTCCATTGCGATCCCGAGCGTGGGGTGGATCGGCCCCTGGACCGCGTTGGCCTTCACGATCGGCGAGCGCGCCTGGTAGGCGAACAGGTCCACCGTATGCGCGGCATGGTGCCACAAAAGGTGGTCGGTCCAGCTGCGCGGCTGGCCCAGCGCATTCATGTTCGAGCGGCGGAAGAAGAATGTCTGCACATCCATCTGCTGGATATTGAAGTCTCCGGCGACGATCTTCTTGTGCACCCACTGATGGCTGGGATTGAAGCGGCGGGTATGGCCGCACATCGCGACCAGCCCGGTTTGCTTCTGCAGATCGACGACGGCCTGCGCGTCGCGCAAGGAGTCGGCGAGCGGGATCTCGACCTGCACGTGCTTGCCGGCCTTCAGGCAGGCGATGGATTGCGCCGCGTGCATCTGCGTGGGCGTACAGAGAATGACCGCATCGACCTCCTTGAGCGCGAGGCTGTCGGCGAGATCGGTCGCTGCATGCGCGATGCCGTATTTGGCGGCGACTTCCCTGGTCGGCTCCAGCCTGCGGCCCACCAGGGACACGACCTCGACGCCGTCGATGTTCTTGATGCCGTCCAGATGCTTGATGCCGAACGCACCGGCGCCGGCCAGCGCCACTTTGATGGTCTTGGTCACGTCAATTGTTCTCCAGAATCAGATGGCCCACGGCGGTGTTGCTGGCGGGCACATGATAGAAGCGGTGCCGCACCGTCGGCGGCTTGCCGCCATTGACGTCGTTCATGGCGCCGCGGGCGATCAGCCACATCACCAGTTCGATGCCTTCGCTGCCGGCCTCGCGGACATAGTCGATATGCGGCATGGCGGCGAGCTTTTCGGGCTCGGCAATCAGCCGATCGAGGAAGGCCTGGTCCCACTCCTTGTTGATCAGGCCGGCGCGCGGCCCCTGCAGCTGGTGGCTCATGCCCCCGGTGCCCCAGATCTGCACGTTGAGCGGCTCGTCATAGGACTCTATCGCCTTGCGGATCGCCTTGCCGAGCATGTAGCAGCGCCGTCCCGAGGGCACCGGGTACTGCACCACATTGACCGCGAACGGAATCACCGGGCACGGCCAGGCCTGCGGCTGGCCGCACATCAGGCTCAGCGGCACCGTGAGGCCGTGGTCCACGTCCATCTTGTTGACGATGGTCAGGTCGAAATCGTCCTGGATCACCGACTGCGCGATGTGCGCCGCGAGCCTTGGATGGCCGATCACCTTCGGCACCGGGCGCGGGCCCCAGCCCTCGTCGGCCACCGCGAACTCGGGCGCCGTGCCGATCGCAAACGTCGGGATGATGTCGAGGCTGAAGGCGTTGGCATGATCGTTGTAGACGAGAAAGATGACGTCCGGCTTCTGGTCCTTCAACCACTGCTTGGAGAAGTCATAGCCCTTGAAGACCGCCTGCCAATAAGGCTCGCCGGTCTTGCCAAGGTCGAGCGCGGCGCCGACGGCCGGCACGTGCGAGGTGTAGACGCTCGCTGAGATACGGGCCATCACTTCTTCTCCCCAATGTAGCGGTTGCCTTCGATCGGGCGGCCGCCGCCGACCATCATGTTTCGGTATTCCTCCTCGCTCAGGCCGGTCATGCTTCCGGCCATCTGCTGAAAGCTCTTGCCGTCGGTCGCGCCGATCTTGGCGAGGAAGTAGATGTTGCCGCCGAGCGCGATGCAGCGGTTGAGGTCGCGCGCGAGCACGGCCTTTTTCTGCTCCTCGCTCATCGGCCATTCGTCGAGATAAGCGCGCTCATTGGCTTTGAAGCGGGCGCGGTTGTCCGCCTTCATCAAGGACATGCAGAACTGGTTCAGATGATAGCCCTGGCGCGACATGTCGGCGTCGAAGATCGTGGTGCCGGGTACATCCGTGTAGGGTTTGTCGAGTGACATGGGATCGTCTCCTCAGGATTGTTCAGGCCAGTAAAGCCGCATCGGATTGTCCACCAGCAGCTTGCGTTGCAGCTCCGGTGTGGTCGCAATGTGCGGAATGAAATCGACCAGCAGGCCGTCGTCGGGCATGTGGTCCTTCAGGTTGGGGTGCGGCCAGTCGGTGCCCCAGAGCACGCGGTCCGGGAAAGTCTCGACGATGCGCCGGGCGAACGGGATCACGTCGCGATAGGCGTTCTGCTCGCCGTTCAGCGCGGGCGGACCCTTGACCGACAGCCGCTCCGGGCAGCTCACCTTGGACCAGACGTTC
>NZ_JADGRI010000228.1 GCF_017881085.1 Bradyrhizobium sp.
GATCTCTTCCGATCCGGCCGGCAGCGCGATCCAGCTCTGCAGGCCCAGCATCTTCTGGCCGTTCTGCCGCTGCAGGTCCGGCGTGCGCTCGGAATGGGCGATGCCGCGGCCCGCGGTCATCAGGTTCATTGCGCCGGGCTGGATTTCCTGGATATTGCCCTCGCTGTCGCGGTGCATGATGCTGCCGTCGAACAGATAGGTGACGGTGGCAAGCCCGATATGCGGATGCGGGCGCACGTCCATGCCCTTGCCGGACATGAATTGAACCGGGCCGAAATGATCGAAGAAGATGAAGGGGCCCACCATCTGGCGCTTGCCGTGCGGCAGCGCGCGGCGCACCGCAAATCCATCGCCGAGATCGCGGGTGCGCGGCACGATGACCAATTCCAGCGCGTCGCAGGATTTGACGTCGCCGAGCACGGGATCGTTGTCGGGAAGCCAGCTCATGGGGTCTCCTGAGATGTCTGTGGTTATTGCGGCGACCATAGCAGATCAATGTCGTCCCGGCGAACGCCGGGAGCCATGACCACCGGCTTGTGTATTCGAAAAGGCCGGAGGCCGCGGACCGGCTTAATATCCAGCTTCGGTGGCTATGGGTCCCGCTTTCGCGCGGACGACGATAGACCGTTATCCATCCGTCCGCAGCGCGCGCCGGAACAGTTTTCCGGTCGGGCCGGTAGGCATGGCGTCGATCCAGTGAAACGCCTTCGGAATCTTGTAGCCGGCCAGATGGCGCTTCTGGCGCAGGAACAGGTCGATTTCGCCCGATTCCGGCGGCGCTCCGCGGGCGACGAGATAGGCCTCGATGCGTTGTCCCAGCCGCTGGTCGGGCTGGCCGACCACCGCGCATTGCGCGATGGCGGGATGCGACAACAGCGCATGCTCGATCTCCTCGCCGCTGACCTTGATGCCGCCGGTGTTGATCACATTGTCGATGCGGCCGCTCACCCAGAGATAGTTGTCGGAGTCCAGCCGCCCGAGGTCGCCGCTGCGCCACCAGCCGTCGTGGAATTTCTCGCGCGTCAATTCCGGGTCCCTCCAGTAGCCGATCGCCAGCGACGGACCGGAGATCGCGATCTCGCCGGTTTCGCCGTTTGGAGCCTCGTCATCGAAACTTCCGCCGGGCACCAGAATCCTGACGTCGGCGCCGACCACCGGCCGGCCGCTGGAACCGATCTTGCCGCGTTCCATCAGATCCCGCGTGTTGGCCATCACGCCGGATGCGGTAAAGGCTTCGCCGGAGAGATAGACGCAGCAGATGTTCCTGCAGAACCTGTCGTAGAGCTGGCGCACGTCGCTCGGCGCCGGGGCTTCGCCGGAAATCGACACCAGCGTCAGCGCCGACAGGTCGTAGTTCTCAGGTGAGGCCTCGAACACCATGCGCCACATCGTCGGCACCAGCGGCGCCAGCGTGATGCGCTCGCGCTGGCAGGATTCCAGGAACGCCGGCGGCGTGAACAGCTTGCCGAAACAGACTTTTGCTTTCGCGGCTACGTAAGGCAGTACGATGATAGGCCATGCCGCGAATGACGGCTGCATGTAGAGCAGCGTGGCGCTGTCGGGCGTGATCGGTCCCATCACCACCTGGCCGCCCTTGGCGGCCTCCAGCAGCGTCTTCTGGCTGTGCATGATGCCTTTGGGCTTTCCAGTCGTGCCAGACGAGAACACGATCGCGGCGACATCGGCGGGCTTTGGCCTGTTGGCGGCGACGTCGAAGGGCGCAGTGCTAGCGATAATGCCGCTGTAGTCGGCATCGGCGCTGCCGCGCGCGCCAAGGCTGATGCGCCGGATCGGGCGGCCGGATGCGGAGACCGCCGCGATCGCCTCGGCCTCGAGGTCGGAATCATGCACCAGGATGCTGGCGTCGAGCCAGTCGAGCGCCTGGCCCAGCCGCTCCGGCGTCTCGCGCACATGCAGGCTGCAGGCGATCCGTCCGCTCATGGGAGCGGCGAACCACGCCACTGCATGCCGCGCCGAGCTGCGGCAGAGAAACGCGATCACCCGGCCGGACGTGGCGCCGTGATCGGCAAAGCCCTGCGCCATTCCGAGCGCCTGGTCGAGCGCGTCCGTGCCGGTGATGCGATCCTCTTCGTCGACGAACAACTCGTCGCGCCCGCGCCACGCGGCCGAGCGGATGAACAGGTCGCTCAGGGTTTCGATGAAGGGCGTGCGGAGCATGGGAAATCTTGAGTCGGCGGGATGGCCACGCAGGTTACAAGCCCCTGGCCGATCCGGTCCACCCCGACTCGCCCCCCGGGGTGTTCAATATTGCACACCTGAAAGTTGTGTGGACGAAAATGTCGCATCCGGTGAAGATGCGAATCAGTCAAAACCCGTAAGTCCACGGATATAAGTCGGCGGCCGGTCAGTCCATCTTACGATAATACGCGACAATGCAGTCGAGCCACCCATGACCGATGCCGCCGCGCAAGTTCAAAAGCTGCTTCGCCAGCAGGCCGCCATCGCCCGGTTCGGGAGCTTCGCGTTGCGCGAGCGGGATTTGATGAAAATCCTCACCGAAGCAGCTCGGGTGTGCGCCGAAGGCCTCAGCGTCCCCTTCAGCAAGATTTGCCGCTATCGCCCCGAAGAAAACGATCTTCTCATCGTCGCCGGTCATGGCTGGCAGGACGGCGTGATCGGTTACGTGGTGTCGCGCGCCGATATGAGCTCGCCGCAGGGACGCGCCTTCACCACCGGGCTGCCATCCATCATCGACGACTTGCAAAAGGACGCCGGCTTCGATCCGCCGCCGTTTTATGCCGCGTACGGCATCGTCTCGATCATCGACGTCATCATCAAGGGCAGTGATGAGCAGCCTTATGGCATTCTCGAGATCGATAACGATCAGCGGCACGAGTACGACCAGTACGACATTAATTTTCTGACCGGCTTCGCCAACGTGCTGGCCGAGGCGGTCTCGACCGCCTCCCGCGGCGCGGCACTGCAGGTTACCGTCGACAAGATGAAGGCCCTGGTCGAGGAGAAGGACCGCCTGCTGGACGAAAAGAACGTCACGGAGATGCAGCTGCGCCAGGTCCAGAAGATGGAAGCGGTGGGGCAATTGACCGGTGGCGTCGCCCATGACCTGAACAATATTCTCACGGTCATTACCGGAACGATCGAAATCCTCGCGGAAGCCGTTGCAGACCGGCCGGAGCTGGCGGCCATCGCGCAGATGATCGACGAGGCCGCGGCGCGCGGCGCGGATTTGACCCAGCGTCTGCTCGCATTCGCCCGCAAGCAGCCGCTGCAACCGCGCGAGGTCGACGTCAATTCACTGGTGATGGATACGGCCAAGCTGCTGCAGCAGACGCTCGGCGAGCGCGTCGAGATCCACATGGCGCTCGCCGGAGATGTGGCGCGCGCGCTGATCGACCCCGGTCAGCTCACCAATGCGATCCTCAATCTCGCCGTCAACGCGCGCGACGCGATGCCGGAAGGCGGCAAGCTCACCATCGAGACCAGCAATGTCAACCTCGACGATCGCTACGCCGAAATCCACAGCGATGTCACCGCCGGGCCCTATGTAATGGTCGCCGTAACCGATTCCGGCCACGGCATTCCCGCCAGCATCATGGAAAGGGTTTTCGAGCCCTTCTTCACCACCAAGGGCGTCGACAAGGGGACCGGCCTCGGCCTCAGCATGGTCTACGGGTTCGTCAAACAATCCAACGGGCATATCAAGATCTACAGCGAAGAAGGCCATGGCACGACGGTAAGGATGTATCTGCCGCAGGTGAGCGGCGCCGCGGCGTCTACCGAGCTGCCTCGCAGCACAATTCTTGAAGGCGGCCATGAAGCCATATTGGTCGTTGAGGACGACCATCTGGTGCGAACATTCGTCGTGGGCCAGATCAAGAGCCTCGGATACCATACGGTGACGGCGGTCGACGCAACCGAGGCCCTGGCCGTTATCGATGGTCCCAGGGGAATCGATCTGCTGTTTACCGATATGATCATGCCGGGTTCGATGAACGGCCGCCAACTCGCCGACGCAGCGCTGCAGCGCAGGCCTTCGCTGAAGGTCCTGTTCACGTCAGGTTATTCGAACGAAGTCATCATCCATCACGGTCATCTCGACGCCGGGGTGTTGCTGCTCCCCAAGCCGTATCGCAAGTCCGATCTGGCCCGGATGATTCGCGCAGCCCTTGCCGCCTGACGTGAGGTGGCAGATAGTTTCCATGAAACATGGAAGCTCGCAATGCTGCCCCCGCTCAAACCCGGCGTTACGCTTGCCCAGCCCGGGGGTCCCGTCATCGAGACCGGGCGTCTGAAACTGCGGCAATGGCGCGGCGCTGACGTCGCGCCGAACACGGCGATGCTGTCCGATCCCGGCACCGCGCGGTTCATCACCGCCGACGGCAAGCCCGTCACCGATGAATTGGTCGGCTGGCGCAACGCGGCGATCATGTCCGGGCATTGGGCGTTGCATGGCTTCGGCATGTTCGTGGTCGAAGAGAAATCGACCGGAAAATTCGCGGGCCGGGTCGGGCCGTGGTTTCCACCGGGCTGGCCGGGTCTTGAAGTCGGCTGGGGCATTGCCCGCGAATTTCGCGGCAAGGGTTATGCGGTGGAGGCGGCGCGGGCGGCGATCGACTGGGCGTTTGCCACCTTCGAACTCGACCGGATCGTCCACTGCATCGACCAGGATAACATCGCGTCACAGGCGGTGGCGCGGCGGCTCGGCGCCGAAAAGGGGGGCCAGTTCGACCTGTTCGGTCATGTCGCCGATGTCTGGGTGACGTCGCCCGCAAATGGCGGGCTGCGCCGGCAAATTGAAACGGACGATGGCTTGGACTAGGTTCGGCCGTATGGCTCATCGCGAAATGTGAACGCATGCTATCGCAGATCAACCTCGCGCTAGGCGCGGGCACGACAACATTGTTGCTGCTGCTCGCGGCGCTGTTGTTCCGTGATTTCAGGACCGTCACCGCGGGCCGTCTGGGAAGCGCCTTTGCGTTGGGTTCGGCAGCCCATGCGGTGACCGCGGCGTCGGGGTTTACGCTGCCGGTGACGCCGTGGCATGCGGCGTTGATCGCGGTGTCCACCGGCAATGTCGTGGTGTTCTGGCTGTTCGCGCGGGCGCTGTTCGACGACGCGTTTGAAGTGCGCGGCTGGTACGTCGCGCCGTGGGCGGCGGTGGTGACTTTGAGCCTGTCGAATTGCCTGGTGCTGGTGCCGGCGCAAATCCTGGATCCGCGAACTTTCGCCATCGCCATCTCGGTGATTTCGCTTGTCTTCGTTGCGTTTGCCGTCGGTCAGACCATCGCGTCCTGGTCCACCGATCTGGTCGAGGAGCGCCGGCGGTTGCGGGTGTTCGTGGTGGTCGCGACCGCGGTCTATGCCGGCTTCAACGCGGCCGCGCAGATCTTTTTGCCTGCGAATGGCTCTCCGAGCGTGATCTCCTCCGTGAACGCCGCCATTCTCGCCGTCCTCGTGATCGCGATTGCCGTCTCTCTGATGCGGATCAAGGGCGAGACGATTTTTGCGCCTGCGCAAAAGCCGGTCGCCCCGGCGGTCGCACCCAGCGAAACCAGCGCTTCAGATCGGAAACTGCTCGGTGCCCTGATGCGCCTGATGTCGGACGAACGCATCTATCGCCACGAGGGCATCACCATCGGAATGCTGGCGACGAAACTCGCGGTGCCCGAATACAGATTGCGGCGCCTGATCAACCAGCAGCTCGGTTACCGCAATTTCAACGTCTTCCTCAACAACCACCGGATCGAGGAGGCGAAGGCGGCGCTGGCCGACCCCTCACAGGCCGAAGTGCCCGTCATCACCATCGCGATGGATGCCGGCTTCCAGTCGCTCGGGCCGTTCAACCGTGCCTTCAAGGCGACCACCGGGGTCACGCCGACCGAATACCGCAGGCTCAATGAGGCCCGCGCGTAGCTTCAAAATCCATTGAGATAGCTGGCCTATTTCGGAATCCGCCAGTCGGCTGAAGGTTTCGACCAGCGCGATTTCCGAATCCGGCGAGCCGTCGCGCCGCCGCTCGGGCCATATCCGGCGCGCCATGTTGGCGAGAGACTGCCGGAGAAAACCCGTGACCCGAAAAAACCAGATCATCCTGCTCGTGACGGCAACATTATGTGGCGCGCTGGCGCTGACAGCGGTTCGGGCGCCCGACGCGCCTCGGGTCGCGACCGGCTTTATCGCGCATACCCTTTGCTCGGAGACCTTCGTGTCCGGCCTCGATCCGGACCGGGTTTTATCGGAGACGACGGCGGCGATGCCCGGTGCCGGGCTGATCGTTTGGGCCGTCAGCTACAAGGTAGATCGTGCGCGCAAGGACGTCACCGTGACGCTGCTCGGCGGCGGACAAAGCCACGCCGTCTATCGCGACGGTCTGGGATGTTATGTCGCGCATGACGACGCGACCGTCGATGCGCCGCCGCCACCGGCCGCGGGCATGGCGGAACGCGCTATGCTGCCGGAGATTGCCGGGCCTGCGCCGGTGGAACCTGCGACTCCGGCGCTCAAGCTCGCGCTCGAGCGCGCCTTCACCGAGCCGGATCGGCCGCCGCTTCGCCACACCCATGCGGTCGTGGTGCTCAAGGACGGCCGCGTCGTCGCCGAACGCTACGCGCCCGGCTATGGCATCGATACGCCGATCCTCGGCTATTCCGCGACCAAGTCGGTGATCTCGGCATTGACGGGGATTCTGGTTCGTCGGGGCAGGCTCGCCGTCAATGAACCGGCGCCGGTCGCAGCCTGGCAAAGCCCTGATGATCCCCACCACGCCGTCACGATCGATCAGCTGTTGCGCCACACCAGCGGATTGGCGATGGGCAGCTCGCTCAATGCCTCGCTCGCCAGCGCCATCGCGACGGTCAACCGGATGAAATATGTCGAGCGCGACATGGCGGCGTTTGCCCAAAGCGCCGATCTCGAAAGCCAGCCCGGCAGCGCCTGGAATTATCACGATGGCAACACCATCATTCTCTCGCGTTTGATCCGCGACGCGGCCGGGGGGCACGCCGCCGACGTGCTGCGCCTTGCGCGCACCGAGCTGTTCGCTCCACTTGGCATGCGCAACGTCACGCTGGAATTCGACACCACCGGCACGCCGGAGGGATCGAGCCAGATGCTGGCTTCCGCGCGCGACTGGGCACGCTTTGGCGCCCTCTATCTCAACGACGGCGTCGTCGGCGGACAACGCATTCTGCCTGAAGGATGGGTGAATTACTCCGCGACGCCGACCGCACACGCATGGGTCGGATATGGTGCGGGGTTCTGGACCAATCGCGGCGACAGTATTGGCGCGGAATACCGCACCTCGCGCGGTTGGCCGGCCGACTCCTTCTACGCCAGCGGCACCTTCGGGCAATATGTCGTCATCGTTCCCTCCGAACGGCTCGTCATCGCCCGCTTCGGCACCTCGGGAAATCGATACGACATCGAGGGGGTTTCGCACCTCGTAGCCGACGTGATCGCCGCCACCGGCGGCAAGCGGCATGTCGCCGCCGGAAATTGAGCTTCCGTCCTATTGCCGGCCGAGTTTCGTCGCCGTCTCGACGCGATCGAATCGTTCCAGCGAGAGGATCGCGTCGGCAAGCTGATCGGCGCGGCCATTCAGCACCGGACGGGCCAGCGTCAGGAATTTCTGCGCCATCGCCTGCGCGTCGGGGAACGAATTCGGTTCGCCGGAGGGATCCGTATAGAGCCGCTCATGCACGCCGTCGTCGGTGGTAATGCTGACGCGTGCGCCGAACGGATGGCTGCGGCCGATTTCGAGGCGATCGTCCTGCACCACCTCGAACTTGTCGGCCAGCGCGTCGACCGCGGCGTCGCCAAGCCTTTGATAATCGTCCCAGCCGAAGCCGCCCTGGTCGAGCGCCACCGCACCGGTGAAGAACATCGAAAACTGGCCGCCGACGATCGAGGTCGGATGCCGCTTGGTGGCGGCGTCGCCGGTCAGCGTGATGCCGTTGCGATGCAGCCCGATCTCGACGCGCTTGATCTGGTCCGGCGTCAGGTTGTGCTCCCGGCGCATCGCGATCAGCGCATCGAGGGCGGCATGGGTATAGCGGCAGCTCGGATAGGGTTTGACGCCGATCTTCATGGTCTCGTAGATCTTGCCGAGACCGGCGATCGCCTTGTCCGGATGCGGATTGTCGCTGTACCCGACCAATAGGCCGTGCTTGCCTTCGACCGATTCGGTCGCGCCGATGAAATCGTTGCGCGCCAGCGTCGCCGCGATCACGCCGTTCATCGCGGCCGCGCCGACCTGGTAGCGCTTGTTCCAGGCGCCGTTGACCAGGAACTGCAGCGAGCCCGCGGCCTGGCTGCCGGAGACGCCGAACGCGGCGATGATCTGCTCCTTCGACAGTCCGAAAAGTTTTGCCGCCGCGGCGGCCGCGCCATAAGTGCCGGCGGTGGCGGTGGGATGAAAGCCGCGCGCATAATGCGAGGTGGGATCGAGCGCGTTGCCGAGCCGGCAGCAGACCTCATAGCCCGCCACGATCGCGGTCAGCACGTCGCGGCCGGAGGCGCCGACCATTTCGCCGACCGCGAACGCGGCCGGGACCACCGGTGCGCTCGGATGCAGCGAGGAATCCGCGTGCGTGTCGTCGAAATCCAGGGAATGGCCGAGCGCGCCGTTGAGCAGGGCCGCTACCGCGGGCGTCCAGGTCCTGGTGTCGCCGAACACGGTGGAATAGCCCGAGCCGTCGAGCGCCAGCGCTTGCAGCATTTTCAAGAGCGAGGGCGTGGATTCCGCGTCGCGCCGCGCCCGGATGGCGCTGCCGAGGAAATCCAGCGTCAGCACCTTGGCGCGATCGAGCACTTCGGTTGGGATATCCTCGAACTTCAGATCCGCGACATAGGCGGCAAGCGTTGCGGTTTC
>NZ_JADGRI010000452.1 GCF_017881085.1 Bradyrhizobium sp.
TGGTGGATAGTTCGCTTCGCACCAAACTCAATTCGATCAAGCACGCGATGAAAGAGGCAGGCTGATGGACATCCGCGCCGCGGAAATTTCCGCGATCCTGAAGGACCAGATCAAGAATTTCGGCCAGGAGGCTGAGGTTTCCGAAGTCGGACAGGTGCTGTCCGTCGGCGACGGCATTGCCCGCGTCTACGGGCTGGACAACGTCCAGGCCGGCGAGATGGTCGAGTTCGAGAACGGCACCCGCGGCATGGCGCTGAACCTCGAGACCGACAACGTCGGTATCGTGATTTTCGGTGCCGACCGCGAGATCAAGGAAGGCCAGACCGTCAAGCGCACACGCGCCATCGTCGACACGCCGGTCGGCAAGGGTCTGCTCGGCCGCGTCGTCGACGCGCTCGGCAACCCGATCGACGGCAAGGGCCCGATCCAGGCCGACAAGCGCATGCGCGTCGACGTCAAGGCGCCCGGCATCATTCCGCGCAAATCGGTCAACGAGCCGATGGCAACCGGCCTCAAGGCGATCGACGCGCTGATCCCGGTCGGCCGCGGCCAGCGCGAGCTGATCATCGGCGATCGCCAGACCGGCAAGACGGCGATCGCGCTCGATACCATTCTCAACCAGAAGCCGCTCAACGCGCAGCCGGACGAGAAGATCAAGCTGTATTGCGTCTACGTCGCGATTGGCCAGAAGCGCTCGACGGTCGCTCAGTTCGTCAAGGTGCTCGAGGAGCAGGGCGCGCTGGAATATTCGATCATCGTCGCCGCCACCGCCTCCGATCCGGCGCCGATGCAGTACATCGCGCCGTTCACCGGCTGCACCATGGGCGAATATTTCCGCGACAACGGCATGCACGCGGTCATCATCTATGACGATCTGTCGAAGCAGGCCGTCGCCTACCGCCAGATGTCGCTGCTGCTGCGCCGCCCGCCGGGCCGCGAGGCCTATCCCGGCGACGTGTTCTATCTGCATTCGCGCCTGCTCGAACGCGCCGCCAAGCTGAACGACCAGCAGGGCTCGGGCTCGCTGACGGCGCTCCCGATCATCGAAACCCAGGCCAACGACGTGTCGGCCTACATCCCGACCAACGTGATCTCGATTACCGACGGCCAGATCTTCCTGGAAACCGATCTGTTCTTCCAGGGCATTCGTCCCGCGGTGAACGTCGGCCTGTCGGTGTCGCGCGTGGGATCGTCGGCGCAGACCAAGGCGATGAAAAAGGTCGCCGGCAAGATCAAGGGCGAGCTGGCGCAGTACCGCGAAATGGCGGCGTTCGCACAGTTCGGAAGCGACCTCGACGCCTCGACCCAGCGCCTGCTCAATCGCGGCTCGCGCCTGACCGAACTCCTGAAGCAGCCGCAGTTCTCGCCGCTGAAAATGGAGGAGCAGGTGTGCGTGATCTGGGCCGGCACCAACGGCTACCTCGATGCGCTTCCGCTTAACAAGGTGCGCGCCTTCGAGGACGGCCTGTTGTCGCTGTTGCGCGGCAAGAACGTCGACATCCTCAACAGCATCCGCGAGACCCGCGATCTTTCGGACGACACCGCCGCCAAGCTGAAGTCGGCGGTCGAGGGTTACGCCAAGACGTTTGCTTAAAACGAAACGAGACGTGGGTGCCCGGCACGGGGCCGGGCATGACGAAAGCGAGGCTTGCGGTCGGATCGAAGATCAGATCGCCGGGGTGAACTAAGAATGGCTTCCCTTAAAGATATGCGGGTCCGCATCGCCTCCACCAAGGCGACGCAGAAGATCACCAAGGCCATGCAGATGGTCGCAGCCTCCAAGCTGCGCCGCGCGCAGAACGCCGCTGAGGCAGCGCGGCCCTACGCGGAAAAAATGGATGCGGTGATCTCGAATATCGCCAGCGCCGCGGCGGGCTCGCCCGGCGCGCCGGTGCTGCTGGCCGGCACCGGCAAGGACCAGGTGCACCTGTTCCTGGTCTGCACCGGCGAACGCGGCCTGTCCGGTGCATTCAATTCCTCGATCGTGCGTCTTGCCCGCGAGCGCGCGCTGGCGCTGATGAACCAGGGCAAAGAGGTCAAATTCTTTTGCGTCGGCCGCAAGGGCTACGAGCAGCTGCGCCGCACCTTCGAAAGGCAGATCGTCGAGAATATCGAGCTGCGCTCGGTTCGCCAGCTCGGCTTCGTCAATGCCGAGGATATCGCCAAGCGGGTGATCGCGCGTTTCGACGCCGGCGAGTTCGACGTCTGCACGCTGTTCTATTCGCGCTTCAAGTCCGTGATCGCGCAAGTCCCGACCGCGCAGCAGATCATTCCGCTGGTGGTGGAAGCTCCCGCTGCCAATGCCGGACCTGCGACGTCCTACGAATACGAGCCGGAGGAAGACGAGATCCTGACCAGGTTGCTGCCGCGCAACCTCGCGGTGCAGATCTTCCGCGCGCTTCTAGAAAACAACGCCTCGTTCTATGGCGCGCAGATGAGCGCGATGGACAACGCCACCCGCAACGCCGGCGACATGATCCGCAAGCAGACCCTGATCTACAACCGGACCCGCCAGGCGATGATCACCAAGGAGCTGATTGAAATCATCTCCGGCGCCGAGGCGATGTGACAGCCGCAACGGTCGTTTGAGACAGAATTCGAAGGAGAGAGTTTCCATGGCTACACCCGCCAACCAGACCGGACGCGTCACGCAAGTCATCGGCGCCGTCGTCGACGTGCAGTTCGAAGGCCATCTGCCGGCCATTCTCAACGCAATCACGACCATGAACGGCAAGAGCCGTCTGGTGCTCGAAGTCGCCCAGCATCTCGGCGAATCCACGGTGCGCACCATCGCGATGGACACCACCGAGGGTCTGGTCCGCGGCCAGGAAGTCAGCGACACCGGCGGCCCGATCCAGGTGCCGGTCGGCGCCGGCACGCTCGGCCGCATCATCAACGTGATCGGCGAGCCGATCGACGAAGGCGGCCCGATCACTGCGGAAGGCATGCGCGCGATCCATCAGGAAGCGCCGAGCTATACCGACCAGGCCACCGAAGCGGAAATTCTGGTCACCGGCATCAAGGTGGTCGATCTCCTGGCGCCTTACGCCAAGGGCGGCAAGATCGGCCTGTTCGGCGGCGCCGGTGTCGGCAAGACCGTGCTGATTCAGGAGCTGATCAACAACGTCGCCAAAGCGCACGGCGGCAATTCGGTGTTCGCCGGCGTCGGCGAGCGGACCCGCGAGGGCAACGACCTCTATCACGAGTTCATCGAATCCAAGGTCAACGCCGAC
>NZ_JADGRI010000453.1 GCF_017881085.1 Bradyrhizobium sp.
CCCCGGCGTGGTGAAGAGCCGCAACGCCCTGATGGACGCGGCCTATGACGACCAGGTCTATGTCGACGATCGCACCATCGACAGCCACATCAAGCGGCTCCGCAAGAAGTTCAAGGTGGTGGACGACGATTTCGAGATGATCGAAACCCTGTACGGCGTTGGCTACCGCTTCAAGGAAACCTGATTGCCACGCCTCTCGCGGGCCGTTTGTTAACTGACGCCGACGCCCGTCTGGGGTAGGATACGGGCAGGGCGTCTTTGAAGGCGCCATCGAAAACAACCGGCAGTTTTGGCCATTGCTCGATCGAACGCAGCCTGATCCAAGCCTGAATGCGGAGGGTGTCTCGGCCTCCCTCGCGCTCGACGGCGTTGCCGTTGACAGTCCGCAGCCGCGTGGCTGGCAGCGGCCGCTCGGCTGGCTGCGCCGCGCCGGCCAGTTCTTTTTCGCACTCAGCTTCTCGAGCCTTACCCGCCGCATCGTTTCGCTGAATCTGGCCGGCCTGGTCGCGCTGGTGGCGAGCATTCTCTATCTCTCGCAATTCCGCGCCGGCCTGATCGACGCGCGGGCGCAGAGCCTCTTGGTCCAGGCCGAGATCATCGGCGGCGCGATCGCGGCCTCGGCCACCGTCGAAACCAACACCATCACCATCGATCCCGACCGGCTGCAGGATCTGAAGCCCGGCGAAACCTACGGCGCGCCGGATGAATCTTCGGGACTGGATTTTCCGATCAATCCGGAACGCGTCGCGCCGGTGTTGCGGCGGCTGATTTCGCCGACCAAGACCCGCGCCCGCATTTACGACCGCGACGGCGGACTGATTCTCGACAGCCGCAGCCTGTACGGCCGCGGCGACGTGCTGCGCTTCGAACTGCCGCCGCCCTCGGTCGAGAAGCCGGGCGCCTTCGAACGGATGACGATCGCGATCCGCACCTGGCTCAATCGCGGCGACCTGCCGCTCTATCGCGAGCTCGGGCCTGAGAACGGCAACGGCTATCAGGAAGTCGCGGACGCGCTGAAGGGCCAGAAGAACAGCATGGTGCGCGTCAACGACCGCGGCGAGGTGATTGTCTCGGTCGCGGTGCCGGTGCAGCGGTTCCGCGCCATCCACGGCGCGCTGATGCTCTCCACCCAGGGCGACGACATCGACCAGATGGTGACCGCCGAACGGCTCGCGATCCTGAAAGTGGGCGGCGTCGCATCCGCCGTGATGATCATGCTGTCGCTGCTGCTGGCGAGCACCATCGCTGGGCCCGTCCGCCGACTCGCCGACAGCGCCGAGCGCGTCCGCCGCCGCATCCGCACCCGGGTCGAGATCCCCGATTTCACCCGCCGCCGCGACGAGATCGGGCATCTTTCCGGCGCGCTGCGCGACATGACGGAGTCGCTCTACAACCGCATCGAGGCGATCGAGATGTTCGCCGCCGATGTCGCCCATGAACTGAAGAACCCGCTGACGTCGCTGCGCTCCGCGGTCGAGACCCTGCCGCTGGCGCGCAACGAGAACAGCCGCGCGCGGCTGCTTGCGGTGATCGAGCATGACGTCAAACGGCTCGACCGGCTGATCTCGGACATTTCCGATGCGAGCCGTCTCGATGCAGAACTGCAGCGGCAGGACATGACGTCGGTCGACCTTCGCCGCCTGCTCAATGCGCTGACGACGGTCGCCAACGAAACCCGGCGCGGCAACAACATCGCCGTCGAAGTGCGTTTCGAAGGGAGAGGTCCCAACGACACCTTCTCGGTGCCGGGTCACGATTCGCGGCTGGGACAGGTGATCTCCAATCTGCTTTCCAACGCGCAGTCGTTTTCCGAAGCCGGCGGCAAGGTGCGGATCGTCTGCCGCCGCGTGCGATCGGAAATCGAGATCGTGGTCGACGACGACGGGCCGGGGATCCGCGAGGACGCGCTGGAGCGGATCTTCGAGCGCTTTTACACCGACCGGCCGCATCAGGGCTTTGGACAGAATTCCGGACTGGGGCTGTCGATCTCCAAGCAGATCATCGAGGCGCATGGCGGACGCATCTGGGCGGAGAATCGTCCCGGTCCCGTCAACGCCGATGGCGAAGCAACCGTGGCCGGCGCGCGCTTTGTGGTCAGGCTGCCGGCGCCATGACCCCTGGCGGCGCGAGTGTCCACGCTTCCGCGGTCAAGGTGGGTGATCGCGCGGTGCTGATCCGCGGATCCTCAGGGTCGGGCAAATCGCGTCTCGCCTTCGATCTCATCCTGGCCGGACGCGCCGGACAGATCCCACCTAGCATGCTGGTCGGCGACGACCGCGTCCATCTTGCGGCGAGCCAGGGACAATTGATGGTACGTCCAGCGCGCGAACTGGCAGGGCTGATCGAGATTCGCGGGCTGGGGATTCGCCGCTGCGACTTTGTTGATGAGGCGATTGTCGGCTTGGTTGTTGATCTGGCCGCCGACGACGCGGAACGCCTGCCGCCGCCAGAAGCCCTTCAGGCGCAAATTTCAGGTATCAAAATACCGAGAATTCCCGTTGGAATAGGCTTCGCAGCATTTCCACTCGTTATGGCTGCGCTGACCATGACCGCGAGTTCACCTTCTTCGCAACCTTCGGCCGATTGTTCGAAGGGGATTGGTAACCATATAACCCCCACAATCGCCACGAAATAACCGGCGCAGGCTCCCCCTCTACTGCTAATTTTCCGGGAGAATCGCGAAGAACCCCTCTTGCGCGGGGGCTCTGGATGGTCAAAGTGGCGCGTTCGTGCGGTGCACCAAAAGGCACCCGCGAGGAGTTTCCGATGATTGGTCTAGTACTTGTGACCCATGGGCGCCTTGCCGACGAGTTCAAGGCGGCGCTCGAACACGTAATGGGTCCGCAAAAGCAAATCGAAGCCGTCACGATCGGAGCCGAGGACGACTCCGATTTGTGCCGAAGCGACATCATCGAAGCGGTCAACCGCGTCGATTCAGGCGATGGCGTGGCCATCCTTACCGACATGTTCGGCGGCACACCTTCCAATCTTGCGATCTCCTGCATGAGCCGTCCGAAGGTGGAAGTGCTCGCAGGCATTAATCTACCGATGCTGGTCAAGCTTGCGAAAGTTCGCGAAGAGCGTTCGCTGCCCGACGCCATCGCGATGGCCCAGGAAGCCGGCCGGAAATACGTCACCATCGCCAGCCGGGTTCTCGCCGGCAAATGAGCGACGACGACGCCCTGCCGCCTGCAAACGAGGCCGGGCCAAGTGTCCCCGCGGGCG
>NZ_JADGRI010000033.1 GCF_017881085.1 Bradyrhizobium sp.
TCGGCGATCGGGCTTTTTTGTCACCGTCATCGGCGGCGTCTTAGCTGCCGACTTGACGCCAGCGTCGAGGCGTCAGGACCACACGACTTCTCCGTCCGCGACCGTCTACGCCAAAGGCTTCGCCGGGCTTGGTACCCGTCCGCCGAAGTCTTGGCGAAGGCGGAGTCTGGCGCTCTCGTCAGAAGCACCGCTCGCGTCCACCGCATCCCGCCCCGCGTCTGTGACGATGGCCAGCGCCCCTCTGTGGGGCGGGACGGCGGGGATAGGAAGGTGATTTGAGTCAATCGCGAAGCCGAATATTTTTTGCAGCGGGACTGGACAGGTAGAAACAGCTTGATCCGGCGGGAGAAATTGGATTTTACGCGCAAATGCCCCGGGGCGCTTCGGGTTACGCCTTCTCAATCACCCATGAGCTCGTCTTACAAACATTTCATGCAGCTTTTCTGTTGAAACAAGTCATCCCCAGTCCATCTAGCGGGAATGAGTTTGGCTGATCTTTATCGTGATAATGCTGCTGACTGCGCCTTCCTCGCTGAAAGAGCCGAAGACGAGGAAACCAGGGCTGCCTTCATGCGAATGGAAGCAGCATGGCGTACTTTGGCCAACCAACAAGAGCGGCTGGACACCAGGCGATGGCAGAGACCGCCCAGGTGAGGCCGGCTGTTTTCGAAATAGCTCGATGCTTGCGCAAGCTTGCCGCCGTTTCCGGCGTGGACGATATCAACAGGCAAGCATCAGCCTTGCGACGTCGCGCCAGAACGGATCGGCTCATCGCCGTTGCGCCGTAATAGATGACGCTTCGTGCCATAAGGCGATGCATCCCTCACTCAAGCCTGGCCGGCGCCGAGGCGGGTCTGGTCGCATCCAACAGAAACATCACCAGTTGATCCAGGTCGGTCGTCCCACTGCTGAATACCTCCATGGGCATGTCCGGGCCGTGGCCGACCATTGTCTGGCCAGCCTCCGTGCGGCTTACCCCATGCGGCGTTCTCTGGCCGACCTGACCAGCAAGCACATAGAAAGACTCCGAGCCGGGATGTGAATGCACCGGTGTCTTGGAGCCGGGCGGACCGCCGGCATGATTGATCCGCAGGAGATATTCGGGCGCTGCGAAGACCGGCACCGGGCCGACCTCAGCAACTTTGGTGCCGCCGGCCGTCGTGCCGCCCTTCTGGCCGAGTGTAAATAGCCAGACCTTGCCCGAGACTGCTGCGGCCAACGACGTGGGACTAGCGGCCGCGGCGCTTTGCGCTTCGTCGAGGGTCGGGAAATTCTCGATCCGCCAATAGAGTGGTCCCGGTGGAAGACCATTTAGTTTTTTTTCCGCTACCGGGCTGACAATGAATTGTCCAGGCTCCGCTGCTAACCGCGACGTCGACAATAACGCAATTGTAAACAGCGAAACCACCCAAGCGGTGAAATACCATGTGTCCAATCTTCGCGGGTTCATCGTGTCACTCCTCGATTGCTCTTTCAGCATCGCATCGACTAACTGGAGCGGAACGGCAGACCACGAACGATAACACCTTCTTCATGAAAAGTCCGCGCGACTTCCGCCTCGGGTCAATCCCGTCGTTTTAATCGTGCGCCGGTCACTTCCGGTTTTCTCCGAAATTTCGGGCGAGGCGTAATCCGCCGCTCAGCCCGTAGGATGGAAACCCATTGGCTTGCAGCACGTGCTATGGCCGCTCGCCAAAATCCCCACCATGATTCCTGACATCGCCTGCTCAATCCTCGGGATCGATTCCGAGTCTCACCACGCGATGTCACGACGAGCACGGTCATTCCCTGACCGCGGCTAAGTCCATCACGTAACGGGTATCGCTGCTCCACCCATCCTGCGGGCTGGCGTCCAAACGGCGGGCATGCCAATGTACTTGTGCCAAAATCCGCAGGAGGTCGTCATGCGAACGATTATCGTGGGAGCACTCTGCGCCATCGCAATGGTCGCGAACGCAAACGCGGCGATCAGGGAAGAGCCGGTCACCTATACGGCCGGCGATACCACCATGAAGGGCTTCGTCGTTTACGACGACGCCGTCACGGCCAGGAGGCCCGGGATCGTCATGGTGCATGAATGGTGGGGCATTACCAAGCACATCCATGACGAGGCGCGGAAGTTCGCGCAGCAGGGCTACACCGCCTTCATTGCCGACATGTACGGCGACGCCAGGACGGCCGACAATCCGAAGGACGCCGGCGCGCTCTCGTCTTCGGTGATGAAGGACCCGAAGGTGATGGAATCGCGCTTCAACGCGGCGCGGGACCAACTCGCCAGGCAAGCCTCGGTCAATCCCCAGCGGATCGGCGCCGTCGGTTACTGCTTCGGCGGCGCGGTCGTGCTGAACATGGCGCGCGCCGGCGCCGACCTCGCGGCCGTTGCCGGCTTTCACGCATCGCTTGGCCTCAATACCCCGGCCCCGGCGCCGGGAACCGTCAAGGCGAAGATCCTCATCCTGAATGGCGCGGACGATCCCTTCGTGAAGCGCGAGCAGTACGATGCGCTCAAGAAGGATTTCGACGCAGCGAAGGCCGATTATCGGATCATCGAGTATCCCGGCGCGGTGCACGCGTTCACGAACCCCGAAGCGACCGAGCTCGGCAAGAAGTTCAACCTGCCGCTCAGATACGACGCCAAGGTGGATCAGGAAGCGAAGGCCGAGGCAGCCAAGTTCTTTGCCGCCGACCTTCAAAAATAACAGACATACGACGTTGGCAGCTAAGGACTGAATTCGCTCGATGCGGGTCGCTGCCTCTGCCGAAGTGGCTGCCCCACGGTTAGATGATCTGCACAGGATTTAGCTCCGGGGTCAGCGTGCAGCCCGCATTTGCCGATGTTTCGGCATCAATGCGTCACCACGATGAAATCCGTGCCTTTTCCCGTCTCATGGCTAAATCCGTCGTCGGAAACTATCAATGAAGAGGCCGGCGTCAACAGTTCGGATATCCTGCCAATCGTATCCTCGGGGATTTCGATACGGTCGAGGGCCGCGTTGGCCTTGTCGGGCAACGATACCGATGGGGCGGTTTGCGTCGCGGAGGCTTCGCGCTCCTTCGGGGCGACCTCGGACATGCGAGGAAATTCCTTCGGTATAGACACGACGGTCCAGCGAATGGCCGCTCCCTCGTTCTGGAATTCCATTGCGGTAAACACGTGCGTTCCCAGCGGCTCCTCCGGATTTTCGATCTTGACCGGAACGTCAAACAACGGCGAGAAGCCCCGACGCACGAACAGCCTGCTCAACTTGCGACTCACGAAGACGGAGATCGGAACGATCTTTTTAGGTGCGGCTCGCGCGGGAGCCGGGCCTGGAATCTGAGGACCGGCGGTTTCCGGAGTTTCAGCGCTGGACGCTGGCGATCCCTGCGTTGCCGCGGCTGTACCCATGCTGTTGCCCGCGGCTGTGCCAGACCCGAATTCCGGCGAACCGGACACGGCTTTCGGCTTGAAAAGGTGCGGATTGGTGATCTCGACCGGCTGGACCTCGTCGTGCGCAATGATCACGCGCGTGCCGCGCTTCGTGAGACGCCAGAGTCGGGCGGCAAAGCCCTTCTTCAAGCGGATGCAGCCGTGTGACGCCGGATACCCAGGCACGACCCCGGCATGCAACGCGATCCCCGACCAGGTGATGCGCTGCATGTAGGGCATGGGCGCAGCGCTATAGATATTCGAACGGTGCCATCGTTGTTTGCCGATCACGCTGAACACACCCAGCGGCGTAGGATGCCCCTTAACTCCCGTGGACACCGAAGAGCGCGCGATCAAGGTCCCGTTGTCAAAAAGCGAGACCCGTTGGTCTGCGATCGAGATGATGATCTGGAGCGGGCCGGTTGGACGGTCCTCGGGCCGGGCGTGCCTGGTCGACTCAGAATTTGCCCGCCGGTGATGGTGCCTGTGTTTGAAGGGAGCGTAGTGGCTTGGCCAGAAACTGTGGCGGGACCAAAACGGAAATTGAGCGTGCGCGATTGCTGGAGAGAGCAGGAAAATGGCGACCGCCATTGTCATCGCGCGGATCAATCCGATCTTGATGCCTCCGTAGAGAGATGCAGACATGGCGCGCTCACGACACAGTTCAGGCGTTTCCGCGCGCCGCTTTTTTTTCACGCGAACCGTATCCACTTCTCTCGAAAACGCTCTAGCGGGTCATTCCGATAGCACGCCACCGCGCATCGAAAGTATCCGAGTCATCCGGTGCATACGCTTGTGAATCCAGGGGATTGCCGGGCTTGTCCGGCACAACGCTTGTTGGTTCTCCATCGGAATTCGGTGGTGCTGAAGCCTGCGCGGACCACTCCAACGAAGATTTCGAAAGCATGGGCTTGCCTTCGTACCAGCATTTTCTTCCGTCGATCAGACGCCAGGACCAATACCCGTGCGGATGTGACGGAATCGCGGCACTGCATCTTTGCTTCGCTTGCGCAGTCGATATCTCGATTGACGAGAGCGTAGCAATGCAAGCGGCGAAAGCGATGAACGGAGTCTGCTTCCTCATTCAGTACCTCATGCAGTGAAGTTGCATGCGAGGACCAACCAGAATCGCGACTTTGCGAGTACAGGTTCTCCTTCAAATCTGGTCTTAGTGGGTCGAAAATTGGGCCGTATTTACAAGGCCGTAGTCACAATTAGGCACATTTGCGCGGGTACTGACCGACGCCTCGCCGCCTTCTCACCGTCAGAAGAAGGCCACAGATTTCTCTACGGCCTTCTTCCCATCACGAGCAGGACCGTCAGGGTCAGTTGTAGCCGAAGCCGGTTCAGCCCTTGACGGTACGGTCCGAACGGCTGCCGCGAGTCCCGACGGACAGCACAGTCAGCGTGACCGGCGCGAGGCCGGACGATCCGATCGCGCGGGCGCCGGCCGGCGTCAGGTCGATCACGCGACCCCGGATGTAGGGACCGCGATCGTTGATGCGGACGACGACGGAGCGGCCGGTCTGGATGTTGGTGACCTCGACCATGGTGCCGAACGGCAGCGTGCGATGGGCTGCGGTGAGTGCGGAAGCATGGGCATACTCTCCGTTGGCGGTCGGCTCGCCACTGTATACCGATGCAATTCCGGTCTGTGTTGCCGCCATGGACGAAGAAGAGAACGACATAGATGCGATTAGAATTCCGATTCCAAGTACTGTGATGCGTCGACGTTTCAATCTATAGCCTCATATCTTGTTGATGTTGTAGCAACTCGAAACAAGTTCGCAGTTGATGGAGGCCACTTCCTATTCAAATACGGTCATTGTGCGACGCAGCAAAATTTATTGCGGAGGGGTTGCGTTTGACGGCCGCAGCGGTGACAACCCCGCATGCTTTCCCTCACCGAAATATCGGTCCGCATCGCCGGGCGGCTTCTGATCGATCATGGCACCGCGCAGATCGTGCCGGGTGCCCGCGTCGGCTTCGTCGGCCGCAACGGGGTCGGCAAATCGACGCTGTTTGCCGCGATCCGCGGCGAATTGCCGATCGAAAGCGGTTCCATCGCGATCCCGCCGCGCTGGCGGGTCGGCAGCCTTGCCCAGGAAGCCCCGAACGGGCCGGAAAGCCTGATCGAGGTCGTGCTCAAGGCCGACCTCGAGCGCGATGCCCTGTTGACGGAAGCCGATACCGCCCACGATCCGCACCGGATCGCGGATATTCAGACGAGACTCGTCGATATCGACGCCCATTCGGCGCCCGCCCGCGCTGCGGCTATTCTCAGCGGCCTCGGATTTTCGACCGCGGATCAGGCGCGGTCCTGCCAGGAATTCTCCGGCGGCTGGCGGATGCGCGTCGCGCTCGCCGCGACCTTGTTTTCCGCGCCCGATCTCCTGCTGCTGGACGAGCCGACCAACTATCTCGACCTCGAGGGCACGCTGTGGCTCGAAGACCATCTGGCGAACTATCCGCGCACCGTGATCGTCATCAGCCATGATCGCGACCTGCTCGACACATCGGTCGACCAGATCCTGCATCTCGATCGCGGCAAGCTGACGCTCTACAAGGGGACCTATTCTTCGTTCGAAGAGCAGCGCGCCATGCGCGAAATGCTGGACGCCAAGCACGCCAAGCGCCAGGCCGACGAGCGCAAGCGCCTGCAGGCCTTCGTCGACCGCTTCAAGGCCAAGGCCTCGAAAGCCCGTCAGGCGCAGTCCCGCGTCAAGATGCTGGAGCGGATGAAGCCCGTCACCGCGCTGGTGACGCAGGACGTGCGCGAAATCTCGTTTCCGGTGCCTGAGAAGATGCTGTCGCCGCCGATCATCGCGGTCGACAACGTCTCGGTCGGCTACGATCCGAAGAAGCCGGTATTGAACCGCGTCACTTTGCGGATCGACACCGACGACCGCATCGCGCTGCTCGGCTCAAACGGCAACGGCAAGTCGACGCTGGTCAAGCTGCTGGCGGGCAAGCTGCCGCCGTTCTCCGGCCATGTCACCCGCGCCGACAAGCTCTCGGTCGGATATTTCGCGCAGCATCAGGTCGATGAACTCGATCTCGACGCCTCGCCCTACGATCACGTCCGCCGGCTGATGGTGGATGCGACGGAGACCAAGGTGCGCGGGCGGACCGGCGCGATCGGCTTCTCGGGCAAGGCCGGCGACACCCTGGTCAGGAGCCTGTCGGGCGGCGAAAAAGCCCGGCTGCTCTTGGGACTTGCGACCTTCTTCGGCCCCAACATGATCATTCTCGACGAGCCGACCAACCATCTGGATATCGACAGCCGCGCGGCGCTCGCCGAAGCGATCAACGAATTTCCCGGCGCGGTCATCATGGTCTCGCACGATCGCTACCTGATCGAAGCCTGCGCCGATCAATTATGGGTGGTCGCCGATCATGCGGTGACGAATTTCGACGGCGACCTCGACGATTACCGGCGCATGGTGCTGTCGGCACGCGGCATGCGCGTCAGCTCCCGTGACGGCGGCGGCAACGAGCGCGGCCGCGACAAACCCCAGCGCGGCAAGGGCGAAAAGCGCGCGTCGCCGAAGCAGAGGATTTCGGATGCCGAAGCCGAGATCGCGCGCATCAACGGCATTATCGCGAAGATCGACACCGCGCTGGCGTTGCCGGATCTGTTCAAGCGCGATCCGAAGCAGGCCGCCCAGCTCGTCAAGGCGCGCGCCGGCGCCGAGAGCGCGTTGCAGCGGGCCGAGGAAGCGTGGCTGGCCGCGAGTTCGGAATATGACGAGGCCACCGGCTGAGCCGGTTACGTCGCCGCCGGTTTTTTCTTCGGCTTCGCCGATCTTGCCGTCTTCGGCGCCGGCTCAGCATGCGGCGCGCGCTCGATCGAACTCAGGCGTCCTGCCGTGAAGGTGTAGATTCCGGCGCGCTGCCCCTGCAGATAGGTGACGACCGCCACACGTTCGCCGCCCGGACTACTGGAGAGACTGACGCTGGCGGGCGCGCCGATGCCGCGCACCACGTCGCACTCGACATGACCCAGCGCCACCGTTCCCGACGTCGAGGGAACGACCGGCCCGCCGGCCGCGGCGTCGGCCGCCGCGGCGTTGGCATCCGCGGGACCTCCGGCGGGAGGCGCCATCCCCGGGCAATACCCCTCGGCGCTGACCAGATCCTCGGCCGTCACCGGCTTGTCGGGCGACAGCGGCGGCGCCTGGATGTTCCGGATGAACAGCCGGCTGGGGCCCGAGAACCACTCGGCATCCCGCGTGAGCATATCGGATGCGCCGGCGCAGCCCGCGATCAGCGGCGCGAACAGAAGCAGCGCCAGCAGTCGTTTTCGCTTGAAATTGCTGTCTTGCACGATGAACTGGATTCCCACCCCGGTCGGATAAGCGTTTGTCCCACCATCACTTTGCGGCACGACCGTGGCCAGACTCAAAGCGCTTCCGCCAAACGCAGCCTATCATCGATTGCCCGGTATCGCTATTCCCGCCGCTGCCAGCGGCCCCGCTCGTCGGTCTGCCAATAGGTCACCTCGAAGCCGCGCGCCTTGCAATCGGTCCAGGCGCCCCGCGCGGCGGCGAGTGCATCGCCGTCGTCGCCGTTGAAAACCAGCACCATCCGCTCATAGGCATGGGAGTCCGCGGGCAGCGCGGCATTGTCGATCAGAAACCTGACATTGGCCCTGTTCGGGTTGCCCTCTTCCACTACAAGCACGATCGGCTGGTCCTGCGCATCGCCGGCGCGGCCTGCGTCGCCCGCGCGCCAGGTCGCGTGCGGCAGGAACGAATCATCGCGATAGGTCCACAGATGCGCATCCAGCGCCTCGGCGCGCTCCTGCGATGTCGACTGCACCACGACCCGCCAGCCCCGCTCCAGCGATTTTTCGAGCAACGGCGGCAGAACGCTTTCGAGCGACATGTTCTGCAGATGGTAGAACAGCACTTCGGTCATGGGATTCCGGCTATTTCCAGCTATTTCTTGGCTTCGTAATACTCCGCGACCAGCTGGTTCAGCAGGCGAACGCCATAGCCCGATCCCCAGCTCTGGTTGATGTCGGATTTCGGCGCGCCCATCGCCGTTCCCGCGATGTCGAGATGCGCCCACGGCGTGTCGTCGACGAAGCGCTGCAGGAACTGCGCGGCGGTGATCGAACCGCCGTGTCGGCCACCGGTGTTCTTCATGTCGGCGAACTGCGAATCGATCTGCTTGTCGTATTCGGGGCCGAGCGGCATGCGCCAGACGCGTTCCCCCGTCGACAGCCCGACCTTGGTCAATCGCTCGGCCAACTCGTCATTGTTGGAGAACAGCCCGGCATGCTCGGTGCCGAGCGCCACCATGATCGCGCCGGTCAGCGTTGCCAGATCGACCATGAATTTCGGCTTGAACTTCTTCGCCACGTACCAGAGCACATCGGCGAGCACCAGCCGGCCTTCGGCGTCGGTGTTGATGATCTCGATGGTTTGGCCCGACATCGAGGTGACGATATCGCCGGGGCGCTGCGCGTTGCCGTCGGGCATGTTCTCGACCAGACCGATGGCGCCGACCACGTTGGCCTTCGCCTTGCGCGCCGCCAGCGCGTGCATCAGCCCGACGACGCAGGCCGCACCTCCCATGTCGCCCTTCATGTCCTCCATGCTTCCGGCCGGCTTGATGGAAATGCCGCCGGTATCGAAGCAAACGCCCTTGCCGATGAAGGCAACCGGCTGATCGCCGCGCTTGCCGCCGTTCCAGCGCATGATCACGGTGCGGCCGGGCCGCGCCGAGCCCTGGGAGACGCCGAGCAGCGCCCCCATCCCGAGTTTGGTCATCGCCCTGACGTCGAGAATCTCGACGACGACACCGAGCTTGCGAAGCTGGCTGGCGCGGCGCGCGAATTCCTCGGGGAATAATACGTTCGGCGGCTCGTTGACGAGATCGCGGGCGGCGATGACGCCGTCAACGATGTGGGCGTCCGGCGCGAATGCCTTTCGCGCGGCGGCGACATCGCCGACCGCGAGCGAAATGTCCGCCCGCAAGGCGGCATCCTCGCCGTCCTTCTTCCTGGTCTTGTAGCGGTCGAATTTATAGGCGCGCAGCCGCAGGCCCGATGCGACCGCAGCCGCCTGCCCGGGCTTCATCGGTCCATCCGGCAATTCCGCGATGATCGTGACGGCTTCCTTGCCGGCAAGAAGCTTGCCGGCGGCCGCGCCGCCAAGCTTGACGAAGTCGTTGTCCTTGAGGCCCGAGAGCTTGCCGGCGCCGACCACGATCAGGCGCGGCGCTTTAAGACCCTCCGGGGCCAGAATATCGAGCGTGGACCCGCTTTTGCCCTTGAACTGGTTGGTCGCCGCCGCCCGCGTAACAAGATTGGCGGCCGCCCCCAGCGCCTTGCGCGTGGCCGCGCCCAGTTTCAGCGAATCATCGCAGAAAATCACCAGAATGCCGCGCGGGGCGGCGGAAAACGGAACGAAGCCGACCTTGACGGCGTCGGGCATAGGGAAATCCTCCAAAGTCGGGGCTGTCGCTGGTCGGGAACCCGCCGGGCGGCGCTCGGAGTGTTCTCATCCGGCCGCGATTCACGTCCGCCAAGAGCACGTCCCGCACACTATGGCCTCCCGGCCTCTGCTGCCAAGCTCCGGCAGTGGCCGCAAGGTCACATCACACGAATTATTAACCGTATCCAGAGGGTGCCATGGCGCAGCCATTTTGTTGACGGATCAAAGGGATGGTAGTGAGACAATAGGCAGCTAGATAAAGGCGGCACGGCCATAGGGGATCCCGGGTTCGGGATTGGTCGTGGAACCGCCAATCCGGTCTGCGGGGCGGGATCGTGCGGTGGCGATGGGGTCGATCGACAAGTACATTTTTCGGACGACCCTGGCGTCGTTTACGCTGGTCTTGGTCAGCCTGACAGGGGTGATCTGGATTACGCAGGCGTTGCGCGGCATCGACCTGATGACCAGCCAGGGCCAGACCATCCTCACCTTTCTCGGCATCACCAGCCTGGTGATCCCGGCGCTGGTGCTGATCATCTCGCCGATCGCGCTGATGATCGCGATCTCGCATACCCTCAACAAGCTCGCGACCGACTCGGAGATCATCGTGATGAACGCGGCCGGCTTTTCGCCGTTCCGGCTGTTCCGTCCGTTTCTCTATGCGACCGTCGTGGTGGCGATCCTGGTTGCCTTCATCGCCGCCTATCTCTCGCCCGACGGCTTGCGCCGCCTGAAGCAGTGGGATGCCGAAATCACCGCCGACGTGCTGACCAACATCCTGCAGCCCGGCCGCTTTGCCCAGCTCGATCAGAACCTGACCATCCGGATTCGAGAGCGGCAGCCCGGCGGCGTGCTCGCCGGCATCTTTGTCGATGACCGCCGCGATCCGAAAGAACGTGTCACCATCGTCGCCGATCACGGAACGGTGCTGAAAAACAGCAGCGGGTCGTATCTGATTCTCGAAGACGGCAATCTGGAGCGGTTCGAAGCCGGCAAACGCGATCCCGCGCTGGTCAAGTTCGAGCGCTATGGTTTCGACATGTCGAAATTCTCCAACCAGGGCCACGACGCAGCGCTGGGGATTCGCGAACGCTATCTCTGGGAATTGCTGTCGCCGCCGGACGACGATCCGGTTTACATGCAGTTGCCCGGGCAGTTCCGCGCCGAGCTGCATGACCGCTTCATGGCGCCGATCTATCCTTTCGCGTTCGCAGCCCTCACCTTCGCGTTCCTCGGCGCACCGCGCACGACGCGTCAGAGCCGCAATTTTTCGATCGGCAGTTCGATTCTCGCGGTGTTCGGACTGCGGATGGCGGGATTTGCCTGCTCCGTCATGGCGGTGAAATCGCCGTTCGCCCCGCTCGTTCAATACCTGATGCTCGCGGCGTCGATCGCCGCGGGCACGTGGATCATCGTCGCCGGCGTGGTGGTGGAACCGCCCGCGGCGCTGATCGAAGCCATCAACAAATCGAACGCGCGTCTGTTGCGGCTGATCGGGCGGCCCGTCACAGCATGAGCATGGTAACCAACACGCTCGGGCGATATTTTGCCGGCCGCTTTGTGGTTTCGGCGCTGGGCGTGTTCGCGTCCATCTTCGTGCTGCTGGTGCTGGTCGATTATATCGAAATGGTCAGGAAGACGTCGGGGCTGGTGTCGGCATCGGCAGTCATTGTCGCGGAAACGTCGCTGTTCCGTGTCCCGCAGCTGCTCGAGAAGATGATGCCGTTCTGCATCCTGATCGGGGCGATGACCTGCTATCTCGCGCTTTCGCGGCGGCTGGAACTGGTGGTCGCACGCGCCGCCGGCGTCTCGGCGTGGCAGTTCATCGCACCGGCGCTGGCCAGCGCGATCGTGCTCGGAATTTTGGCCACCACCGCTTACAATCCGATGTCCGCGAATTTGCGCGAGCTCTCCAAGAAGATGGAGGCGGAGCTGTTCGGCTCCGCGCCCGGCGGCGGCATCCAGGACGCCTCGGGCTTCTGGATCAATCAGGTCAACAGTGACGGCCAGGTCATCATCAACGCAGCGCGCAGCGAGCAGCAGGGCGTGCGGCTGACCGGACTGACGCTGTTCCGATTCGACAATGACTTCCAGTTCAAGGAGCGAATCGAAGCGCGCGAGGCGACGCTCGAGGACGGCTACTGGCTGTTCAAATCGGCCCGCCGCTATGCCCTCGACGGACCCCCGATCGAGCAGGATGAGTTCAGGCTTGCGACCAGCCTCACCCCGGCCCAGGTCCGCAACAGTTTCTCGACTCCGGAGACTGTGTCTTTTTGGCAACTTCCGAGCTATATCCGGTCTTCGGAAAGCTCCGGATTTGCGACGGCCGGCTACCGGCTGCAGTACCATAAGCTCATCGCACAGCCGTTTTTGCTGGCCGCAATGGTCATGCTGGCGGCGTCCGTCTCGTTGCGCTTCTTCCGTTTCGGCGGCGTGCAAAAGATGGTTTTGAGTGGCGTGGGCGCAGGCTTTCTGCTCTACGTTCTGTCGAAAGTAACTGAGGATTTGAGCAAGGCTGAGTTGATGCATCCGATCGCTGCGGCGTGGCTGCCTGTGTTCGTTGGCGGCCTCACCGGCTTTTTGGCCTTGCTGTACCAGGAGGACGGGTAGTGGCTGTTGTCGTCGCCACCCGCCAGGGAAGGCCGCCCGCGTTCGGGCGGCGCGCCGCAGCGCGCCGCTATCGCGGTCGCTTGACCGCGGCCGGCGCGGCCGTTCTCGCGCTCATTTTCGCGGGCCTGCTTGCCGGCGTGCTCGGGCTGGCGACCGCAAACCCGGCCTCGGCGCAGGGCTTCACCTACAATCCGCCACCCACTCGGTCGGTGCCGCCCCGCGTGGCCAACGACGGCCAGATGCTGGTCCAGGCGGTCGAGGTCGACTACGACTACAACAATTCCCGGGTATCGGCCGTCGGCAACGTGCAGATGTTCTATAACGGCACGAGCGTCGAAGCCGACAAGGTCATCTACGACCAGAAGACCAAGCGCCTGCATGCCGAGGGCAACATCCGCATGACCGATGCGGACGGCAAGATCACCTACGCCAACATCATGGACCTGAGCGACGACTACCGCGACGGGTTCGTCGATTCGCTGCGGGTCGACACCGCCGACGCGACGCGGATGGCCGCGACCCGCGCGGACCGCTCCAGCGGCAACTACACCGTGTTCGAAAACGGCGTCTATACCGCCTGCGCCCCCTGCCGGGACGATCCGAAAAAGCCGCCATTGTGGCAGGTCAAGGGCGCGCGCATCATTCACGACCAGACCGACAAGATGCTGTACTTCGAAAACGCGCAGCTCGAGTTCTTCGGCGTTCCGATGGCGTATATGCCGTATTTTTCGACGCCCGATCCGACCGTGAAGCGCAAGACCGGCTTCCTGATGCCGGCTTTCTCGGAGAATTCGACCTATGGCTACGGCGTTGAAACGCCGTTCTACTGGGCGATCGCGCCCGACTACGACGCGACCTTCAGCCCGCGCTTCATGAGCCGGCAGGGCGTCTTGTTGCAGGGCGAATTCCGTCAGCGCCTGCTGGACGGAGGGTATCAGATCCGCGCCTACGGCATCGACCAGCTCGATCAGAAAGCCTTTGCCGGACAGCCCGGCGACCGGCAGTTCCGCGGCGGCGTCGAAACCAAGGGACAGTTCGCCCTGAGCGACAAGTGGGTATGGGGCTGGGACGGCGTCGTGCTCTCGGACTACTACTTCATGTCCGACTACCGGCTGTCCCAGTACAAGGATCCGCTGGCCTCGTTCCTCAGCCTGCCGACGGAAGCCATTTCACAGCTGTATCTGACCGGCGTCGGCAACCGCAGCTACTTCGACGCGCGCACCATCTATTATCTCAGCTTTTCCGGCTTCCAGCAGCAGGTTCCGGTCATTCACCCGGTCATCGATTATTCGAACGTCCTGAACTACAACCTGTTCGGCGGCGAGGTCAGCTACAAGACCAACTTCACAAGCCTGACGCGCAACGACGCCGCCTTCGACCCGATCACGACCCTGGCCACCAACCAGAACCTGTGCATGGCGGCCTCCGCCGATCCGCTGGCGCGGCTGCCGGCGCAGTGCCTGCTGCGCGGCATGCCGGGCACCTACACGCGGGCGACGGCCGAGGCGCAGTGGCGGCGGTCGTTCACCGATTCGGCGGGCGAAATCTGGACCCCGTTCGCGAGCATCCGCGCCGACGCCGTCGACGCCGAGATCTCGAACCAGCCCGGCGTTTCCAACTTCCTGCCGGTCGGCAACACCCAGGCCGTGCGGGTGATGCCGACCATCGGCCTCGAATATCGCTATCCCTTCATCAACGTTCAGCCCTGGGGCACCACGACGATCGAGCCGATCGCGCAGGTCATCGCCCGTCCCAACGAATCCTATGCCGGCAAGCTTCCCAACGAAGACGCCCAGAGCATGGTGTTCGACGCCAGCAATCTGTTCAGCGTCGACAAATTCTCCGGCTACGATCGCGTTGAAGGCGGCGGCCGCGCCAATGTCGGCGCCCAGGCGACCACGCAGTTCGACCGCGGCGGCTCGGTCAATGTGCTGTTCGGGCAGTCCTACCAGTTGTTCGGCATGAACTCGTTCGCGGTGCGGGACGTGACCAATACCGGGGTCGATTCCGGCCTGCAGAACGCGAAGTCCGACTACGTCGCGCGCGTCAATTACTCGCCCAACCGCACCTACACCTTCAGCGTGCGCTCGCGCATGGACGAGGCGACGCTGAACATCAATCGCTTCGAGGCCGAAGGTCGCGCGGCTTTCGACCGCTGGTCGGTCAGCATGTTGTACGGCAATTATGCCCCGCAGCCGGAACTGGGCTACCTGACCCGCCGCGAAGGCCTGCTGGGCAGCGCGTCGCTCAAGCTGGCCGCCAACTGGGTGGTCTCGGGAAGCGCCCGGTGGGATCTCGAGGCCAACAAGATCAACCAGTACGTCATAGGCGCCGGATATGTGGACGATTGCTTCGTGCTGGCAGCCAACTACGTGACATCCTACAACTATGCCGCCGGCACCACGCCGCCTGTGCTCAACCACTCCTTCATGCTGCAGATCGGCTTGCGGACCATCGCCAATTCGGCCACGTCAGCCAGCGGAGCTAGTGGCCTTCAGTAGAAAATTGGCGTCGGCGCGCGACCGCGAGACTGGTTCCCGCCGTCGCCACTGCAATTCGAACCGGCTGATATTGCGAACATGACAATGACGACCACGTTCTCTCATCGCCTCTCCCCCCTCATCCTCCGCTGCGCCGCGAGCCTCCTGCTGATCGGCTGCGCCACGCCATCGCATGCGCAGTCCGTCGCCTGCATGATCAACGGCGACCCCATCACCAATTACGATATCGAACAGCGCAGCAAGCTGACCTTCCTGACCACTCACAAGCAAGCCGACCGGCAGCAGGTGGTCAATGAGCTGACCGATGAAAAGCTGAAGATCAAGGAAGCCAAGAAATTCGGAGTCGACCCTTCCGCTGCCGATATCGAAGCGGCTTTTGCGTCGATGGCCGGGAGGATGCGAACCTCGCCGGAGCTACTGGCGAAGTCTCTCGAAAGCCAGGGCATTCGGGCCGACACGCTGAAGGCCCGCATCAAGGCCGACATGGTTTGGACCAGCCTGGTGCGTGGACGCTACAAGGAGAGCCTCCAGGTCGGCGAGAAGGACGTCGCCGCCGCCGTCCAGGCCGGCGGAGGCGATGAAAAACAGGAAGGCGGCGACGCCTTCGAATACAAGATGCAGCCGATCGTTCTGGTCGTCCCGCGCGGATCAGCCACCGCTGTCGTCGAAGGAAGGCAAAAGGAGGCCGAAGCGTTGCGCGCCCGCGTGCAGAGCTGTGCCGAGGCCAACGCTCTCTTCAAGTCCATGCCCAATGCCGCGATACGCGATACCGTGGTCAAGACCTCGGCCGACATTCCGCCGGTCCTCCGTGAAGTCCTCGACAAGACCCCAATCGGCCATTTGACCGCGCCGGAGGTCACCAAACAGGGCGTTGAAATGGTGGCGCTGTGCGCGCGGCAACCCACCACCGTCGACACCCCGAAGAAGAAGGAAATCCGCGACAAGATGTATGCGGAGAAATACGAGGCGAAGTCGAAATGGTATCTGCAGGAAATCCGCAAAGCCGCAATGATTGAATGTCATTGACGCATGGCAAAGCCTCTCGCGCTGACTTCAGGCGAACCCGCGGGTATCGGGCCCGATATCACCATCGCGGCATGGCTGCGCCGGAATGAGCTGAAGATCCCCGCATTCTACCTGCTCGGCGACCCCGACTTCCTCAGGCGCCGCGCAAAGCTGCTCGGGCTCAGCGTTGCGATTGCCGATATCAGCGCCGAGCAGGCAGTTGCCACCTTCGCCGATGCGTTGCCGGTGGTCGCCATCGGCCACCCCGCGACGGCACAGCCGGGCCGGCCGGACCACACCAGCGCGGACGCCGCCATCGCCTCCATTCGTCAGGCGGTCGTCGACGTCGCCAAGGGGCGGGCCAGCGCGGTCGTCACCAATCCGATTGCCAAGAGCGTGCTCTACCGCGCCGGATTCCGGCATCCCGGCCATACCGAATTTCTGGCCGAACTGGCGGCGACCGGCAGCCACACGCCGCAGCCGGTGATGATGCTGTGGTCGCCTGCCCTCGCCGTCGTTCCCGTGACCATCCATGTTTCGTTGCGCGAGGCGATCGCGCAGTTGTCGAGCGAACTGATCGTCACGACCGCCCGTATCGTGGTGACGGATCTGAAAACCCGCTTCGGCCTCGCCAACCCGCGGCTGGCGGTATCCGGCCTCAATCCCCACGCCGGCGAAGACGGCTCGCTCGGCACCGAGGACCTGGCGATCGTGGCGCCGGCTGTCGAGACGCTGCGCCGCGAAGGCATCGCGGTTCGCGGTCCGCTGCCGGCGGACACCATGTTCCACGACGCCGCGCGCAAGACCTATGACTGCGCGATCTGCATGTATCACGATCAGGCCCTGATCCCGATCAAGACGCTGGCTTTCGACGATGCCGTCAACGTCACGCTCGGACTGCCGTTCATTCGCACGTCCCCCGATCACGGCACGGCCTTCGATATCGCCGGTACCGGTAAGGCCAGTCCGTCCAGCCTTGTCGCGGCATTGCGGCTGGCCGCCCGCATGGCGGCCATGCTGCCGGCATGAGCGCGATCGACGACCTTCCGCCGCTTCGCGAGGTCATTCGCCGGCATGCTTTGTCGGCCCGAAAATCCCTGGGGCAGAATTTCCTGCTGGATCTCAATCTCACGGCGCGGATCGCGCGCGCCGCGGGCCCGCTGGAAGACGCCACGATCGTCGAGGTCGGCCCCGGTCCCGGCGGGCTGACGCGCGCGTTATTGGCATTGGGCGCGCGGCATGTCATCGCGGTGGAGCGCGACCGGCGCGCGCTTCCGGCGCTGGAAGATATCTCCAGGCGGTATCCGGGACGCCTGGAGATCGTGTGCGCCGACGCGCAGCACTTCGATCCACGGCCGCTGCTCGGCAGCACCAGAGCGAAAATCGTCGCCAACCTGCCCTACAACATTGCGACCGCGCTTCTGATCGACTGGCTGTCGATCGAACCGTGGCCGCCATGGTACGACATGATGGTCCTGATGTTTCAGCGCGAGGTGGCCGAGCGTATCGTTGCGCGCGAGGATGACGAAGCCTACGGACGGCTGGCGGTGCTCGCCAACTGGCGCGCCGAGACGAAAATCCTGTTCGACATTTCTCCGGCCGCCTTCGTGCCGCAACCAAAGGTCACCTCTTCGGTGGTGCGATTGGTACCGCGCAGCACGCCGGAGCCGTGCGACCGCAGGACGCTCGAGCAGGTCGCCGCCGCCGCGTTCGGACAGCGGCGGAAAATGCTGAGGCAAAGCCTCAAATCGCTGGCGGTCGACCCGGCCCTGCTGGCTGCGGCCGCCAACGTCGATCCGACGCGGCGCGCCGAGACGATTCCGGTCTCCGGCTTTGTTGCCATGGCCCGCGAATTGACCGATATACGCAGCACAAAATCGAACGTGCCTTAAGGAGAGAAGCACCATGGCGCTCATGCGACGTCAATCACTGGTCAAATTCGATGCGCCATTGTGTGAAACCATCGTCGACACGCCGAAACCTGCGGCCAAGGAAGTCCTGGTCCGCATCGAGCGCTGCGGACTGTGCCATTCCGACCTGCATATCCAGGACGGCTACGCCGACCTCGGCGGCGGCAAACGGCTCGATACCACCCGCGGCATGACGCTGCCTTTCACGCTCGGACACGAGATCGCCGGCGTCGTCGAGGAAGTCGGCCCCGACGTTTCCAGGGACCTGATCGGCAAGAAGAAGGCGGTATTTCCCTGGATCGGCTGCGGACAATGCCGTGACTGCGCCAATGGTGACGAAAATCTCTGCGTCAAGCAGCGTTTTCTCGGCGTCTCCATCGACGGGGGGTTCGCCAGCCACGTGCTGGTGCCGGACGCAAAATACCTGCTGGACTACGATCCCTTGCCGGTCAATCAGGCGGCGACCCTGATGTGCTCCGGCGTCACCGCCTATGGCGCGCTGAAGCGGCTGGTCGACCGGCCGCGGCAGCGCAATCTGCTGCTGATCGGGCTCGGCGGCGTCGGCATGATGGGCCTTTCCTTCGCGCAGGCCATGTTCAAGCAAAGCATCTCGGTTGCGGATTTGAGCCCGGCGGCGCGCGAGGCAGCGCTGAACAACGGCGCCGCCGTGGCCTACGACCCTTCCGAAGCGGACGTGGTCAAGCGCATCCTCAAGGAGACCGAAGGCGGTTTCGACGAGATCGTGGATTTTGCCGGCAACGAGAAGTCGATGGCTTTCGCGGTCTCGGCGGTCGCGCGCGGCGGCAAGATCGTGGTGTCCGGATTGATGGGCGGCAATTTCAGCCTGCCTATGGTACAGTGGATCTACAAGCGCATGACGATCGAGGGCTTCATGGTCGGAACGCTGGCCGAAGGGCATGAACTGATGGCGCTGGCGCGCGCCGGCAAGATCAAGCCGACGCCCATGAAAGAAGAGCCCATGGGCGACGTCCAGAAATGGATCGATGAATTGCGGGCCGGAAAAGTTGTCGGGCGTATCGTGCTGAAGAACTGAGGCAGCGCATCTTACAAGCCTCGCCAAAAAGAGGCGGAGTGCCATGTAGCCTCGCTTGCAGGGAGGACACTAATGGCTTGTTGGAGGCATCATTCGACGCTCGCCGCGGTGACGGCGCTCGCACTCTGCCTGGCTGGGACGGCGGCCCCGGCACAGAAGCAATACAGTCCGGGCGCCAGCGACACCGAAATCAAGATCGGCACCACCACGCCCTATAGCGGCCCGGCGTCGGCCTATTCGGCCGGCGCGGTTTCCGCCACCGCCTATTTCGCGATGGTCAACGACCAGGGCGGGGTCGACGGCCGCAAGATCAATTTCATCAGTCTCGATGACGCCTACAGCCCGCCCAAGACGGTGGAGCAGATTCGGCGCCTGATCGAAAGCGACGAGGTGCTGTTCCTGGTCAATCCCGTCGGCACCGCGACCAATATGGCCGTGGTCAAGTACATCAACCAGAAACAGGTGCCGCACCTGTTCATCGGCACCGGCGCAACCGTCTTCAACGATCCCGAGCATTATCCCTGGACGATGAGCTGGACGCCGCATTACGCGTCGGAAGGCGAGATCTACGCCCGGTACATTCTGTCGGCGAAACCCGATGCCAAGATCGGCATCCTGGCGCAGAACGACGATCTCGGCCGCGACTATCTCTTGGGCTTCAAGCGTGGCCTCGGCGACAAGGCGTCGACGATGATCGTGTCGACGCAGACCTACAACACCACCGACCCCACCGTCGATTCCCAGGTGGTTTCGCTGAAGACTTCGGGCGCGGACGTCTTCTTCATCATCACGATCCCCAAATTCGCCGCCCAGGCCATTCGCAAGGCCTATGACATCGACTGGCACCCGCAGGAATTCGTGGTCAGCGTCGGTTCGTCGATCGCGGGCGCGATCAAGCCGGCCGGGTTTGAAGCGGCGAAGGGCATCATCTCGGCGGCCTATCAAAAGGACCCGGCGGACCCGCAATGGCAGGACGATCCGGAAATGAAGGCCTGGAACGCGTGGATGGACAAGTACAACCCCCGTATCAGCAAGAGCGACTACTACGCGCCCTATGGCTACAATATCGGTTACGCGGTGGTGCAGCTGCTCAAGCAATGCGGCGACAATCTCACCCGCGAGAACATCATGAAGCAGGCCTCCCACCTCGACATGGAGCTGCCGCTGCTGCTGCCCGGGATCCGCCTCAGGACCAGCCCGACCGATCTGCGTCCGATCAAGCAGATGCGGCTGGTGCGCTTCGACGGCTCACGCTACGTGCTGTTCAGCGACGTGCTCGCGAGCGACTAACCCTGCTGCGGAAAGGCGTGGCGCCGCCTTTTGCGGCGCTTCGCATCAGCGGACACCCCAGCGGTTCGGCGAGCGCGGTCGGCAACCCCCCGCGGTATCCCTCATCGATTCCGGCAATCCGGCCGCTGCAGCGTCCCGCCGCGGCGCGTCAGAACAATAACAAGAAACCGCTGTTTTTTCGACGCATGTTGGGCATTTCAGCTGCAAATGCGAGCCTAAATTAAACCCTACCCCTTCCGGAATTGCGGCTCATTGCCACCCAAGTCTTTGCGGAGATATGGCGCGTGAGGTGTCGCGTATCATCACCGGAGGGGCAGATGCCAGACCGAGCTGCGAAATTCGTTTCCGCAATCTTCGCCAGTGTTCTCGCCGGCGCCGCGCTTGCCGGCATATCGCCCAACGCGGCGCGCGCGGCAGATGATTGCCTTGCCGCTCCAAGAGCCGAAACCCCCGAGGGCAGTCATTGGTACTACCGCATCGATCGTGCCACCAATCGCCATTGCTGGTATCTCCGGGCGGAACGCGAACCGCTTTCGCAAACCGCCGCGCCGAATTCCTCCGGTTCGGCAAAGCCGGTTGCGCCGCTCGTCGCGGCACCACCAATGCAGCGCTCGATCGCGGACGCGCATGCCGAACTGCCTCCCCAGACGAGCATCCAACCGCCAACCCGCAATGGTGGCCTTGTTGCTGCGGCGATACCGGCCAATCCGGCGGTGAACGGAAATAACAATGCGACCGCGCCGGACGCCGACGCGTCGCAATCGGTCGTCGCCTCGCGGTGGCCCGACCCCTCCGCCGTGAGTCCGGCGACGGTCAATCCGCAACCGGAGACCAGCCAGATGGCGGCGAATGAGCCATCAGAGCCGCAATCCGATTCTTCGCAATCCGATAGAGCGCAATCCGATACGGCGGCAGCTCCGCCGCCTGCGGCTGCCGCGGTCCCACTCGCCGCGGCGGACTCGTCGCAAGGCCTGCCCGCCTCGCTCCCGATGCTGCTGGCGGTGATGACCGGCGCGCTGGCGCTCGCGGGCATCACCGCAAGCCTCGTCCTCAAATTCGGCGGAGCGCGGCGCACCGCCCGCTTGCGCGTACGCCGCGACAATATCTGGGAACCTGTGGAGCGCGACCGAATCGGGCTGTCGGCTCGCCCGAACGCCGACGTTGTCCCGCGCCGGCCGCGTTTTCCGCGTGACCTCGATCAATCCGGCGAGCCCAACGACAGGGTTGCCGAATTTTACGCGCAGCTATCGAAGCAAGCCCGTAACTGACGGCCGCTATTTCTCCAGCTGCCGCTGCAGCTCCCGCACGAACGTCGTCAAACCGGTCCGGCGCTCGCGCTTCAGCCGTTCGGCCTGGAGGATCGACTGCACTTCGGCGAACGCGTCGTCGATATCGTGATTGATCACGATGTAATCATATTCGGCCCAATGGCTCATCTCGTGGCTGGCACGGCTCATTCGCCCGCGGATCACCTCATCGGAATCCTGGGCCCGGGAGTGCAGGCGCCTTTCGAGATCGGCGGCCGACGGCGGCAGGATGAAGACACTGACGACATCGGCGCGCGCTTTTTCCCGCAATTGCTGGGTGCCCTGCCAATCGATGTCGAACAGCACGTCCTGCCCCGCCGATAGCGCGGTCTCGACCGGAACGCGCGGCGTGCCATAGCGGTTGTCGAACACGGTGGCCCATTCCAGCAGATCGCCACGCTTGGCCATCGCTTCGAATTCAGCCTTGCCGATGAAGCGATAATCGCGGCCGTCGACTTCGCCCGGCCGCATCGGCCGCGTCGTCGCCGACACCGACATCTTCAGGCCGGGCGTCCGCTCGATCAGGAGGCGCGACAGCGTGGTCTTTCCGGCACCCGACGGCGACGACAGCACGAACATCAGTCCGCGCCGCTCAACCCCGTCGAAGCCGCCGCCACCCGCCGTCATGCCTCACTCCAGATTCTGGACTTGTTCGCGGAACTGCTCGACCACGTTCTTCATCGCAAGGCCCGCGTTGGTCAATTCGAGATCGTTCGACTTCGAGCAGCAGGTATTGACCTCGCGGTTGAATTCCTGCGCCAGGAAATCGAGCCGCCGTCCGATCGGGCCGCCCTTGGCGATCATCTCGCGCGTCTGCGAAACGTGCGAGGCGATGCGGTCGAGCTCTTCGCGAATATCGGCCTTCGCGGCGATCAGCAGCGCTTCCTGATTGAGCCGCTCGGGGTCGAAGCGGTCGGAGGTTTCCAGCAGCGTCGCGATCTGCTCGGCAAGCCGCGCCCTGATCGCCTCGGGCTTGCGGCCGGGAGCGACCTCCGCCTTCTGCGCCAGACGCTCGAGCTCATCCATCCTCTGGATCAGGATCTGTCCGAGCGTCACGCCCTCGCGCTGACGCATCTCGACGAGGTCGAGCAGCGCCTGATCGAACGCGGCCGCGGCGGCCGCCTTCGCCGCCTTGTCCTCGTCCTCGCTGCTTTCGGGCTCGACGACCTCGATGACGCCCTTGATCGCCAGCAGCCCGTCGATACTCGGCGCCACCGCGTCGATCCGGCCGGCAAGCACGCCGGCCACTTTCACGATCGAGGCCAGTACATCTTCATTGATCCGGATGGTCGAGGCCGCGCCGGTGCGCTTGACGTTCAGATTGGCATACACCGTGCCCCGCGACAGCACCTCGCCGGCGCGCTTCTTGGCGTAGGCTTCGAGTTCATCCCAACCGGGCGGCAGCCGCATTCGCAGGTCGAAGCCTTTGGCGTTGACCGACTTCAGCTCCCATTCGAATGCATAGGGTCCGCTGGCGCCGTGGCTACGCGCAAAACCGGTCATGCTCGACAGCGCCATCGCGTGAATTTCTCCGGCAGTTGAAGGTGTGAGATTCGCAAAGATAATGACGGCGCGACCTTATCGCGTATTGCGCAAGAGTGGATACTGGTTTTGCCGAGCCAATATGCGCAAATTAGCGGTTAGCGGCCCTTCGGAGTCCGGGTCTGGCGTAGAACCGTTGCCCCTGCGGGCGACTATTGCTGCACCACCGGCGGCGACGTGGTCGACTGCGCGGCGCCCTGCCGGGCCGGGGCCGGCGCCGCGCGAGCGGGCTTTTTCGCCGGAACCGGCTTGATCGTCGTGGCGGTGGGGGCGGTGTCGGCCGGCGCGCCGCTCGCCGCGGCCGGCGGCGGATCGTCAGCCGGCTCCACGGTGTCGTTCTGAATCTGCTTCTCCATCGCGCGCAGCTTGGCGACGTTCTTCTGGTGCTGGTCGTAGGTGTCGCTAAAGGCGTGACCGCCGGTGCCGTCGGCCACGAAGAACAGGTCGCGGGTGCGGGCCGGATTGGCGGCGGCTTCAAGCGAGGCGCGGCCGGGATTGGCGATCGGCCCGGGCGGCAGGCCCTCGACCACATAGGTGTTGTAGGGCGACGGCTGCTGGATTTCGCTGCGCTTGATCGGCCGCCCCAGCGTGCCCTTGCCGCCGACCAGTCCGTAGATGATGGTCGGGTCCGACTGCAGTTTTATCTTCTGCCGCAGCCGGTTGACAAACACCGCGGCGACACGGCTGCGTTCGTCCGGTTTGCCGGTTTCCTTCTCGACGATCGAGGCCATCGTGACCAGCTGCTCCGGCGACTTGATCGGGAGGTCCGGGCTGCGGCGCTCCCAGATTTCCGCCAGCACGCGCTTCTGCGCCTGCTGCATGCGCGCAATCACCTGTTCTCGGCTGGTGCCGCGCGGGAATTTGTAGGTTTCCGGCAACAAGGTGCCTTCGCGCGGGATCTCGCGGACCGTGCCTGCAAAGAGGTCGTTGTCGGAAAGCCGGGACACGATCTGTTCGGAGGTCAGGCCTTCGGGAATCGTGACGGAGTGCTGCACCACCTTGCCTTCGACCATGGTGCCGACGACGTCGCGCAGACTGGCGTTCTTCTGAAACAGATATTCGCCGGGCTTGAGCTCCGAGCGCGCCTTCAGCGCGAACACGGCGCCGATGAACGCCCAGCGATTGTTGTCGATGACGCCTTCGCGCTGCAGCGTATCGGCGATGTCGGTCATTCCCGCGCGCGAGGGAATGTTGACGATCTTGTCCTCCTGCAACGGACCGGGAGCCTCGATCTTCTGCCGGCCGTAGAAATATCCGCCGCCGGCGCCGATCATCAGCACCAGAATGATGGTGATGACCGCATTGCCGAAAATGACAAAAGGATTGCGGGCACGCTCGGAGCGTCGCGGCGGCGGCGGAACCTGCTCCGGCTCCAGCGCGGCGCGCGGGCTGCGTGGCGAAATGGGCGGCCTCTCACTCATCGATGCAACCTGAATCCTGTCGGTTTAATCGTGGCTTCGCGAGTCGCTGCGAACCGCCGGTAGTCTACGCCCACATCTAGGATTTAGCACCGAATACGGCGAATCGGTGGATTCTTCCTGAAAGCGCGTCAGTTGGCCACGCGCTGCAGGATCACGGAAGCGTTGGTGCCGCCGAAACCGAACGAATTCGACAATGCGACATTGATCTCGCGCTTGCGCGCCGTCTGCGGCACGAGATCGATCGCGGTTTCCACCGACGGATTCTCGAGATTGATCGTTGGCGGCGCGATGTTATCGCGAATCGCCAGGATGCTGAAGATCGTCTCCACCGCGCCCGCCGCGCCCAACAGATGCCCGGTTGACGACTTGGTCGACGACATCGACACCCTGGAAGCCGCATTGCCCAGCAGCCGTTCGACCGCACCGAGCTCGATCTCGTCGCCGACCTGCGTCGACGTTCCGTGCGCATTGATGTAGTCGACGTCCGACGAACTGATTCCGGCGCGCTTCATGGCGGCGCTCATGCTGCGGAATGCCCCGTCGCCGTCGGGCGACGGCGACGTGATATGATAGGCGTCACCGGACAGCCCGTAGCCGATCACCTCGGCATAGATCTTGGCGCCGCGCGCCTTGGCGTGCTCATATTCCTCGAGCACCACGATGCCTGCGCCTTCCCCCATGACGAAACCGTCACGGTCCTTGTCGTAGGGCCGCGAGGCTTTCTCCGGCGTATCGTTGAAGCCCGTCGACAGCGCGCGCGAGGCGCAAAATCCGGCCATCGCCAGCCGGCAAATCGGCGACTCCGTCCCGCCGGCCACCATCACATCCGCGTCGCCGAGCGAGATGAGCCGGCTTGCATCGCCGATCGCATGGGCGCCGGTCGAACAGGCCGTCACCACGGCATGGTTGGGCCCCTTGAGGCCGTGCTCGATCGAGACATACCCGGAAGCAAGATTGATCAGACGCCCGGGAATAAAGAACGGCGATACCTTGCGCGGCCCACGCTCCTTGAGCAGCAGCGCGGTGTCGGCGATGCCCGACAGGCCGCCGATCCCGGAGCCGATCATGGTGCCGGTGGCGCAGCGATCGTCTTCGGTGGACGGATGCCAATTGGCGTCGTCCAGCGCCTGGCGCGCTGCACACATCGCGAAAATGATGAAATCGTCGACCTTGCGCTGGTCCTTCGGCTCCATCCACTGGTCCGGATTGAAGGTGCCGTTGGTGCCGTCGCCACGCGGAACCACGCAAGCGATCCGGCTGGTCAGATCGGAAACGTCAAACGTGTCGATCTTCCTGGCGCCGCTCTCGCTGTTGAGGATGCGCTTCCAGGTCGGTTCGACGCCACAGCCAAGTGGCGACACCATGCCGAGGCCCGTGACGACAACCCGCCTCATATCCCGCACTCCAGCCCAGAATTCGCGGCCCACAACAAGAAACCGGTGGACCGCACGACCACGGCCCGCCCGGTTCCGTCAGCACCGCGCAGGGCGTCAGCTCTTCGCGTTCTTTTCGAGAAATTTCGTGGCGTCGCCGACGGTCAAAATCGTCTCGGCGGCATCATCGGGGATTTCGCAACCGAACTCTTCTTCAAACGCCATCACGAGCTCGACGGTATCGAGGCTGTCGGCGCCGAGGTCGTCAATGAAGCTCGCGTTGTCGACCACTTTT
>NZ_JADGRI010000229.1 GCF_017881085.1 Bradyrhizobium sp.
CGCCTCAATCTCGACGACACGCCGCTGACGCCGGATCAGATCGCGGACGCGGTCCGCTCGGCCGATGTGCTGGTGCCGACCGTCACCGATGAAATCACCGAAGAAGCGCTCAGGCAGCCTGAATGCAGGCTCCGGCTGATCGCCAATTTCGGCAACGGTGTCGACAATATCGATGTCGCCGCGGCCCATGCGCGCGGCATCACCGTGACCAACACGCCGAAGGTTCTGACCGAAGATACCGCCGACATGACCATGGCGCTGATTCTGGCCGTGCCGCGCCGGCTGGTCGAGGGCGCTTCCATCCTCACCGAGGGCAAGGACTGGCCGGGCTGGTCGCCGACCTGGATGCTCGGCCACCGGATCGGGGGAAAACGGCTCGGCATCGTCGGCATGGGCCGCATCGGCCAGGCCCTGGCGCGCCGGGCGCGGTCGTTCGGCCTGCAGATTCATTACCATAACCGCCGTCCCGTGGCGCCGCGCATCGCCGACGAATTGGGCGCGACCTATTGGGAAAGCCTCGACCAGATGCTGGCGCGGATGGACATCATCTCGGTGAATTGTCCGCACACGCCCGCCACGTTTCATCTCTTGTCGGCGCGGCGCCTGAAACTGGTCCGCAAGGACGCCTTTATCGTCAACACCGCGCGCGGCGAGGTGATCGACGAGGAGACGCTGACCAAGCTGATCGAAAGCGGCGACATCGCCGGCGCCGGGCTCGACGTCTACGAGAACGAACCCGCGGTCAATCCGAAACTGGTGCGGCTGGCGAAGGCCGGCAAGGTGACGCTGCTGCCGCACATGGGCTCGGCGACGATCGAAGGCCGCGTCGAGATGGGCGAGAAGGTGATCATCAACATCCGCACCTTCCTCGACAACCACAAGCCGCCGGACCGCGTGCTGCCGAGCATGCTGTGAGGGGTTTCGCCGCTTAGCGGTGCGCGCTCAGATCGGTGATGACAAGCGCGTCGCCATTGAGCGGATTCAAGGGATCGCGTGCGTAGCGCAGCGTTTCGAACCGCATGGCGCGGGCGTCCACCATCAGGAGCCGCCCGACCAGGCCCTCGCCGAAGCCGACGATTTCGCGGATCGCCTCCAGCGCCATCATCGATCCCAGCACGCCGGCGAGCGCGCCTATTACGCCCGCCTCGGCGCAGGCCGGCACCGTGCCGGGCGGCGGCGGTTCGGGAAACAGGCAGCGATAGGTCGGATTGAACTCGCCTTCGGCGTTTCTCTCATGCGCGCGGATCGTGGTCAGCGAGCCGTCGAACTGGCCGAGCGCCGCCGTGATCAGCGGCTTGCCGGCGAGGAAGCATGCGTCCGATACCAGATAGCGGGTTTCGAAATTGTCGGATCCGTCGAGCACCAGATCGTAGCTGCCGATCAGCGTCATCGCATTGCCGGCGTCGAGCCTTGTGGCGTGCGCCGCGAACTGGACACGGGGATTGAGCGCATAGATTCGCTCGGCCGCGGTGTCGGCCTTGCGCCGTCCGATGTCCGGCGTGGTGTGGATGATCTGGCGCTGCAAATTGGACAGCGAAACGATATCGTCATCGACCACACCGAGCGCGCCGACACCGGCGGCGGCAAGATACATCAGCGCAGGCGCGCCGAGGCCGCCCGCGCCGATTACCAGCACGGAGGCCTCCTTCAATGCCGCCTGGCCGGGGCCGCCGACCTCGCGCAGCACGATATGGCGGGCATAGCGTTCGAGTTCGTCGGCACTCAGCATGGCCTGGTCGAATCCTGATTATCCGGCATCGTATTCATCATGCGCTGCGGTATCGGCCGTCATCCTTGAACCATGGCGCTGTTGTTGCCTACCAAGCAGATGTGCTTAATTCGCGGCACGTCAATGACCCCGAGACTTCTCATGAGATCGATGCTGACGGCAACATTGATGTTGGTGGCCGCGGTGGCTTGCGCCCATGCGCAGATGACTGCGCCGACGACGGTCGGCACCAAGCCGAAGACGGTCACGACCGTGCCGATCCGCCCGGCCTTGCAGACCCCGGCCGATACCGCGAACGCGATGGCGCAGGCCGAGCGTCTGGCGATCCAGTCGGATCTGGCCTGGGTCGGCCGGTACAACGGCGCCATCACGGGCGAAGTCAGCGAACGCATGGTCGCCGCCATCAAGGAGTTTCAGAAGGACCGGGGCGGCAAACCGACCGGCGTGCTCAATCCGCAGGAGCGCAGCGTGCTGGCCGAGACCGCGCGGCGCCGGCAGGGGGATGTCGGCTGGAAAATCGTCACCGATGCCGGCAGCGGCGCCCGGCTCGGGGTGCCGACAAAACTGGTGCCGCAGCAATCGAGCGACGCCAACGGCGCCAAATGGAGCTCGGCCACCGGCACCATCCAGATCCAGCTGGCGCGGCGCAAGCAGGCCAATCCGACCGCGGCGAAACTCGCCGAGCAGGAAAAGAGGGAGCCCGCCGGCCGCAAGGTCGACTACACCGTGGTCAAGCCCGACTTCTTCGTGCTGTCGGGCATGCAGGGCCTGAAGAAATTCTACGTGCGGGGCACCTTCAAGGGCGACGAGGTCCGCGTCCTCACCATCCTCTACGATCAGGCCACCGAAGGTACCGTGGAGCCGGCGGTGATCGCGATGTCGAGCGCCTTCAACCCGTTTCCGACGGGCACCGGCCCGCCGCCGCGCAAGACCGTCGAATACGGCACCGGCGTCGTCGTCAGCGAGGGCGGCGCGATCGTTACCGACCGCGAAATCACCGATGGGTGCCTCGCGATCACGATCGGGGGCCTCGGCAACGCCGACCGCGTCGCCGAGGACAAAGACCACGATCTCGCGCTGCTGCGCGTCTACGGCGCGCGCGGTTTGAAGCCGCTGGCGCTCGGCAGTGGCGACGCGAAATCCGCGGTCGAACTCACCGGCATCGCCGACCCGCAAAACCAGGGCGGCGGCGCGGCCGTCAGCAGCGTCAAGGCCCAAGCCGCTCCGGTCGGCGGCGGCGGCGATGCCGCGCTGTCGCCGCCGCCCGGGCTCGGCTTCTCCGGCGCCGCGGCGCTCGATGGCGACGGCAAATTCGCCGGCGTCGCGCGGTTGAAGCCGGCGGTGGTCGCCGGACCCGCGAACGCCACGCCGGCAGCGCAGGCCGTGCTGGTGCCGGCCGATGCCGTGCGCGAGTTTCTCAAAGCCAACGGGGTCGATGCCGCGGGCGGATCAACGGATGCGAAGGCCGCCGTCGTGCGCGTCATTTGCGTGAGGAAGTAGTCGCCGGCCGCCTGCGGTCCGTTGGGATTTTCGTGCCGACGGTCTTAAACCCATGGCGCCGACGAGTCGAAATCACACGGTCCGTATTCATCCGGAATGGTCATTTTCCTCATAATCAGTCAATCTAGTCTTGTTTGGTGATTCGGACAGCCGCGATACCGCCTGGCGGGTCGGGCCGGCACGTCCTGGGCAGCAATGCTCGGCGTCGCAGAATGCGACGCACACTTGGTTGGTGTGCGTACCGCAGCTTCCGTAAACAAACGCTTCCGAAGGATTTTTGCTATGCAGACGATCGTACTCGCCACCCAAAAGGGCGGCAGCGGGAAAAGCACGCTTGCCATCGGCCTGGCGCTGGCAGCGATGGAGGCGGGACAGACCGTCTGCCTGATCGAGACTGATCCGCAGGGAACGCTTTCGAACTGGCAGAGCCGCCGCGCCGACCCCGCGCCGATGGTGCAGCCGGTCTACAACGCCCTGGAGCTCGAGCCTCGCCTGCAGGCTTTGCAACGCAGCGGCGTGACCGTGGCGATCGTCGACACGGCCGGCGGCGTCAGCGCCGCGACCACGGCCGCGATCCGCTACAGCGATTTTTGTCTGATCCCGGTGCGCCCGAGCATTGTCGATATCGAAGCCACCGTCCCGACGCTCGAGCTCGCCCGAATCTGGAGGAAGCCGTTCGGCTTTGTGCTCAACCAGACCCCGATCCGCGGTCACCGCATCAGCAATGCCGCCACCGCACTCGGTGACGAAGCGGCGCTCGATATCCCCGAGATTCTCGCCAAGCCGTTCATCGTCATGCGCAACGATCACCAGGACGCGCTGAACGCAGGGCTGGGAGTCAGTGAATTGGCGCCTGGAGGCAAATCGGCCGAAGAAATTCGTGACCTCTGGCACTGGATCGAGACCCGGCTCTATGCCGATGTAGCGGTCGAAGAGCAGCCGATCCTCAGCGAACCGGCGGTGTCGCCGAGCTTCGTTCCCGCGATGTATTTGCGGACCCATGCAAAGATCGATGCGACGGTTTCCTGAACTTTCCCGCCCCCTTGGGCCGGCAAACGACGACGACGCACTCCCTCTTTGTCTTTTTGAAGAGGGAGCGCGTCGCATGGCGGCCGATCAGGCGGCCGTCAGTTCCGGCACCAATACGCCGGAGCCGCCCAGTTCCGCCGGAAAGTCCTTCATCTTGGGCAATCCATCCTTCATCGGCAGAACCGTCTCGGCGTAGTTGACATGGACCGCGGGAACGAATTTCAGCGTCGGGATGGTCGCGGCGTACACGTCGATCAGTCCGACGGGCTGATGGCCGGCCATCAGATGCCCGCCACAGAGCTTGCAATATTTGCGCTGGCTGAACGCCGTCTTCTGGAACGTCGCGACATGCTCGGCTCCCGCCGTGATTTTTACCGCGTCCGCCTTCCAGAGAGTGAAGGCATTGACCGGCGATGCCGACCAGGAACGGCATGAATTGCAGTGACAATAGCCCATGGCTTCCGGTGAACCCGTCACTTCGATTTTGACCGCGCCGCAAAAACAGCTTCCGATGTAACTCATGATTTTTCTCCCTTGCTGGATCATCAATCCGGGCGATTATCGGGAGATTGCGATCGCGATCCAGTTCACGAACTGTACTGCGACCGTTTCACGCCGTGGCACTGCTCGATGGCTAGCTCGCGAGCTTCCGTTCCTTCGCAAAGGGACTGAGGCCAAGCCAGGTCTGCATGGAGGAAGCGAGCTGACGGCTTCCCGTCAGCACCATCCGCTGGCTGGCAACGGCCGCGCGCACGGTATCGAGGCCCAGCCAGATCGCCGTCATGCTCCGCAGGTCCGCCGACACGTAGAGGTCGACGTCGAAGCCGGGATCGATCTTGCAGAGGTCGACACCGGCGCCGGGATCGACGATCAGCCACCAGCGCCGCTGTGCCGACGGCAGTTCGGGATAGACGATCTCCACCACGCTGCGCCGCGCCGGCATCGGCGTGGTGTTGAGGTTTCGCCGCATATCCCACATCAGCAGATCGACATCGAGATGCTGAAGCGACAGTTTCGATTCGATCCGCCGCTGACCCCAGATTCCGAAGGCCTCCACCAGCGGCCCGAGTTCACGCCCCGATTCCGTCAATCGATATTCGGAGACGGACGGGTCGGCGCTTGACGCCGCGTGTGCGACGATGCCGGCCGCCTCGAGCTCCTTCAGGCGCTGCGACAACAGCGCCGGCGACATCCGCGGAACGCCGCGGCGCAATTCGTTGAAGCGCGTCGAGCCGGCGAACATCTCGCGCAGCAGAATGATGGTCCAGCGCGTGCAAAGTATCTCGGCGGCCATCGCGACCGGACAGAATTGCTGGTAGCTGCCTGTGGTCATGTCATCCTCCGCAGCAGGTTCGCGGAAAAATTATGGCCGGCTGCTCTGGTTTTCCAGTTCAGTTTCTGTATTGGCCGGATTCAGTTCCTGAACTGGCGACGGCGGCGACGACCCCGTATCTGGCTGCACAACGGGCACCGCGCATGCGCGGCGCGCTCGGAGAATATTTTGCCAGGCAGGACGCCACTATGAAGCATATTGACGAGCAAACCATTGCCGTATTGGCGGGAATCGCGGGGCTTTGCGCGCTCGCCTTTCTCGCCCTCTGTTTATCGCCGGCACTCGCCGCAACGCTGTCGCGCGGCGTGGACCTCGGCACCACGCTCTCTGTGGTGCGGTCGATGATCTATCCACTTTGCGCCATTAAATTCCGGTTGCCGCCGTTCGGCGCCCGCGCGCGCGTGTCGATAAATCGAATCATTTCCTGTTTTGATTGCTGGAAGGAAACCACGTGACGATTTTGAACAACAATCCCTCCGCGCCCGGACGCCACCTTGCGATAACGACGATCGTGCTTGGCACGATCGGCTTTCTCTGCGGCTTCCTGCTGGCGCTGACGGTGTCGGCCTACAGCCTCTACAGCTGCGTCCAGATATTGTGAGCGTTTCCAAAGAACATTTCGGGTCAGGCCAGGCCCGGCCTGGCGCCACGAATTATTTCTGGCATTTCGGGCACCAGAAGGTCGAGCGTCCGTTCTGGGTGAAACGCCTGACGATACCGCCGCAGCCGGCGGTCTGGCATGTTTCGCCCTCGCGGTCGTAGACCTGGAAGGAGTGCTGGAAGTAGCCGAGCTCGCCCGAGGTCTGGCGATGATCGCGCAGCGACGAGCCGCCGGCCTTGATGGCCTGGTTCAGCACCGCGTGGATCGCGTTCACCAGACGTTTGGCGTGATCGGTGGGTTCGGCTTTCTTCGTCGCCAGGGTCGCCGCCAGCCTTCGCGGCGACAGGCGCGCGCGAAACAGCGCCTCGCAGACGTAGATGTTGCCAAGCCCCGCTACCACGCGCTGGTCGAGCAGCGCCGCCTTCAGGCTGGTCTTCTTGTTGGCGCAGGAGTGCGCCAGCATGCTGGCGTCGAACTCATTGCCGAGCGGCTCGGGGCCGAGACCGCTCAATAGCGGCTCCTCATCGATCGCCCCACGGGCGATGATCTTCATATAACCGAAGCGGCGCGGATCGTTGAACACGATCACCGCGCCTGATGACATGTGGAACACGACATGATCATGCGCGCCATCCTTGCCGCGCGGATGGTGGAATTCGCCCGGCGTGCTCGCGTCATCGTCCTTGATGACGCGGAACGAACCCGACATGCCCAGGTGCATCAGGAGCACGTCGCCGGAGGCAAGGTCCGCCAAAAGGTATTTGGCGCGGCGGCCGAGACCGGTCACGGTCTGGCCCGCCAGCCGCGGCACAAAATCCCGCTGGAACGGAAACCGCAGGTCTTTGCGCCTGACTTCCATTTTCACAATCCGGAAACCCTCCATCGCCGGCTGCAGGCCGCGGCGGACGGTCTCGACTTCGGGCAATTCGGGCATGGATGGGCGTTCACCTTGTGGTGTCGACGTGATAGCGACATTGCGGCGGGCGCGCTATGGTCCGGCCGCTATCAGTTCGAGGGCGTAAATACATGGATGGACCGGACCAAACCACGCATTTCGGCTTCAGGGACGTTCCCCTGGGCGAAAAACAGACGCTGGTGAACGACGTGTTCCGCAGCGTGGCGTCCCGCTACGACCTGATGAACGACCTGATGTCGGCGGGCCTGCACCGGGTTTGGAAGGACATCATGATCAACGCGCTCAATCCGCCGCGCGCCGATACGCCGTTTGCGCTGCTCGACGTTGCCGGCGGCACCGGCGACGTCGCGTTCCGCGCCGCCAGGGCGGCAGGCTCGGGCTTTCGCGCCACTGTCTGCGACATCAATTCCGACATGCTCAATGTCGGCCGCGAGCGCGCCGCCGCGCGCCATGTCGACGACCGGGTGTCGTTCGTGGAAGGCAATGCCGAGGCGCTGGCTTTCCCCGACCGCAGCTTCGACGGCTACACCATCGCGTTCGGCATCCGTAACGTGCCGAGAATCGATCTGGCGCTTGCCGAGGCGTATCGGGTGCTCAAGCCCGGCGGCCGATTTCTGTGCCTCGAATTCTCCACCGTCGACGTGCCCGGGCTCGACCGAATTTACGACCTGTTTTCGTTCAAGGTAATCCCGCCCCTCGGCCGCGCCGTGACCGGCGATGCCGATTCCTATCAGTATCTCGTCGAATCGATCCGAAAATTTCCCAAGCCGGGCGCGTTTGCCGAGATGATCCGCAGCGCCGGCTTTTCCCGCGTCAGCTGGCAAAGCCTCTCCGGCGGCATCGTGGCCTTGCATTCGGGCTGGCGTTTGTGATTTCAGCCCTGACCCACATCGCGCGGCTCGCCCGCGCCGGTTTCGTGTTCGCGCGCGAGGGCGTGTTCGGCGTGGTCGATCCGTCGCTGGTGCCGCCGCCCGGGCAGCTTGCGCTGCGGCTGGCGCGGATCGTCGAGCGCCCCGGCGCCAAGTCCGGCCCACGGCTGTCGCGCGCGCTGACCCGGCTCGGGCCGGCCTATCTCAAGCTCGGGCAATTCCTCGCCACCCGGCCCGACGTGGTCGGCGTCATGATGGCGCGCGACCTGGAGGCCCTGCAAGACCGGCTGCCGCCGTTTTCCCAGAGCGAAGCCGAAGCCGTGATCGCGCAATCGCTGGAACGCCCCGTGGCGCAGGCGTTTGTCAGCCTCGGCCCCGCGGTGGCCGCCGCCTCGATCGCGCAAGTGCATCGCGGCGAAACCGAGCAGAACGGCGTGCGCAAATCGGTGGCGGTGAAGGTGCTGAGACCCGACGTCGCCGCGCGCTTCCGCCGCGACCTCGCCGATTTCTTCTTTGTCGCCCACAATGCCGAGACCTATTCGGCGGAAGCGCGGCGGCTGCGGCTGGTCGAGGTCATCAACACGATGTCCCGCTCGGTGGCGATGGAGATGGATCTGCGACTGGAGGCCGCGGCGCTGTCGGAGATGGCGGAGAACACCAGCGGCGACCCGGATTTTCGCGTGCCCACGGTCGACTGGGATCGCACCGCGCACAACGTTCTCACCATGGAGTGGATCGACGGCATTGCGCTGAGCGATCACGCGCGCCTCGAGGAATCCAACGTCGATCTGCCCGACCTCGGCCGCAAGGTGATCCAGAGTTTCCTGCGCCA
>NZ_JADGRI010000230.1 GCF_017881085.1 Bradyrhizobium sp.
ACCTCAGGATGACGTTCATTCTCGTCATTGCCGGGCTTGACCCGGCAATCCATCGAAACAATGCGGCGGGCGAAAGTCCGCCGTTTTCTTTTTCAGTGAAGACCGGGCAGGGAGTTCCGTTAGCGTTTCCGGCTTGACGCCGCGACGCCCCCGTTCAGTTCCTGCGTGACCAGCCGCGGCAGGCCACCGCGTGGTCCTGCATCATCCACGCGCCTCGGTAGTCCCGTCGCCATGATCGCGGTTCCCATCGCCGCCGAGCCGAACGTCACGACGAACCCGAACAGCAATAGCCCGAGCGCGGTGCCGGGCGACGAGTCAGCGAAGATCAGATCCCGCAGGCCCGAGGGATTGAGCGCGAGCAGACCGCCGACCAATAGCGCCGCCACCGCCATTCCCGCCGCGAGGTTGATCGCCAGCAGCCGGAACAGCGGCACGCGCAGGAAGCCCAGGCGGCGGGGCTTCTGTTCCTTGCTTGGAACGGTGTCTGACATCGCGGTTCGTCTGCCTTGGATATCAATGAGCTATATCAGAAATCGAGCATCGGTTGGAAGCGCTTCCCGCCGGGCGTTTCCTGCCGCGCAGGGCAGGTCGGCGATGACGCGGGCAGCCTCCGGCCTCTCGGACCCTCGAAGGCGGACAGCAGACGTGCTAGAAGCAAACTTCATTTCCCCTCACGCTCCCTCCACGAACGGTTTCATCGATGCATTTCTTCCGCCCCGTGCTTGCCCTTTCCGCGTCCATGAAGAGGACTCTGTCAGCCCTCGCCATGCTCGCATGTTTGAGCTCGCACGCTGACGCCGCCCAATGCGGCAGCACGTCCGCGGGTTTTGAGGCCTGGAAAAGCGAGTTTGCGGGCGAAGCAAGGGCAAAAGGCATCGGCGCCTCGGCCATCTCGGCGCTGATGGGGACGAACTACGCCAGCGCCACCATCGCCGCCGACCGCGGCCAGCGAAGTTTCAGTCTTTCGCTCGATGCGTTTCTCGCCAAGCGGGGTGCGGCGACCATCGTCGCGCGTGGACGGTCGCTGAAACAATCGCAGGCAGCGATGTTTGCTTCGATCCAGCAGCGCTACGGCGTGCCGCCGGGCCCGCTGATCGCCATCTGGGGAATGGAGACGGGCTTTGGCAGCCAGCGCGGCAATCAGAACATGCTCTCCTCGATCGCGACGCTGGCCTATGACTGCCGGCGCTCGGCCTATTTCACCGAGCATCTTTACGCGGCGCTGCAATTGATCGAGCGCGGCGCCCTCTCGCCCACCACGCGCGGCTCCATGCACGGCGAGGTCGGTCAGACCCAGTTCATGCCGAAGAACATCCTGGCCTACGGCATCGGCAATCTCGACGTCGCGGCCAACGCGCTGGGCTCGACCGCGAACTTTTTGAAAGCGCACGGCTGGAAGGCAGGCGCCGGCTACCAGCCGGGAGAGCCCAACTTCGCGGCCATCCAGGAGTGGAACGCCGCGGGCGTCTATCAGAAGGCGATCGCGCTGATGGGCCGGCAGATCGACGGCGGCGAGTGAGGTTCTGCGGTACGAAGCCAATCGTGCTGTCGTCCCTGCGAAAGCAGGGACCCATAACCACAGGCGGCAATTGTGGAAGCGGAGCCATCAACCATTCCGCCTTGACAACATCGGCCTCGGCGTATGAGTCCCTGCTTTCGCAGGGACGACCGCCGGGAATTCCCGCGCTCTCGTGTGGGCGGCTCAAGGCCGGGACGACGAGGTTCCCATCGAAACCGGCGAAGATACCTGCCGCGCGGCATTTTCTCATGGCATGGTCGGTACGATCAGGAAGCAACAAGGGATTCGCATGCGCAAACTTCTTCCGGCCATTGTGTTCGGCGCCGTCATCGCCTCAGGCCCCGCACTCGCCGCCAAATGCGGCGGCGATTTCAACAGCTTTGTCGCGGGCATCTCGGCGGACGCGCGGGCCGCGGGCGTCTCGGAAAACGTGATCGGCTCGGCGTTCGCGGGCGTCGCGCAGGACGCGGCGGTGCTGAATTTCGACCGCCGCCAGCGCTACACCTTCAACAAGACCTTCGAGCAGTATGTCTCGACCCGCGTCGGCGCGGGCCGCATCAATGGCGGCCGGGCGATGTTGCAGCGTCACGCCGCATTGCTGGCGCGGATCGAGGCGCGGTTCGGCGTGCCCCGGCAGATCCTGGTGGCGATCTGGGGGCTGGAGACCGATTTCGGCAAGGGCGACATGGGCAAGCTCCCCGTGATCCGCACACTCACGACGCTGGCGCATGATTGCCGCCGCACCGAGCTGTTCCAGGGCGAGTTGATCGCGGCGCTGAAGATCGTGCAGCGCGGCGATCTGCCCTTGCGCGACCTGATCGGCGCCTTTGCCGGCGAGATCGGACAGACGCAATTTTTGCCGTCGTCCTACGTCAAATACGGCGTCGATTTCGACGGCGACGGCCGCGTCGATCTGCGCCACAGCGTGCCCGACGTGCTCGCCTCCACCGCCAATTTGCTGCACACCAACGGCTTCAAGATGGGCGCGTCCTACGAGGAGGGCTCGGCGAATTTCGAAGCCATGCGCGAATGGAACCACGCCACGATCTACCGCAAGACCATCGGCTATTTCGCCGATCAGCTGGTGGGACGATAGCGAAAGCGTCACACACTCCTGTCGTCCCTGCGAAAGCAGGGACCCACAACCACCGTCGTTTGTTGGGAGCCGAAGCCGTCCGCCATCGCGCTCAACCGCAAGGCCGCGGCGTATGGGTCCCTGCTTTCGCAGGGACGACGTGGCGACAAAACCGGCCTGATCTGACCCGACAGGCAAATCACCAAATTCGTGTCCAGCCCCTCACGCAAAAATTTTTCGCTTCAGTGTTTGCGCAAATCACCCTCACATCCCCCGCCGTCCCGCCCCACCAAGAGGGGCGTTGCGCAACGTCACGAACGCGGAGCGGGATGCGGTGGACGCTGACGGTGCTACTGACGAGAGCACGGGATGCGGACGGCGAAGTCGTGTGGTCCTGATGCCCCGACGCTGGCATCAAGTTCGCGGGAAGCAATTTTCGCGGGCGAGGGTGGCAAGAAAGCCCGGTCACCCGGGAGAGCGCGAAGGAAACCGTTAAAACCATTGCGTGGGGAATGCCGGGCGTTTTCCGGTGTGACCTGACTGACGCGTGTGCGTTCTACCACTACTCCTGCACGCGCGGCCATCGGGCGCATCGGGCGCCCGGCATTCCCTGCGCCCTCTGATGAAGAGGGCGGAACGAACTGACAAAACCTCGCGCGAAACAAGCGGCGAGATCGCGGAGCTGTGGCACCACTCCCTCCGTCGTCCCTGCGAAAGCAGGGACCCATAACCACAGGGAGTAGTATTTGCGAAAGCCGTCGAACCGCGTCTTTCACAACAGGCGACACGGCGTATGGGTCCCCGCTTTCGCGGGGACGACGAGAGATGATGCCAACCCTACTTCTTCGCCTGCATCGCCTTTTCGATCCGGCGTTGCAGCACCGACCAGTAGGTGCCGGGCCGCAGGCGCTGCAGCAGGTCCATGAAGCGGGCGTCGTTGCCGATCAGGATGCGCGGCTGGTTTTTCTCGATGCCTTCGATGATGCGCAGCGCCGCCGCGGCCGGCGTGGTCTTGGCCGCCGCGTCGAACCGCTCGATCGATTGCGCGCGGCGCGCATTGTCGGTCATGCCGACCCCGGTGCGGGCGTTGCGGGCGATGTTGGTGGCGACGCCGCCAGGATGCACCACCGACAGTTTTATCGGGCTTTTCGCCATCGCCAGCTCATGGCGCAGGCTTTCGGAAAAGCCGCGCACCGCGAACTTCGCCGCCGCATAGGCCGATTGCCCTGGAGGCGCGATGATGCCGAAGATCGAGGAGAGGTTGACGATGTGGGCCTCGGGCCGTTGCGAAAGATGCGGCAGGAACGCGCGGGTCGTGCGCACCACGCCCCAGAAATTGATGTTGAACAGCCATTCCATCTGCGCCTGGTCGATCTCGGTGAACTGGCCGAGCAGCGCCACGCCGGCATTGTTGATGACGATGTTGAGGCCGGGATGGGCGGCGACCGCACTTTCCGCGAAGGACTCGATCTCGCTGGGCTCGGCGACGTCGACGCGGTGGACGCTGACCTTGTTTGAACCTGATTTGGCGATCTCGGCGGCGAGCGCCTGCAGCCCCGCCTCGTCGCGATCGGCCAGCGCGAGATCGGCGCCGCGCGCGGCAAGCTCCAGCGCCAGCGCCCGGCCGATGCCACTGGCCGCGCCGGTCACGGCTGCGGCGGCTCCACGGATCGCAGTCATTTGTCGTCAGCTCCAATGTCGGAAAGTTTTGCGCGGCAACCCTTATACGGAAGGAATCGTCCCAAATGAAAAGGCGGGCACAAGGCCCGCCGTCTTCAAAAATCACTTTTGCTTCAGGCTGGGTGCCCGGGCGGAGCGTGACGCTCCACCCGGGCTTGAAAGTCACTTCTTGGACTTCTTGGCTTTCTTGGCCTTCTTCGCCTTTTTCGCCTTCTTCGCTTTCTTAGCCATAGCATCCTCTCAGGGTTTAATGGATGGAAACGCGACACGAGGCATGCTCGGCGGAGGGCCAGCCTCGCAACATCCTCGAATGCAATCCCAACAGATTCGCAGGCCGCTGCCCCGCGCTGTCACGTCGCTGTCATTGCGTTATCCACAGCTGTTATGCGTTTTTGGCGCATTTTCCGGAAGTTTTCGCTCGTCATGCCCGGGCTTGACCCGCGCATCCATCGGTCTTCAGGACAAGATGGATCGCCGGATCGAGTCCGGCGATGACAGTGGAGCTCGACCGTCCCCCTCAGGGTTAATGATGCGCTTATGCGCGGACGCATTCTGCATTGATCCGGAACTGCCGCGCGCCATCTTCATGATTTCAAAACCACGGCGCGGATTGCTTCGCGGCGAGTGAGAGTCCGTTAAGCGACCAAGCTGCATCTTGCTTCAAACAGGGGATGGTCATGGGTGGGATGTTCGACAAAAGGGGAGGCAGGACGTGCGCGTCCTGCATTCACAGATGCTGAGCGTTCCGACGCTTTGGACGATGTTCGTCGTCAATTTTCTCGCGCTGGGCCTGATCTGGGGCTATGTCGCGCGCAGTTACCCCAAGCTGGTGGCTTCCCGCTTCTGGACCGCCTCGGCGTTCGCCGCCGCCATCGGCGCCGCACTGGCGATGCTGCGCTTCGAGGTGCCTTCGGTGCTGACCCTGCTGTCAGGCGGCACCACCATGATTTTCGCCGCCTGCCTTGCCGCGATGGGCATCAAGCGGTTTTACGGCCGGCCGGTCACCTGGCGCGGCACCGCGCTGATCACCGGATTGGCTTTCGCCGGTTTGACCTTCTTCATCGTCGGTTACGACAGCTCACCGCTGCGGATCCTGGTCTATTCGATCGGCCAGGCCATGCCGTTCGTGCTGACGCTGAAGCTGCTGCTGTCGCGGCAGGATGGCCGCGTCAATCCCGGCGCACGGCTTGCGGGCGTCATCTCCATTTTCATCATCGCCATCTATGCGATCCGCGCCGGGGGCGCCCTGCTGCATATCGGCGGCGACTTCTCCTATATCCAGGCCAATTCGGTGCAGTCGGTGCTGGTGCTGGCGCTGATGTTCCTGTCGTTGTCGCTGAATTTCGGCTTCCTGCTGATGGCGATCGACCGGCTGCGCAACGAGGTCGCCGATCTTGCGCTGCTCGACGATCTCACCGGCGTCGGCAACCGGCGGCATTTGCTGCAGCGGCTGACCGAGGAATGCGCGCGGTCGGAACGCAGCGGCGAGCCGTTCACGCTGCTGGTGATCGATCTCGACGGCTTCAAGCTGATCAACGACACCCACGGCCATGCCGCGGGCGACGCCTGCCTGCAGCATTTCACCCTGATGACGCAGACGCGGTTGCGGCCCGGCGACATGCTGGCGCGCAGCGGCGGCGACGAGTTCTGCGTCGTGCTGCCCGCCTCCACGCTGCGCGAAGGCGCGATGGTCGCCCGCCGCATCCTGGATGTGTGCCGCGCCGATGCGGACGCCTGCGTCGGCGATGAAATCCCGATTTCGCTCTCGATCGGCGTCGCGCAATGGACCCGGGAAACCGGCCCGCACCCGGACCGGCTGATGGCCGCCGCCGACCACGCGCTTTACGCCGCCAAGAAGGACGGCAAGAACCGCCACGCCGTCTACGACCCGGCGCCGCCGCCGGCGCCCGCGCATGAGCCGATGCCGCAACCGGCGCTGCGCAGGCTCGCCTGAGCGTGCTATTCAGGTGACATGAATTTTCGCCTGCTGATGACGGCGCTCTGCGCCGTCGCGATCGCCGCATCGGCCGCCGCGCAGACGCCCGACCTCGGGATGATCGCGCGCTCCTCGGGCACGCCCGAGATACCGGGGCTGAAGATGGTCTGGCTGGCGCCGTGGGGCGATGTCGCAAAGGCCCATCCCTGGCGCAACATCATCGTGCACCAGACCGAGGGCCCGGCCGGCTCGGCGCGCGGGGGCGCGCAGGAGCAGTCGAAGAACCCGACACGGCGCGGCGTCACCGTCTGGGTGGAGACCGACGGGACGGTGTACTGGGCGGTCGCGGAAGATCTGGTTCCGACCCATGGCGACGGCGCCAACCGCAACGACAACAAGTACATCGACAACGGCCCGACCTATCACCAGGTGGTCGGCAGCGCTTCGATCGGCGTGGAATTCGCCGGCAATTTTCCCGACGTGACGCGGCCCGCCACCGAAGCGCAGATCGCGGCATGGCGGATCCTGGTGAAGGTGCTGCGCGCGCGCTACCGCATTCCGCTCGATCGGGTCTATGCCCACAACTGGATCGACTTCAAGGACGCGCGCTATTGCGAAGGCTGCGCGCTGGCGACGCTGGCGAGAGAGTGGGGGGAATGATGGTCGGCTCAGACCGGTTGCGCCATCCAGCGGAAGATGCGCCTGATCAGGCCCGGGCTTCGTCGGCGCTGCTCCTGCTCCGGCGCGGCCTCGTCCGCGGCGATGCAGCGATCGTAAAAATATTTCAGGAAGATCATGTCGTTTGGCTCGGTAACCGTAAAGCTGTCGTCGCCGACGAACACGGTGTAGGCGTAGAAAAACGGCCCGATGAAAGGCACCGAGGGCGGCGTGGCGCGGTCCTTCGAGATCACGAACTGCGCGGGCTCCAGCCCATGCGCGATCATGGACTGCTCGAGGGCCGGGACCTTGCGCATGAATTCGGCCGAAAACCCGCCGACGGTTGATTGCAGCGTGATCGACATGGCTATCTCGTCAGGCGAACGCTCGTTCTTCTTGGTCGGCGGAGCCCGCGACCGGGTTCAACAGGCCCGGGGTCCAGCCCCTTGGCGCGTCGACCGCACCATTATAGGCTCCGCGGCGGCGGGGGTTCTTAATGTCAGCATCCTTGATCTGGCCGGTCGTCACGGGCCGCCGGTGGCCGTTTCGCGCGCGAGGGCTGAAGGCCTTTGTGTTGCCGGCCATCGTGCTGTTGCTGTGCACCTCGCTGCTGGTCGCGCTGGAGGTGCCGAGCAAGCCGTTCCTGGAGAAGAACAGTTTTCTTTTGTCATCGGCCGGTTTCCGCGTGAAACTCGCCAATGATGCCGCCGGGCAAAAGGCGCTGCGCGCGCTGCCGGCGCATCGTTTCGTGATCCACCGGAACGGCGGCAATGTCCGCTACCTCTATGCCGAGCCGAACCACTGCGTCTGCATCTTCATCGGCACGGAGGCGAACTACCGGGACTACCGCGACATCCTCGGCCGGGGATTGCCGCAGGCCGACGACGTCGCGCCGGATTACAAGACCCAGGCGAGCGCGCTGCTGTATGGTGATCCCTATGATTGGGACAGTCTCAACCAGCCCGACAGCCTCGCGGAGTATTTGCGGGATTATTATTGAGGGAACGCGCTCGCCGCTTCGTCCTCGCGGAGGATGGTCAATTTGACGAATCGATGCCCCAACAAAAAAGCCGGCGTTGCCGCCGGCTCTTGTCTCGTTGTTCAATCCGCCTCGATCAGTGCGCGGCTTCGAGCGCCGCCGCTTCCTGCCTGGCGATGGTGCCCTTCACGGCCGACTGCACCTTCTCGAAGGCGCGGACTTCGATCTGCCGCACGCGTTCGCGCGACACGCCGAATTCGGCGGCGAGGTCTTCCAGCGTCATCGGCTCTTCCGCCAGACGCCGCGCCTCGAAGATGCGCCGTTCCCGCGGGTTGAGCACGCCGATGGCGCCGTTCAGCGCTTGCCGGCGATGATCGAACTCCTCGTGCTCAGCCATGATGGCTTCCTGGTTGGGCGAGTTATCGACCAGCCAGTCCTGCCATTCGCCGGCTTCGCCGTCGTCGCGGATCGGCGCGTTGAGCGAGGCATCGCCGCCGAGCCGGCGGTTCATGTCGATTACGTCCTGATCCGTCACGCCGAGGCGCTTGGCAATCAGCTTCACCTGGTCGGGGTGCAGGTCGCCCTCGTCCAGCGCGGAGATCTTGCTCTTCGCCTTGCGCAGGTTGAAGAACAGCTTCTTCTGGTTCGCGGTGGTGCCCATCTTCACGAGCGACCAGGAACGCAGGATGTACTCTTGTATTGAGGCCTTGATCCACCACATGGCGTAGGTGGCGAGCCGGAACCCCTTCTCGGGTTCGAACCGCTTCACCGCCTGCATCAGGCCGACATTGCCTTCCGAGACAACCTCGGAGATTGGCAAGCCGTAGCCGCGATAGCCCATGGCGATCTTGGCCACGAGCCGGAGATGGCTGGTGACAAGGTGATGTGCCGCGTCGCGATCGTCATGCTCGCGCCAGCGT
>NZ_JADGRI010000034.1 GCF_017881085.1 Bradyrhizobium sp.
GGCTCAACTCGCCTCACTCATACTCCCGCTCTTCCCACCACGGGAAATAATCCGGCATATCGCTCGACACCTTGTCCTTGAACACCGCTGGCCGCTTTTCCAGAAACGATACCACGCCTTCTTTCACGTCCGCCGAGCGGCCGCGGGCGTAGATGCCGCGGCTGTCGACCTTGTGAGCCTCCATTGGATCGTCAGCGCCCAGCATGCGCCACAACATCTGCCGGATCAGCGCCACCGACACCGGCGCGGTCTTGGCGGCGATCTCCTTTGCCAGCGCGCGCGCTGTCGGCAGCAGGTCGTCGGGGGGCACCACCTTGCTGACGAGGCGGCCGGCCAAGGCTTCCTGCGCCGGAAATACCCGGCCGGTGTAGCACCACTCCAGCGCCTGGGAGATGCCGACGATGCGGGGCAGGAACCAGCTCGACGCGGCTTCCGGCACGATGCCGCGCTGGGAAAATACAAAGCCGAAGCGCGCGGCCTCGGAGGCGATGCGGATGTCCATCGCGAGCTGCATGGTGACGCCGATACCCACCGCGGGGCCGTTCACCGCCGCGATCACGGGTTTCAAGCATTTGAAGATGCGCAGCGTCACCTGGCCGCCGCCGTCGCGCACCTGGTGGTCGCTGTAGTCGACCTTGCCGTCGGCAAGGCGCCGGACCGGCCCGCGCCGCGCATCGCGATCAAAAGTGTCGGCGCCGGAAGAAAGATCGGCGCCGGCGCAGAACCCGCGCCCCGCGCCGGTGACGATGACGGCGCGGATATTGTCGTCATTGTCGGCAGCATCGAAGGCGTCGATCAGTTCCTGCTGCATGACGCCGTTGAAGGCGTTGAGCTTGTCGGGCCGGTTCAGCGTGATCGTGAGAATCTGCTCGGCGACCTCGTATTTGATGGTCTCATAGGGCATCCCTGGGGTTTCCTCTCGTTGTTGTTTTGTTTTTCGACTCGTCGTTGCCGGGCTTGACCCGGCAATCCATCCTTACGAAGAGGATGGATGCGCGGGTCAAGCCCGCGCATGACGTTCAGCGTACGACGCGCCGTCCTATCGCTTCGGCGGGCTCGGCCACGGCTTCTGCGGCCCCCGCAGGCCCTCGAACGCCTTCGCCATTCCGAGTACGCCGAGGTCGTCGAAGCGGCGGCCGACGATCTGGACGCCGATCGGAAAACCATTCTTGTCGTAGCCGCCATTGATCGACACGGCCGGATTTTCCGACATGTTCCACGGCACGGTGTAGGCGATGTGCTCGAACGGTTTTGCGGGATCGTTGAGCGGGGAGGCGAGTTCGGCGGCAAAGTTCACCACCGGCGACACCGGCGAGATGACGTAATCGAGATCGCAGAACAGCTTTGCGGCCGCCGCCCGGATCGCCATGGTGGCGTTGAAGCCCCTGATGACGTCGACGCCCGACAGTTTCGCGCCGGCTTCCGCCCAGTTGACGATATAGGGCAGCGCCTTGCCGCGCTCGGCCGGCGCAAGCCTGGAGAGATCGTCCCACATCCGAGCGCGCCAGAAATTGTCGAGCCCGTCGAGGATTTCGCGCGTCATCACGCCCGGCACCTCGGTGACAGCAGCGCCGGCCGCCTCGAACGCCTTTGCGGCCTTCACCGCCACCTCGCGCACGTCCTGCTCCAGCGCCTGGCCGACGCCGGGATCGAGCATCAGCCCGATGCGCAATTTGCGCGGGGATTTGTCGAGCGCCTTCCAGTTGATGCTGTCCGGCGGCAGGCTCATGCCGTCGCGGCGATCGGGCCGTGACAGCACGCTCATCATCAACGCGGCGTCGTCGACGGTGCGGGTCATCGGTCCGGCGACACGGCCGACATAGGGCGGGTCGATCGGAATCCGCCCGAGGCTCGGCTTCAGCGCGACGAGGCCGCACCAGCACGCCGGCAGCCGCACCGAGCCGCCGATATCGGTGCCGAGATGCAGCGGGCCGTAGCCGGCCGCACCGGCTGCGCCCGCGCCGGCGCTGGAGCCGCCGGGATTCTTGGCCAGGTTCCAGGGATTGCGCGTGAGGGGATGGAAACTCGACAGTCCCGACGACAGCATGCCGTAATCCGGCATGGTGGTCTTGGAAAAGATCACCGCTCCCGCTTCGCGCAGGCGCGCCGCCGGCGGCGCATCCGCAGCCGCGGGCACCAGCTTGACGCTGGCCGCACCGAGCGGCACTGGCACGCCCTTGGTGGCGATATTGTCCTTGATAGTCGCGGGCACGCCGTCGAGCGCGCCCATCGGCTTGTCCTTGTGCCAGCGTTCGGTCGAAGCCTTTGCCACCGCGCGCGCGCCGTCGGGATCGAAGGCATAAAGCGCCCTGATGTGCGGCTCCCACACCGCGACATGCGACAGCACGTCCTCCAGCACCTCGGACGGCGAAAACTGCCTGGCCTTGAAGCCTGCGATCAGGTCGACCGCGGAAAGGTCGTGCAGCGACGTGACGGCCTCGTCGGACACTGGTTTATGCATGGGCGCCTGCCGGAAGCCGGGTTTCGATGATGCGCGCGAACAGGCTGGCGCCGACGGGCAAGATCTTGTCGTCGAGCACGTAGCCGGGATTGTGGACGGGCACCGAGCCGTCATGGCCGACCCAGAAATAGGCGCCGGGCACCGCCTGCATCATGTCGGCGAAGTCCTCGCTGCCCATCTTCGGCTGCGTCCGGGTAATGACCTTGGCGGGGTCGACCACGGTGCGCGCCACGGCCTCGACCACCCTGGACTGCTCTTCCTGGTTCACCAGCACGCTGAACGTGTCGCGGATGTCGGCAATGATTTCGACCTGGAACGCGGTCGCCATGCCGGCGCAGATCGCGCGCATCCGCTCGCGGATCAGCGCGCGCGCCTCGTCGGAAAAAGCGCGGACGGTGCCGCACAGCCTGGCCTCGCCGGGGATCACGTTGTAGGCCGAGCCGGCGTGAATCTGGGTGATCGACAGCACCGCCGCCTTCAAGGGATCGACGTTGCGGCTGACGATGGTCTGCAGCGCCTGGCCGAGCGTCATCGCGATCACGACCGCATCCTTCGAGCGCTCCGGCATCGCGCCATGCGCGCCGTAGCCGTGGATGGTGATGTCGAAGAAATCGGCGCCGGCCATGGCGGGGCCGGGAAGAATCGCGACCTCGCCATGGTTGAGATCGGGCGCGTTGTGCAGGCCGTAGACCTCGTCGCAGGGGAATTTCTCGAACAGCCCGTCCTTGATCATGGCGCGGGCGCCGCCGAGGCCTTCTTCGGCCGGCTGGAAGATGAAATGCACGGTGCCGTCGAAGTTGCGGGTCTCGGCGAGGTAGCGCGCGGTGCCGAGCAGCATGGTGGTGTGGCCGTCATGGCCGCAGCCGTGGAAGCGGCCGGGAATGGTCGAGCGCCATTTCAGATTGGTGTTCTCTTCCATCGGCAGCGCGTCCATGTCGGCGCGCAGGCCGATGCGTTTTGCCCCGGTGCCCTTGCCCCTGAGCACGCCGACCACGCCGGTGCCGCCGAGGCCGCGATGCACCTCGATCCCCCATTGCGTGAGCTTCTCGGCGACAATCCCGGACGTGCGGACCTCCTCGAAGCCGATTTCGGGATGCGCATGCAGATCCCGGCGGATCGCGGTGAGTTCGTCGGCAAAGGCTTCGATACGGTCGATATTGGGCATTGGACCTCTATCCGGTTGAGCGTGATTTATTGTCGGGGGCGAAGGCGGGACCGTTCGGCCTGATGCGAATTCCCGGACGCAGCCGCGTCCACGGCAATGTAGCGGTGTCGGCGGGCATCGCGCCGGGCGCGGCGCAGATCAGGAGTTTTTCCGCGATCGGCTCGAAATCGGCGCGGAAATGCACCGAACTCTTGTTGACCAGGATCGCCTGCTCGGTCGGCTCGATGCCGACATAGCGGTACATCGATTGATCCGCGAGCTGCGCCTTGTGCGAAGACACGACCACCCTGACATCGCCGATCCGCAGGCATGCCGACGGCCCCATGTCCATGTCGCGGCCGCCATAATACGGACCCGGCGCCACGAATTGCCCGTCGGACAATGTTTCGACGATGAAGGTTTCCTTGTAGGGCGCATCGCCCGGAATGCCCGACTTGCCGCCGAGCGCGAGCGTCACCGTGGCGCCGACGCCCGCGGCATGCGCGGCCTTGGCGGCAGCGGGATCGTAGATCACGCCGGTCGCGGCCCTCCTGGCATTGTTGCGCACCAGCGCGCGCAGCATGCCGGTGGTGTCGGAATCGCCGCCGGCTCCGGGATTGTCCTGGGTGTCGGCGATGACGATGGGCTTTGTCGCGGTCTTCGCCAGTTCCATGGCGTGTCGCACGCCCTCATCGGGCGCGTAGATGCGGCCGTCGAAATCGTCTTCGTGGCTTTCGATCAGCGCGGCGATCGTGTCCGCTGCCGCATCCGCATCGGCCTGCGTCGCGCCATAGGCGAACACGCTCGGGCCGCAATGCGCAAAATCGGCAGCCGGAAAGCCCGGCGCAAACGACAGCGTCGGCACAGCACCGCTCTCCAGCGCGGCGAGCTTTTGATAAATGTCCCTGGTGGGCTGGTCGTTGGTGCATTGCCAGCTGATCGCAATCAGGAACGGCAATTGCCGGAATGCCTTTGCAAATTTTTGCTTCGTCTTGAGCAGCAACGCAAGATGGCGGGCAGCGGCGCGGCCGGTTTCGGCCATGTCGACATGCGGATAGGTGCGATAGGCAATGAGCGCGTCCGCATGCTCGATCATCTCGGGCGTCACGTTGGCATGCAGGTCGAGGCTGACCACCAGCGGCAGATCCTTGCCGATCGCCTGACGCACGCGTGCGAGAATTTCGCCTTCGCCGTCGTCGAGATGTTCCGTGACCATGGCGCCGTGCAGGTCGAGATAGACGGCATCGAGCGGCCCGGCCGCCTTGATGCCATCGATCATCACCTTGACGATGCGCTCATAGGCATCCTCGGTGACATGCGCCGACGGGCTGGCGCCGCAGGAGATGGTCGGCACCATCTCCCAGCCTTCCGCTTCCGCGGCTTCGACAAAGCCGGCGAGGCCGACATTGATGTTGCGCATGGTCTTGAGCACGTCAGTGCCCATCGCCATCCCCGGCCAGCCGCCGCCGTGCACGAAGTCGTCATAAGTCGCCTTCGTCGGTGCGAAGGTATTGGTCTCGTGCAGGAAGCCGCCAACGGCGATACGGGTCATCAATTCGGTCTCAGTGAATTATTCGCGTTGACGTTAGACTCGTCATCGCGGGGAGCGCAAGCGACGAAGCAATCCCGTTTTGCATGCCGCATGGGCTTGCGAGGAGTGAGGCCAGGAAGTGGTTTTGATTCCGTCATTCCGGGATGGTGCGTAGCACCAGACCCGGAATCTCGAGATTCCGGGTTCGATGCTTCGCATCGCCCCGGAATGACGGAAGAGGCGGTTCAAGTCGCAGATGCACTCATTGTGACCGGCCTGAAATTCGCAAAATCCCAGTCGCGTCCGGGGGCGGCGTCGAGCAACTGCCTGGTATAGGCCTGTTGCGGATGGGTCAGGACCTGCGCCGCGGGTCCCTGTTCGACGATGCGGCCATGCTGCATCACGGCAACGTCGTCACAGATTTGCGCGGCGACCCGCAGATCGTGGGTGATGAACAACAGCGCGATGCCGAGCCGGGCCTGGATTTCGTCGAGCAGTTCCAGCACCTGCGCCTGCACGGAGACGTCGAGCGCGGAGACCGCTTCGTCCGCCACCAGCACGTCGGGATCGAGCGCAAGCGCGCGCGCAATGGCGATACGCTGGCGCTGGCCGCCCGAGAACTGGTGCGGATAGCGCGAGATCGCGTCGGCGGGCAGGTCGACGAGTTCCAGGAGTTCGCGCGCTTTCGCCAGCGCTTCCGCGCGCGGCGTGCCGTAATTGATCGGGCCTTCGGCGATGGTCTCGCCGACCGTGATGCGCGGATTGAGCGAGCGATAGGGGTCCTGGAAAATGATCTGGATCTTCTTGCGATGCGGCTGCAACAGCCTTCGCGACAGCTCGGAGATTTCCCGTCCGGCAAGGCGGATGCCGCCGGAGGTCGGATCGATCAGCCGGACGATGCAGCGCGCCACCGTGGATTTTCCCGAACCGCTTTCGCCGACGATGCCGAGCGTGCGGCCCTTGCGCAGCGTGAGCGTGACATCCTGGGCCGCTGCGACCTCGCGGACGGCGCCGAAGAAGGAGCGTTCGCGATAGACCTTGCCGAGTTCGTTGGCCTCCAGCACCACCGGTTCGGTCGAAACGGCGCGCGGCGTGCGCGGCACCAGGCTCGGCACCGCCGAGAGCAGGTTGCGGGTGTATTCCATGGTGGGGTTGCGCAGGATGGTATCGAGCGGCCCGGTTTCCACCAGCCGCCCCTGGCGCATCACAGCGACGCGATCGGCGATCTCCGCGACTACGCCCATGTCGTGGGTGATGAAGAGCACGGCGGTGCCGTGATCCCGCTGCAGGTCGCGGATCAGAGTGAGGATCTGCTTTTGCGTGGTGACGTCGAGCGCGGTGGTCGGCTCGTCCGCGATCAAGAGCTTCGGCTCCAGCACCAGCGCCATCGCGATCATGATGCGCTGGCGCTGGCCGCCCGACAGCCGGTGCGGATAAGAGGCGAAAATGCGTTTCACTTCGGGCAGCCGCACCTGTTCCATCATGTCGAGGATGCGCTGGCGCCGCGCACGGGCATCGAGATCGGTATGCGCGCGCAGCACTTCGTCGATCTGGCGGCCGACCGGCACCACCGGGTTGAGCGCCGTCATCGGCTCCTGAAAGATCATCGCCATGGTGGTGGCGCGCAGCTGCCGCAGGCGGCGGTCGCTGGCGGCGAGCAGTTCCTCGCCGACCAGCTTGATGCTGCCGGCGGTCGGTGACAGCGAGCCCTTCTGCAACAACCCCATCACGGTCAGCGACGTCACGGATTTGCCCGAGCCGCTTTCGCCGACCACGCACAGGGTTTCGCCTTTGCTCACCCTTAGCGACACGCCGTCGATGATGCGCGGCCCTTGCGGCGTCTTGCCGAGGCTGACGACGAGGTCGTTGATGTCGAGGACGGTGTTTTTCATCTCATTCCTCTCCACCGTCATTCCGGGATGGTGCGCTAGCACCAGACCCGGAATCTCGAGATTCTCCGATGTGCAATTGCACATCGTAGTTCGATGCTTCGCATCGCCCCGGAATGACGATCAGGAAGGCGCTCACTTGCTGCCCTCCCGCTGCTTCATGCGGGGATCGAGCGCGTCGCGCGCGGCGTCGCCGATCAGGTTGACGCTGAGGATCGCGATCGAGAGCAACAAGCCCGGCCAGAAGATCAGCGACGGTTTGATTTGAAAATAGGCGCGGCCCTCGGCCATGATATTGCCCCAGGTCGGCGTCTCCGGGTTGATGCCGGCGCCGAGGAACGACAGGATCGCCTCGGTGAGAATGGCGGAAGCGCAGACATAGGTGCCTTGCACGATCAGGGGCGCGATCGTGTTCGGCATCAGATGCCGCCACATGATCTTGGGCAGGCTGGAGCCTACCGAGATCGCGGCTTCCACATAGGGTTCCTCGCGCGCCGACAATACCACCGAGCGCACCAGCCGCGCCACGCGCGGAATTTCGGGAATGGTGATGGCGACCAGCACCGTCATCGGGCTTGCGCCCGACAGCGAGACCACGGCGATCGCCAGGAGGATGCTCGGGATCGCCATCAGGCCGTCCATCACCCGCATCATCACGGCGTCGACCCATTTGAAGAAGCCCGAGACGAGGCCGATCACGAGCCCGATGCCGATGCTGATCACGGCGGCGCCGAGGCCGATCAACAGCGAAATGCGTCCGCCATAGAGAATGCGCGACAGCACGTCGCGGCCGTAGCCGTCGGTGCCGAGCAGGAATTGCGCGCTGGCGGGCCGCAGCCGCTGCGCCGGCGCCAGCAGCAAGGGATCGTGCGGCGACAGCCACGGCGCCAGTATCGCCGAGGCGATGATCAGGGCGAGGCAGATGGTGGCAACCGCGATGATCGGCGTCGCCGTGAGAAATCCGAGCCCGGGCCGGAACGGCGTGGTGATCGGAATTGACGGTTCGGGAATGGTTTCGATCGCCATCGGTAGCGTACCTTAATAACGGATTCTGGGGTCAAGCAGCGTGTAGGCGATGTCGATCAGGAGATTGACCGCGACATAGATGCCGGAAGTCAGAAGGATCATCGCCTGGATCACCGGATAATCCCGCGCCAGCACGGCATCGACGGTGAGGCGGCCGATGCCGGGCAGGTTGAACACGCTCTCGGTGACGACGACGCCGGAGATCAGCAGCGTGAATCCGGTGCCGATCACGGTGATGACGGGCACGGCGGCGTTGCGCAGCGCGTGGCGCAGCAGCACGGCGGCCTCGCCGATGCCCTTGGCGCGCGCGGTGCGCACATAATCCTCGCCCAGCACGTCCAGCATCGCCGTGCGCGTCATGCGCGCGATCAAAGCGACGTAGATGAAGGACAGCGTGACGGTCGGCAGGATGATGCGTTCGAGGAACGGGCCGAGACCCGCACTGATGCTTTTGAAACCCTGCACGGGCAGCCAGCGCAGGTCGATGGCGAAGAACTGGATCAGCACATAGCCGATCACGAAAACGGGCACCGAGAAGCCAACCACCGACAGGCCCATGACAAAGCGGTCGATCCAGGTGCCTTGTTTCCACGCCGCGATCACGCCGAGCGGCACCGCGACCGCGATCGAGAGGATGATGGTCGACAGCGCGATACTGATCGACGGCTCGACGCGCTGGCCGATCATCTTCAGAACCGGGATGTTGGAGATCAGCGACACCCCGAGATCGCCGTGCAGCAGCTTGCCGATCCAGGTGAAGAACTGGATGTACAAGGGCTCGTTCAGGCCGAGCGAGGTACGGATGCGCTCGAGCCGCTCGGGCGTGGCGTTGTCGCCGGCGAGGATCGCGGCGGGATCGCCCGGCGTCAGCCGCAGCAGGAGAAACACGAACAGCGCCACCACGCCCATCACGGGAATGGCGGCCAGCACGCGGCGAACGAGATATCCGAGCATGGTCATCCATTAGTAGATTGTGCGGCAACCCATAAGCCAAGGTTATCGGCCAAGGTTATCGCGGAGTATGTTCCCGCCCGTAGGGTTTTGGCGAGCAAGTCCTGTGCCATTGGCGGTATTCCGGGCGGATGCGTGGTTTCACTCCAGCGTCGCCAGCAGTCCCGCCATCAGGCGACCGCGTTCGGCGAGGCTGTCGATCTCGATGTGTTCGTTGAGCGTATGCGCGTCGGCGCCGCGGACGCCGAGGCCGTCGAGCGTCGGGATTCCCATCGCGCCGGTAAAATTTCCGTCGGAGCCGCCGCCGGCGCTGCCGTGCGGCAGCTCGACGCCCATTTGTTTTGCCACGCCGCGCGCCTTTTCATACAGCGCCATGGTGCCGGCATCGGGCTCCCACACCGGCCGGGTTACCCCGCGCGTCACCTTGAAGGTGACGTCATTGGCGCTCCCGTTCAGCGCCAGCATGCGCTCGATGCCGCGATCGAGATCGGCCTGGCGTTTCGCCATGCTCAGCGCCTCGCCGCTGCAGGTGGTGGCGACGCAATTGACCCACTGGCCGCCATGCACGATGCCGACCGAGAAGGTGCAGTCTTCGCTGGTCATGCCGTCGATGGCGATGATCTGGCGCGCCATCTCGCGGATCGCGGATCGGCCCGATGAAAGAGTAGCGCCGGCATGGCTCGGCTTGCCGATGGCCTCGAGATTGAAGCGGGCGATGGCGTAGCGCCCGGTGACCACGCCGTTGTTTTGCCGGCCCGGCTCCGGCACCAGCACATATTTGTTGCGCGCGGCTTCGGCCTCGATGATATCGCGGGTCGAGGGCGTGCCGACTTCCTCGTCCGGCGTGAACAATACCGTGATCGGCAGCGGCGTGGTGAAGGCCGCGCGCGCCAATTGCCGGATCGCTTCCAGGGTGAGGTAATTGCCGCCCTTCATGTCGAAGATGCCGGGGCCGAAACATTTGTTGCCCTCGCGCGGCCACGGCAGCTTCTCCAGCGTGCCCACGGGATGAACGGTGTCGAGATGCCCCGCGATCAGGATTCCCGGCTCGCCCTGTTTCGGGTGCGGAAACCGCGCACGCACGCAGCCGGCGAAACCCTGCCTTCCCGCGATGCGCTCGATTGACGCACCCATGATCGCCATGTCGCGCGCGGCGATATCGAGCATGCGCTCGACCGCGCTGTTGTCCCAGGTCGGGCTTTCGCATTCCACCCACACGCGCAGTCCCTGCAGCATGGCTTCGGAATCAAAGGGAAGGTTGGCGGGGTTCATGTCAATTCTCTCAACGGTTGCTAACGGATCTTAACGATTGGCGTCGCGCCGGCGTTACGAGAATGACCGGCGATGAATTTGTAAAGTGAAACATCAGCCGATGTCTGCAACTGCATTGACGCATCCGCCATCGGGCAAAACGCGATTGACGCGCGAAGCGCTTGGTGCAAGTCTCAAAAAGCACAGGATTTGCAGCATGTTATTGCGCCTAAATAACGCGCCGCATGCATAACAAATCATCGCGTTTTGACCAGATTCACGTCAGGAGACTTCGCATGTTCCACATCTCGCGCTGGAAACGGTTCACGACAGCGTCGAACGTCACCCGGGCGCTGGCGCTCTCGGCGGTGCTGGCGTTGCCATCGCTGGCGGACGCCAAGACCATCACGGCGGTGATGCATGCCGATCTGCGCACGCCCGGCATGATGACGACCGCCTACATCGTCCGCGACTTCGGCTACATGATCTACGACACGCTGCTGGCGGAGGATTCCAGTTTCAAGATCCAGCCGCAGATGGCGGAATACAAGATCTCCGACGACAAGCTCACCTACACCTTCACGCTGCGCGACGGCCTGAAATGGCATGACGGCGCGCCGGTCACGGCGGAGGATTGCGTGGCCTCGCTGAAACGCTGGGGCAAGGTCGACGGCATGGGCCAGAAGCTGATGGATTTCACCGCCGGAATCGAGGCGACGGACGACAAGACCATCACGCTGAAATTGAAGGAGCCCTACGGCCTGGTGCTGGAGTCGATCGGCAAGCCGTCCTCGCTGGTGCCGTTCATGATGCCCAAGCGGCTGGCGGAAGCGCCGACCGACAAGCCCGTTCCGGAGCTGATCGGATCCGGCCCCTTCAGGTTCGTGCCGGCCGAATTCCAGCCCGGCGTCAAGGCGGTGTTCGAGAAGAACAAGGATTACGTGCCGCGCAAGGAGCCGCCGAGCTGGACCTCCGGCGGCAAGGTGGTGAAGGTCGACCGCGTCGAATGGATCACGATGGCGGACGCGCAGACCGCGGTGAACGCGCTGCAGTCCGGCGACATCGATTTCATGGAGGCGCCGTCGTTCGACATTCTCCCGGTGCTGGAAGGCAATCCGGACCTCAAGATCGAGACCCTGAACAAGCTCGGCTACCAGACGCTGGGGCGGATGAACTTCCTGCTGCCGCCGTTCGACAATGTGAAGGTGCGCCGCGCCGCCTTCATGGCGTTGAACCAGAAGGACGTGCTGGATGCGCTGGTCGGCAATCCCAAATACTACAAGGTCTGCGGCGCGGTGTTCATCTGCGACACGCCGCTGGCTTCCGATGTCGGCTCGCAATCGCTGGTGAAGGGCGACGGCATGGCGGAAGCGAAGAAGCTGCTCGCCGAATCCGGCTATGACGGCACGCCGATCGCGATCATGGCGCCCGGCGATGTCGTGACGCTGAAGGCGCAGCCGATCGTGGCGGCGCAATTGCTCCGCGAGGCCGGCTTCAAGGTCGACGTGCAGGCCACCGACTGGGGCACCGTGGTCTCCCGCCGCACCAGCCAGAAACCGGTCAAGGAAGGCGGCTGGAACATGTTCTTCACCAACTGGGTTGCCGCCGACGTGATCAACCCGGTGGTCAACGTGTCGGTCGGCGGCAAGGGCACCAAGGGCGGCTGGTTCGGCTGGTCCGAGGATGCCAAGGTGGAAGGGCTGCGCGATGCCTTCGCGCGGGCGTCGACGCCGGACGAGCAGAAGAAGATCGCCGTCGACATCCAGAAGGAAGTCTATGATCAGGTGATCTATATTCCGCTCGGGCAATGGTTCGGGCCGAGCGCGTGGCGCAAATCGCTGTCCGGCGTGCTCGACGGCCCGGCGACGCCGATCTTCTGGAATATCGACAAGTCGGAGTAGGGCGCGGGGCTCTTTCCGCCTCATTGCGAGCCAACCGGTCGCGTGAATGCGCGCCCGGTGTTTTGCGTACCCGGCCCATCAGGCCGGGTACGCGGCAAGATGCTGCAGCATCAGCTCGCTGACGCGCTCCGGCGCCTGGTCGGCCGCGAAATGGCCGATGCCGGGAAGTACTTCGAAGCAATAGGGTGCGGCGACGAAATCCACCGTGCCTTCGGCGGCGACGCGCCCGACGGTGTCGTCGGCGTCGCCCCAGATATAGAGTGTCGGCACGCGGATCGGGCCGAGCGGCGAGCGGATCGCGCCGCGCGCGCGATACCAGGCCAGCGCGGCCTCCATCGCCGCTTTGTTGCCGAGCACGGCCAGATGCTGCGCGATCGCGGCCGCCGGAACGCCGTTGGCGGCGAGGCGCTCGCGCAGCCATCTGGCGTCGTCGGCCAGCAAGACATCGGCGGCATCGGGCGCGAGAAACGCGGTATGATGCCTTGAGCGCTGCGCCTGATCGGCATCGGTCGTCAGCAGCGCGCGGTTGAAGGCGTTGGGATGCGGCCGCGACAGCACGGTGAGCGAAGCGATCCGCTCCGGAAAACGATCGGCCAGCGCCCAGGCAATGCTGCCGCCCCAGTCGTGCCCGGCGAGATGGAAGCGGCGGTCGCCATAGCCTGACTCCGCCGCGATCGCCATCGCATCGTCCATCAGTCGCTCGATGTGATAATTCGCCGGTTCGCCTGGATCCGGCCGCGCGCCCGGCGAGTATCCGCGCTGGCTCGGCGCGACCGCACGATAGCCGGCTTCCGCCAGCGCTTCCACCTGCGCGTCCCAGCAATGCATCGATTCCGCAAAGCCGTGCAGCAGCAGCACCAGCGGTGCGCCCGGCTCGCCCGCGACGAGGGCGTCGAAGGTGAGGGCAGATTGAATCGTGATTTTTTCCAACTGACGCATGAAACGATCCTAGGTTTGTGCACCCGACGGGTCCACCTTTGAATGTGAAATTTTGATGTCAGTGTTGGTCAGATGCGTTGCCGCGCTGGCCCACGGCCCTTCATCGTGCGATGCTGGAAAAAAGCGACGCCGATCGCGCAGCGGTTGGCGTTGATCAACGTGGCAGCGGGAGCAGCCGTGCTTTCCCAGGCGCACATTTCCCCGCAGACGCCGGCTGGCGCGACGCTGGATGAGGACGGCGCCGCCTTCCGGCTCTGGGCGCCGGAAGCCGACGCGGTCTATCTGCACGGCATCTTTGCCGGCGAGGTTTTCGAAGCGCTCACCGACGACCGGCTGATGCAGAAGGATGCGCGCGGTTACTGGACCGGTTACCAGGACGGCGCGCGCGACGGCGACCGCTATCGCTTCTGGGTGCAGGGCAAGGGCTCCAGCGGCTATAAGCGCGACCCGCGTGCCCGCGAGCTCGATCCCGAAAACTTTCCGGACTGCTTTGTCATTTTGCGCCCGGCCGACAGCTTTCCCTGGCACGACCGGGATTTCGTCACGCCGGATTTTTCCGACATGATCGTCTACCAGCTCCATGTCGGGACGTTTGCGATTGCAAAACCCGGCGTGCCCTCGAACTTCCTCGACGTCGCGCTGAAGATTCCCTATCTCGCCGATCTCGGCATCAATGTGCTGCAGCCGCTGCCGATCGACGAGCAGGAAGCCAATCCGAACATGGGCTATGGCGGCGCCGACCTGTTCTCGCCGGACTTCCCCTATATCGCGGTCGCGGATCTGCCGGCATATCTCGAAAAACTCAACGCGCTCTACGCGGCCAGGCATAAGTCCGGCCTCACGCTGGCGGACATCCAATCCGGACCCGGCCAGCTCAAGGCGCTGGTCGACCTCTGCCATGTCCACGGCATCGCCGTGGTGTTCGACGTGGTCTACAATCACGCCGGCGGCTTTGCGGTCGACGGCCGGTTCGACGACAATTGCCTGTATTACATGGACCGCCGCCATAACACCGGCAACAACAACGACAGCCTCTATTTCACCGATCAGGACCGCGGCACCGGCGGTCTTGCGTTCGCGCTGTGGAACGAGGAGGTGAAAAAATTCCTCATCGACAATGCGCGCTATTATCTCGCGGAGTTTCACGCCGACGGCTTCCGCTATGACGAAATCTCGACGCTGATCTCGACCAGCCAGGGCAGCGGCTGGGAATTCTGCCGCGCGCTGACCTCGAACTTGCGCGGTTTTCGCAACCGCATCCTGCAGAACGCTGAATTCTGGCCCGCGCGCTTTGCGGACATTCCGGCGTCCGCCGCGCCCGTGATCGCGCCGGCGCAGGCGGGCGGCATGGGCTTCGACGTGGTGCAGCACGACGGCCTGCGCGGCGCGCTGCGCGGCGCGGTCGGTGCGGCGTCGTGGGGCGCGGACGCCCATGTGCCGATGTCGGCGATCGCGGCAGCGCTTTACCCGCCCGGCTTCGACCACGGCTGGCGCGCGGTGACCTGCGTCGAGAACCACGACCTCGTGCTGGCCGGCCGCGACCCGCGGCTGCCTGTTCTCGCCGACGGTGCCGATCACCGCTCCTGGTACGCGCGCAGCCGCAGCCGCGTGGCCACCGCGATCCTGCTGACCGCGCCCGGCATTCCCCAACTCTTCATGGGCCAGGAATTCCTGGAGGACAAACCGTGGGACGTGCTGCCGACGGGGCCGAACCTGCTCTCGTGGGAAAGCCTCGATGCTTCAGCCGATTCCACCAGGCGCGATCACCTGCAATTCACAAAAGACCTGATCCGCCTGCGCCGCGATCTGCCCGCGCTGCGCGGCGACTACGTCCGCGCCTTCTTCTGCTCCGACCATGACCGCGTGATCGCCTGGCACCGCTGGCGCGAGGGCACCGGCGACGACGTCATCGTGGTCGCCTCCTTCGCGGAGACGACATGGAGCGGCTATGAAATCGGATTTCCCTATCCGGGCGTCTGGCAAGAGCGCTTCAACAGCGATGCCTACGACCATTTTGTGAATCCGATAGTCGCGGGCAATGGCGGCGGCGTGGTTGCGGTTGGCAGGGGCCTGCACGGCTTTGCCGCGTCGGCGGGAATCGTGATTCCGGCGAATGGGGTGGTGGTGTTTGCGAGGGGGTAGGCGGATTGCCAGCGCACCTACTGCACACACTTGCGTCGCTCTGCCAACGATAACGGCTTTCGCAGGCCTTTGCCGCGGAAAGTGGTTCCCGAGGGAACTTGTAGCCCCGACGTCTGTTGCCTCCAACACAATCATAAATCCTGGAGGAAACAATGTTGAAGCTGGCCGCCGCCGCAATCCTGCTGCTCTCGTCCCCCGCCTTCGCGCAAACCAGCTCGGTCGACTGTCCACCGACGGGACAAACCGCAAAAGGCGAATTGGTTTACGGGATGGATTGCAAGGCGCTGAAGGCGGAGAACCGCGCGGAGAATCAGCCCAACATGCCGCCGACGAACATGAAAGACACGGTTATTCCGAAGTCGGGTGCAACGCAGAATCCCGAGAGCACTTCAACGACCGGCGTGAATAAATAAATCAAACCCCCGGTCTGGCTGGGACGGACCGTGGGACTGGCGAAACCGTCATGACCGGAAAAACCAAAACGAAACTAAAGGGCATGGCTGCCCGGAAAGCTCAAACGCGAATAGACCGTGAGCTGAGAGCCCTAAGCCGCGCTGCAGGCGAGACCTCGCATATTCAGCAAGCTTGGCGAAACGAACGAGACCCGGACCGAGAGTAGTCCGGGTCTCTAACAAACACCGGAACAGCTCCCTCATGCCGCTCGGCAAATGCTCCGATGAACGGTAGGGCCTAGATCACGTGCCGCGTTGATCTAGGACAAGCCGCAACGCGCGAGTATTGAAAAGGTAAAACCGCACGGCCCCATTGGGGCTGGGAAACAGAGCCGCGCGGTCGCCCTACGCCCATCGAAAGCATAGGCAAGGCCATCATGACCGGGAGTGGGATTGCCGCCTGTGCAATATCGCTCACCGCGAGGATATTTCTGGCGCGCGCACCCTCTACTTGGTTGCCAGCCATCGGTTTATCTCGGCGGCAATACGCAGACGTCCCGCTTCTCGAAGTGCTGCTTGTCGCCGTTCTCCGAGCGGCATCTTGCGCGCTCGCGCGATAACCTCCGTCGCTCGGTCGTCCCAAGCGCGGCTATCAGGTGGGCGCTCCGCATCTTGCTCCACGGTCGTTACTCCGAACGCTTTGACGTCCATCACCTCTTACTTCGGCGCGAATAATTGGCCTTGGAGCCAATCCATTGTCGCTTTGGACTGCATGGGGTCACTGAGCCTCACCGCCGTCTTAAGTTGATGCGAGCAACGACGACATTCAAAGGTCCGAAGGTCATAACCTGACGGACCTTCTTGGATGCGTCCTAGGAGCATTTCGGATTGGCACTTTGAACAGATTATCTTCCGGAACTGGGGCATGATGCTCATCCCTATGATCTAGGCGGGAGCACAACACTCTCTGTCACCGGAATTTGCCTAGTGGTGTAGCGGTGATGCAGCCAGCATTGAACATGGAGTTGCGATTCGCTGGTCAGTATTGATCGGTCTCCGACAGATGATGAAATATGTTCAACACGCCTCTTCTGCAGTCGTCGAGATTTTACGCAATTTGAGTGCAGCCGCCAGCGCATCCGCCTGCCGACTTGTCCACACCCACGAGCGGCGACGGCTCGCCTCCGTTCCAAGCGCAACCCATGGCGTGATTCGCAGAGCGGGTCAGCTCGCGCTTTGATGCGCGCATGTCCGACACCCGCACGATCTCCCAGCCTGAAGGCGAAGGCTATCCGTGGATCGGTTGCGAGTGCTGCAAGGGCACGGTGTGGGTGCCGGCGCGGATTTCACCTTCGGCGGCGGCCGTCACGGCGGCGAGGCCGAGCAGAGCACCGGTGGGAATGACGATCTGGCCGCCGCTCTCGCTAGCGAGGTCGACCAGGTGCGGATGGCTGAGGATGGCCCCCGCACTCAGCACGATCACGGTTTTTCCGGCGCGCAGAAATGGCCCGGCGATCGCGGGCAGCATTTTTGCGGGCGCGCATTCGACGACGATATCGGCCAGCGGTTCGAGTTCGCCGATCGTCACGACCGGGATGTGGCAACCCAGATGTGAAGACGTTCAGCCGCCTTGCCACAGTCGTTAGCCGACGCCGCCGTCAGTACGCAGCCCAATATTCCCCGGTCGAGCGCCTCCGCGACGAAGAGGCCGATTGCCCCGAGGCCGGCCACCGCCACGCGCAAAGCTGCTCTCGGACGTGGGGTTTTGTGCGGGAGTTCGATTTGTGAAGGCCTTTTCATCTCGCGACCTTCAAATGGACCGCCTCGTTTGGTCGCGTAGAACGCAACATTCGACCGGCCAACCTTTGGTGCGGGCGGTGGGACTCGAACCCACACGACGTTGCCATCGAGGGATTTTAAGTCCCTTGCGTCTACCAGTTCCGCCACGTCCGCTTTAGTCGCGAGATCAGCTACTTAGCGCGTTTTCCTGGGCAATGGAATGAGGCTGCCTTGAAAGAAGACGCGGCTCTTTCCTTAAAGCGGCGCGCCACTTAAAGCAAAGCCTCAATCCGGTCACGGGTGGCTGCTTTACGCAACCGCAAGATTGTCGGTTTACCAGAGCTCGCATGATCCTTCGCATTCTTCAAAAGCCCCCGGTGACGCGCGCGGCCGCGGTGGCGGCGCTGTTCGCGTTGTGCGCCGGGCTCGGCGGCTGCGCCAGCATGGGCGACAGCATGTCGACCGCCTTCGCCGACCCCGCCAAATACGAGTTGTACGACTGCAAGCAACTGGAGACCGAGCGCGCCGTGCTCGCCAGGCGCGCCGCCGAGCAGCAGGGCCTGATGGCGAAGGCCGAGACCGGCGTCGCCGGCCCCGTGGTGGCCGAGCTCGCCTACCGCAACGAAGCCATCGCGATCGAGGGCCAGCGGAAATTTGCCGAAGAGGCCTGGCGGCGCAACAAATGTCATCCGTCGCCGCCGGCGCCCGCTACGGCAGCGACCTCCGCTACGCCACCGGCCGGCGCGGTCAAGGGTTTGCAGTCGGCCAGAGATGCGCAGTCGCGAAGGGTTGCGCCGCCGCCGCGTTCGGGCAGCGCGGTCTATTAGCGATCGCAATTCGCCATGCCCCGGGCAGAAGCGCGTCTTCGCGCTGGATGACCCGGGCATCCATCGATCTTCGCGAAGAGCTTTCTCGAAGAGGATGGATCACCGGGTCAAGCCTGGTGATGACGACTTTTGAAAAGCGCATCCGGTCATCGGCGGGTGACGCAATCAACCTGACGGGCAAATCACCAAAAGCCTGTCCAGCCCCTCGCGAAAAAATTTTCCGCTTTTGTGTTGGCGCAAATCACTTTCCTATCCGCCGCGTCCCGCCCGATCTGAGGGGCGTTTCGCGATCGTCACGGACGTGAGGCGGGATGCGGTGGACGCTGGCGGCGCCTTTGACGAACGGCGCCAGAGGCGGACGGCGAAGTCGTGTGGTCCTGACGCCTCGACGCTGGCGTCAAGTTTGCGGATTCATTCGCAAGCGACGGTGACAAAAGAGCCCGATCACCGGGGAGAGCCCGAAGGAAACCGTTAAAACCATTGCGCAGGGAAGGCCGGACTGCTTCCGCTGAACCTGTATGCTCGTGTGCTCTCTTCTATTCCATTGGCACGCGAGACCGCGGGTGCAGCGCGCACCCGGCTTTCCCTGCGCCCTCTGATCTCCGAGGGCGGAACGAATTCATAAAACCTCGCGCGAAACATGCGGCGAGATCGCGAAGCTGTGCTTGCGAACGAAGAGAGCGACACCAAGGACACTCGTCATGCCCGGACTTGATCAGACTTGATCCGGGCATCCATCCTCTTCGCAATGACATTCTTTGTGGAGATGGATTGCCGGGTCAAGCCCGGCAATGACGGAGCAAAGGCGCGCCATGCCAACCCCCTCATACCCGCCAGTCATAGATCCAGTCCTGCCGCGCCAGCATCTGTCTTGCGCCCATCGCCTTGATCGCGAGGTCGCGCGCCAGCGCCATGGGGCCTTCGAGGTGATAGATCGTGCCGTTGCGTCTCGCCGTGCGCTGCACCCGCGCCACCCGCGCGCGGCGGGCTTGCGCGTAGCGGTGCAGCGCGGCGGGAATGCCGGCGCCGTTTTCGCTTCCGGCCTCGCTGAGGCATTTGGCGAGCACCGCCGCATCCTCGATCGCCATGCCCGCGCCTTGCGCGGCAAACGGCAGCATGGCGTGGGCGGCGTCGCCCAACAGCGCGATCGCGCCTTTGGTCCATTCGTTGCCTTCGGGCAGCGTGAACAGCGCGAATTTTTTCCAATTGTCGACGGCGCCGATCATCATCCGCGCCGGGCCCGGCCAGGTCGGCGAGGCAAAAATGTTCTTCAGCTCGTTGCCGTCGGCAGGTGCGCTCCAGCCCGGCCGGTTCCAGGTGCCCGGCACCACCGCGACCATGTTGATCTGGCGCGCGCCCGCGATCGGATAGGCGACCAGATGCGCGTGCGGGCCCATCCAGATCTGCACCCGCCGCGAGGCATATTCACGCGGCAGTTGCGTGGCCTCCAGCGTTCCGCGCCAGGCGATCAGTCCGGAGAATCGCGGCTGTATGTCGGGAAACAGATGCTGGCGTACGGTCGACCAGATGCCGTCGGCGCCGATCAGCGCCAGCGCCAGATCCTGCTGCCGCGTCGTGCCGAAGCGCTGCACCACGGTCAGGCCCTTGGCATGGGTGGCGGTATCCTCGAACTGGCAGCCGAGCCGCAACTCGATATCGTGATGTTGGCCGACTTTGGCCTGCAGCGCCGCCTGCAAATCGGCGCGATGCACCACCCAATAGGGCGCGCCGGCGGCGGTGGTGGCGGCTTCGCCGAGCGGCAGGCGGATCACTTCACCGCCGCTGCGCGCGCTCATCAGGCTGATGGCGTCGGGGGTGACCGCGCGCCCGGCAAGCGCGTCCTTCACGCCGAGATCGACCAGGATACGGCTGGCGTTGGGCGAGAGCTGCAGGCCGGCGCCGACTTCCTCGAGCCGTTCGGCCTTTTCCAGAATGACGACGCGAAAACCTTTTGCCGCAAGCGCCAGCGAGGCCGTCAATCCCCCGATCCCGGCACCAGCGATGAAGACCGTGCGTGACGCCGCCACCGCCCGATCAGGCGGCTTTATCCTTCACGACGCATTCGGGCGGCCGGGCTTCGCCGGCCTTGAGGTCGGCGGCGTAGCGGTACAGCGTCGAGCAATACGGGCAGATGATCTCGTTGTCGTTGCCGAGATCGAGGAAAACATGGGGATGATCGAAAGGCGGATTGGCGCCGACGCACATGAACTCCTGCGAGCCGATCTCGATCACCGAGACGCCGGCATCGTTGTGAAAGTGCGGAACGACATGGTCGGACATAATCTTCACCTTGGGTGGCAATCGAGCCGGACAAAAGCAAAACGCCGCAGCAGGATTGAGTGCCGCGCACCATACTGGCGGGAACCGGTGATTCCTAGTGCCCCGAACGCTGATCTGCTCCTGCAAATTCGACACAATATTGTCGTCCCCGAGAAGCCCTTCTTTCGTCGGGGACGTTGTGTCTTAAAAACGGCACACCATCTTGAGGGTGGCGGAAACATCAGGTTTTCGGAATGAAATGGCTGCGGATCGGTTCGGCTTTGACTGGTATGGCGGTGTGCGCGGTCGCGTGCGCACTGGTGTGGCCGCATGCCCACGAAGCCGGCGCTATCCTGGCGGCGCAGGACGACCCTGCCGAGCTCGCCGATCTCCAGCTCAATTCTGCCCTGCGAAATAACCGCGACGTGGTGGCGGAGAATATCGAGGCGGCGCTGGCTGCCGGCGACGCCGATCTTGCCAACAGCTTCGTCGAACTTGCCCGCGACAAGAACATTCCGCTGGGCGAAGAACTGTCGCAGCGAGTTACCGCCGCCGTCACCGACGCAAATTCCTCGTCGCATTTCGCCAGCCGTTTTGCCTCGGGCCTCGTCACCGGCAATGCCGACGATGTCGCGAGCCTGTCGGGCACCGTCGCCGGCGACCTCTTCGTGTTCGGCGACATCCGCGATGTCGTGCGCGAAGGCAAGCATATGGCGATGGGCGAGGATACCGACCGGCTGGTGCTGGGTCTTGCCGCGGTGGGGCTTGCAGTGACGGCTGCGACCTATGTCTCCGTCGGCGGCGCAGCCCCGGTGCGCGCCGGCCTCACGCTGGTCAAGGACGCCCGCAAGGTCGGGCGGCTGGGCGAGGGGCTCACGGCATGGGCCGGCCGCTCCGCGCGCGAGGTGGTCGATGGGCCGATGCTGCAAAACGCCGTGGCGTCCGGTTCGGTGATGCGGCCCGGGCAAACGCTGACCGCGATCAAGGCGGCGTTTCGTGCCGAGAAGGCCGGCGCGCTGGTGCGCCTTGCCAAGGACGTCGGTCGCGTTGGCGAAAAGGCCGGCATTCGCGCCGCGCAGGACACGTTGAAGATCGCCGAAACTCCCAAGGACGTCGCGCGCGCCGCGCGGCTCGCGGAATCCAAGGGCGGCCAGACCCGCGCGTTCATGAAGATTCTCGGCCGCGGCGCGCTGTTGCTGGCGGCAGGGTCATTTAATCTCACGATGTGGGTGTTCGGCGCGCTGTTCGCGCTGTTCGGCCTGTTGTCGTCGATCAAGGCCACCACCGAGCGGCTGACCCAGTCGTGGTTGAACCACAAGAAGACGCGGCGGCTGCGCCGGCAGATGGCCGCGGCGCAACCGGCGCCGGCGCTGGCGATGTCAGGCGCGAGCGTCTAGGCTTCAATCTCCCCAAACATACGGTACACAAGATGCCGAGTTTTCATAGCGGCGACGTTGAAATTGCCTATCTCGACGAAGGCGAGGGCGAACCGATCGTGCTGGTGCACGGCTTCGCCTCGACCAAGAACGTCAACTGGGTCTATCCGACCTGGGTTTCGGAACTGAAGAAAAGCGGCCGCCGCGTCATCGCGCTCGACAATCGCGGCCACGGCGATTCCGGCAAGCTCTACGATGCCGAGGCCTATCACATCCCGACCATGGCCGGCGATGTCGCCGCGCTGATGGATCATCTCGACATCGAGCGCGCCGATGTCATGGGCTATTCGCTGGGCGCGCGGATGACGGCGTGGCTGGCGCTGCGCCAGCCGCAGCGGCTGCGTTCGGCGATTTTCGGCGGTATCGGCATGGCCCTGATCGAGGGCGGCGGTCCCGGCGAAAACGTCGCCGAAGCGCTGGAGGCGTCCTCGCTCGACGAGGTGACCGATCCGGTGGGGCGGACCTTTCGCGCCTTCGCCGACCAGACCCGCTCCGACCGCCGCGCGCTCGCCGCCTGCCTGCGCGGCTCGCGGGGGCTGATGACCAGGGAGGAAGCCGCCGGGATCGCCGTGCCCGCGCTGATCGCGGTCGGCACCACGGATGAAATCGCCGGCTCCGCGCAGGCGCTTGGAAGAATCATCCCGGGCGCGCAGGTGCTCGACATTCCCAACCGCGACCACATGCGCGCGGTCGGGGACAAGGTCTACAAGACGGGGGTGCTGGAATTTCTGTCAGAGCGCCCGTAGTTGTTGTTCCCGAAAGGCTTGATTTCCCGGAATTCCCGACCACCTTGAGCCGACGCCTCGCCTGAAGGTGGCTTCCGGCCGTGTCAGGAAGATGTGACGTTTCAATGTCTTAGTGCGTAATTTCGGCTAAAGCCGGTGTTCACTTTGTGCCTAAGGCGCGGGACAGAAGTCGGCCCGTCATGCTATAAGCGGGCTCGATAATTGAAGAATTTGCGGGGAGCAGCACATGGCCATGCATCAGATCAATCCGCAGGGTGCCAAACTGGCGGCGCTCGATCCGATCTGGGACCGCGTGCGCAGCGAGGCGGAAGATATCGTTCGCCGCGAGCCGGAACTCGCTTCCTTTATCTATTCGACCGTGCTGCATCACGAGCGGCTGGAGGAGTCGGTGGTGCATCGCATCGCCGAGCGTCTCGACCATTCGGCGCTGTCGGGCGACTTGATCCGCCAGACCTTCGACGAAGCGCTGCGCGACGATCCCGATCTCGGCAATGCCTTCCGCGCCGATCTGGTGGCGGTCTACGACCGCGATCCCGCGACCTCGCGCTTCATCGATCCCTTGCTTTACTTCAAGGGCTTCCACGCGCTGCAGACCCATCGTCTGGCGCACTGGCTCTATCACAAGGGCCGCAAGGATTTCGCCTACTACCTGCAGAGCCGCTCGTCGGCGGTATTCCAGACCGACATCAATCCCGCGGCGAAGATCGGCCGCGGCATCTTCCTCGATCACGCCACCGGCTTCGTGTGCGGTGAGACCGCGGTGATCGAAGACGACGTCTCGATCCTGCACGGCGTCACCCTCGGTGGCACCGGCAAGGAGAACGAGGACCGCCATCCCAAGATCCGCCGCGGCGTGTTGATCGGGGCGGGCGCGAAAATTCTCGGCAATATCGAGGTCGGACATTGCGCCCGCATCGCCGCAGGTTCGGTGGTAGTGAAGCCGGTGCCGCACAATGTGACGGTGGCGGGGGTTCCCGCCAAGATCGTCGGCGAGGCCGGCTGCGCCGAGCCATCGCGCACCATGGACCAGATGCTGGGCGCGATCGGTCTGTGACTTTTACGCCTGCCTTCGGCAAAGCCGGTATCGGTTTTGCGACCAGAATGCGCGTCAGCAGAAAAAGTTGTCCAAGCAGGGTGTTTTCCGCAAGTTAGGCTAGCCCTTCGCCTCGTCTCGCCCTAAAAGTTCGCAAAACCTAGATCCGATTGGAGACTGCCGTGGACGTTCAGGAAGTCAGGAAGCTCGACGCCTATCTCAAGCGCGTGTTCGGTAATCCCAAGATCCGCGTGGTGCCGCGGCCGAAGAAGGACGATTCGGCCGAGGTCTATATCGGCGAGGAATTCATCGGCGTGCTGTTCGTCGATGACGAAGACGAGGATCGCTCGTTCCAGTTCCAGATGGCGATCCTCGAGGACGATCTGGTCGAGCAGGGCTGAGCCTTTCGGCCGCTACCCGCCTGGCCCGTGCAGTTGAACCGTCAGGCGGTCCATCGCATTGGCGACGTCGCGCCATTGCGCAAGCCAGCTTTGCGGAAACCGAAACGTCAGGTCGGCGCCGTCGACCCGGCGCTCGCTCAGGCACATGCCGGGGGTCTTGCCGTCGCGCGTGCAGCGCGCGGTGAGGTTCGGCGTGTCGGCAACGAACAGATCTTCGCCGCTGTAAGGCGTGCCGTCCCGAAACGCGCGCTGCGTCAGTCCGTCCGCGACGGGTGTCGATGCCTGATCGAGGTAGCGCGGATAGATGGTGCGCACCAGAATGTCCGGCGCCAGCGTGTCATGATGCGCCGCGACCGACAGGAAGATCCGGTCGATCGGCTGTACTGCTTCCTCGACCACGGTGTCTGCGCTGACATGCTTCGGCGCCTCGGGAGGCTCGAGCGAAGGGAAGTCGAAGGAAAGATCGATGCGTTCCTGCGGCCCGGAATGGCGCTGGATTTTCATCCGGATCGCCGCCGTCGGTGCGTTGAAAAGGGTGCCGCCGATGCTGACCGGCAGCCGTGCCGGGGCGCTCGAGCCGTCCGCGCCCCAGGTCGGCCATAACAAATAGGCGACCGCCGCGACGGCGCCAACCGCGATCGCGCCGCCGAGCAGGATCGGAAGCAGATGGCCGTGCGACCGCCCGCGCGAAGCGCGTACGATGTGCTGGGCCGTCGAGAAGAGCGTCATGAACGGGTACCCCAGAGTTCGGCCGAATCAGCGCTGAATATGCCAGCGATACAGAGTTTCCGCACGATTTCGCGCGAATTGCGGCTGCCGCGAGTCATGCCCGGGCGGTGGCCCCGTGCTCTGCACGTTAACCCTTTCTTAGGGATGAAGTAGCGGCGGCCGGCCGTTTTTGCGAAGCAATGGGGGTCCCCTGTGTAGCGGAAGCCCCAGCGATGTCGCCTGATGCGTTGAATTCCCTGTTCTCCCTGTGTATCGGCTTCGCGCTGGCAGGCGCCCTGACCAGCGGATACCAGGCGCTGGTGCAGCGCCCCGCAGGGTTCGGACTGCTCGGGGAGGGCGTGGCGCCGAAGACGTTCGCGGCGGTGCCGTTTCTGGTGTTCGCAGCGCCCTTCATCATCATGCGCAACACGCTGCGCGGCGCAAAGATCGAGCGCCGCCGCCTCGAATTCGTCATGATAGCGACGGTGCTGGCTGGATTCTGGAGCATGATGTCCGGCACGTTTTTCCTGATGACGCTGCGCGCCGCCGGACTGCTGGCCTGAGCCATAAGCCTGTGCCAAAGTCTCCGCGAAACCGGAGACTGATGTAAGATGGCGATCTACGAACTTGACGGGCAGGCGCCCGATCTCCCTGCCGATGGCAATTACTTCATCGCCGAGACCGCCACGGTGATCGGCAAGGTGCGCCTGCACAAATCCGCCAGCGTGTGGTTCGGCGCGGTGCTGCGCGGTGACAATGAGTGGATCGAGATTGGCGAAAATTCCAACGTGCAGGACAACTCAACCTGCCACACCGATATGGGTTTTCCGCTGACCATCGGAAAGAACTGCACGGTCGGTCACAACGTCATCCTGCACGGCTGCACGCTCGAAGATGGCGCGCTGGTCGGGATGGGGTCGATCGTCATGAACGGCGCAAGGATTGGCCGCGGCAGCATCGTCGGCGCGGGCGCCGTCATCACCGAGGGCAAG
>NZ_JADGRI010000454.1 GCF_017881085.1 Bradyrhizobium sp.
GAAGCGGACATGGCCAGGCGTTCTCTGTTGATTAGATTTGTGGGTACACGCCGCGGTTCAATAGGCGGCAAGCAAGAACCGCCCGGTTTTGCCGGGCGGTTCTTCCTTTTCGAAACCAGTTGTCTTATTCGCCGTTGCCGAAGCGCCGCGACCACCATCCGGCGCGGCGGGGCTGGGTTGTCTCGGCAGCCGGCTGGGTCGGCGGCGAGATAGGGCCAGGGGCCGGCGCCGGTTCGACAGCCTGGCCGTGGCTGACGGGCGAAGGCGAAGCAGGCTGGGCATCGACCAGGAAGCTCACCTTCTCACGTACCGTGGAACGTCGCCGTGCGGCGGCTCTTTCGGCTTCCTGGGCGGTCTCCGCCTCGGTGCCGATAGCCGCACGAGCCGGCTCCGGCTGGCCGCGTTCCACGGGCTGCTGCTCGGGCGCAGGCGCAATCGACTCGGGCTGCACCATCGGCGGCGACGGCAGGGTTGGGTTGCCGTCGAAATCGGCTACAGCGCTCGATACTTCCGGAGCCGCTGCCGGTCCGAGTTCGTCCGCAATCGATCCGGCGAGGCCATCCTCCAGCCCGCCACGCCGGCGGCGTCCGCCTCGGCGTCCCCGACGGCGGGGGCGCCGCTCGCCGTTCGGCGCCTGATCGGCACGCGCCTGGCCCGGTTGCTCGTCGGATTCCTCTTCGTCGGATTCGCCGTCTTCTGCCGTGACGCCAGCAGCCGCTTCCAACGGAATGCGCGCGGTTTCGTTGTCATCGCGGGCAGGCGCGCCTTCGCGCGGCTCACCGGAACGCCCGCGCCGCCGCCGCCGCCGCTTGCGCCGGGGGCTGCCATCGGCTTCCGTTTCGCCGCCGCCCTCTTCCCCGGCACCGGTTTCGGCTTCGTCGGTCAGGCCTTCGGTCTCGTCGGTTTCCACTTCCGATTCGACTTCGATGTCGAACGGCTCTTCCTCGTCATAGGCTTCCTCGACCTGCGGCGGGTAGGCCGCAACCTGCGCCGCCAGCAGTGCTTTCGCTGCTTCCAGCGTGTGCACCTGTTCGCCGCGATCGATGATGAACGACTGCTGGGCGCTCACGGTCGGGTCGGCGATCACGGCGAGCGTGACCTTGAAGCTGCTTTCGAGATCGCGCAGATGGCCGCGCTTGTGGTTGAGGACGTAGAGCGCCACGTCGGTCCGGGTCCGCACCACAAGGTTGTGGGTAGCGCCCTTCATCAGGATTTCCTCGAGCCCGCGCAGCAGTTGCAGTGCGACCGAAGATACCGAGCGCACGTGACCGCTGCCGCCGCATTGCGGACAGGGCTCGGTCGAGCTCTCCAGCACGCTGGCGCGGATGCGCTGGCGCGACATTTCCAGAAGGCCGAAATGCGAGATGCGCCCGACCTGGATCCGCGCGCGGTCCTGCCGCAGGCAATCGCTGAGCTTGCGTTCCACCGAACGGTTGTTGCGTTTCTCGTCCATGTCGATGAAGTCGATGACGATCAGCCCCGCGAGGTCGCGCAGACGGAGTTGCCGCGCGACTTCCTCCGATGCCTCGAGGTTGGTCTTGAGGGCGGTGTCTTCGATATGGTGTTCGCGGGTTGAACGGCCGGAGTTGACGTCGATCGACACCAGCGCCTCGGTCTGGTTGATCACGATGTAGCCGCCGGAGCGCAATTGCACGGTCGGCGAGAACATCGCATCGAGCTGGCTCTCGACGCCCATCCGCGAGAACAGCGGCTGGCCATCGCGATACTGCTTCACCGCCCGCACGTTCGAGGGCATCAGCATCTTCATGAAATCGCGGGCTTCCTGATAACCGGCTTCGCCGGCGACCAGGATCTCGTCGATTTCCTTGTTGTAGAGATCGCGCAGCGACCGCTTGATCAGCGAGCCTTCCTCGTAGACCAGCGTCGGCGCCTGCGACTTAAGAGTCATGTCGCGCACGGTTTCCCACATGCGGATCAGATATTCGAAGTCGCGCTTGATCTCGGGCTTGGTGCGGGACGCGCCAGCGGTGCGCAGGATGATGCCCATGCCCTCGGGTACGTCGAGGTCCTGCACCACTTCCTTCAGGCGCGAGCGATCCTGCGCGGATGTGATCTTGCGGCTGATGCCGCCGCCGCGCGCGGTGTTGGGCATCAGGACCGCGTAGCGGCCCGCCAGCGACAGATAGGTGGTCAGCGCCGCGCCCTTGTTGCCGCGTTCTTCCTTGACGACTTGCACCAGCATCACCTGGCGGCGCTTGATGACTTCCTGGATCTTGTATTGACGGCGCGGGCGGAAGGCGCGCTCCGGCACTTCTTCCAGCACGTCGTCGCCGCCGACGGATTCGACGACTTCTTCCTCGGCCTCGTCGCCCTCGTCTTCATCGTCGTGGTTTTCGTCGCCATGCGGCGCTTCCGCGTGATCCGCCGCGGCGGCCTCGCCATCGCCGTGTTCGGCGCGGTGGGCATCGTCGGCATGCGCCGCGTTTTCGAGCGCGTGGGCTTCATGATGCCCACGATGTGCGTGTTCTTCTTCCTCTTCTTCGTGCGCTTCCGCGGCGGACGCCTCGACGGCGGCCGTATCGGGCAAGGTCACCGCCGCAAGCGTCTCGCTCGGGTGAGTCTCGGTGCCCTGGTCATCCCCGTGGTCGTGCTCATCGTGGGCATGTTCATGATGGTCGTGGTCATGATGCCCGGCGTCATCATGATGTTCGGCGTCGGCATGGTGAGGCTCGGCGTCGTGGACGTGACCGTTCTCGGCGTACGGGCCTTCGGCGTTCGACCCCTCATGTTCGTGTCCCTGTTCCTGGCCTTCATACGACGGAGCAGCCTGCGACGGCTCAAGGCTCGCGTTCTCGACGATCTCGCTCTGGATACGCTCGCCATTGCCGCGGCGGCGCGAATTGCGGTGGCGCGGACGGCGGCCCCGGCTGGAGCGGTTCTCGCTCTCCTCTTCGGCCTCGCGGTGGGCGCGTTCGTCAGCCTCGATCAGGGCCTGACGATCGGCGACCGGAATCTGATAATAGTCCGGGTGGATTTCGCTGAAGGCGAGAAAGCCGTGACGGTTGCCACCGTATTCGATGAAGGCAGCCTGCAGCGACGGCTCTACGCGCGTGACCTTGGCGAGATAGATATTGCCGCGCAGTTGCTTGCGCTGGGCGGTCTCGAAATCAAATTCTTCGACGCGATTGCCGCGGACCACGACGACCCGGGTCTCTTCCGGGTGGGTAGCA
>NZ_JADGRI010000035.1 GCF_017881085.1 Bradyrhizobium sp.
GGCGACGCCGAGATCGGCAAGTTCCTCTCCGACGCCATGAAGAAGGTCGGCAACGAGGGCGTCATCACGGTTGAGGAAGCCAAGTCGCTGGAAACCGAACTCGATGTCGTCGAAGGCATGCAGTTCGACCGCGGCTACATCTCCCCCTACTTCGTCACCAACGCCGACAAGATGCGCGTCGAATTCGATGACGCCTACATCCTGATCAACGAGAAGAAGCTCTCCAACCTCAACGAACTGCTTCCGCTGCTGGAAGCCGTGGTGCAGACCGGCAAGCCGCTGGTCATCGTCGCCGAAGACGTCGAAGGCGAAGCTCTCGCAACCCTCGTTGTCAACCGCCTGCGTGGCGGCCTCAAGGTCGCAGCCGTCAAGGCTCCGGGCTTCGGCGATCGCCGCAAGGCCATGCTGCAGGACATCGCAGTTCTGACCGGCGGTCAGGCGATCTCGGAAGATCTCGGCATCAAGATGGAGAACGTCACACTCGCCATGCTCGGTCGCGCCAAGAAGGTGATGATCGACAAGGAGAACACCACCATCGTCAACGGCGCCGGCAAGAAGGCCGACATCGAGGCGCGCGTGAAGCAGATCAAGGCGCAGATCGAGGAAACCACCTCGGACTACGACCGTGAGAAGCTGCAGGAGCGTCTGGCCAAGCTCGCGGGCGGCGTCGCGGTGATCCGCGTCGGCGGCGCGACCGAAGTCGAAGTCAAGGAGCGTAAGGATCGCGTTGATGACGCGATGCATGCGACCCGTGCGGCCGTCGAGGAAGGCATCGTACCGGGCGGCGGCGTTGCGCTGCTGCGCGCGTCCGAGCAGCTCAAGGGCCTGCGCACCAAGAACGACGACCAGAAGACCGGCGTCGAGATCGTGCGCAAGGCGCTGTCCTGGCCGGCTCGCCAGATCGCGATCAACGCGGGCGAGGACGGCTCCGTCATCGTCGGCAAGATCCTCGAGAACAAGTCGTATGCCTACGGCTTCGACTCGCAGACCGGCGAATACGGCGATCTCGTCAAGAAGGGCATCATCGACCCCACCAAGGTGGTCCGTGCGGCGATCCAGAACGCGGCGTCCGTCGCGGCTCTCTTGATCACCACCGAAGCCATGGTGGCCGAACTGCCGAAGAAGAACGCAGCCGGCGGCGGCGGTATGCCCCCGGGCGGCGGCATGGGCGGCATGGACTTCTGATCCATTCGCTTCACGCATTATCCAGCAATGCAAAACCCCGGCAGCGATGCCGGGGTTTTTGTTTGCGGGATGGATTGCGAAGCTTGCTCACACTACACGTCGTCATTCCGCGCCGCGCCACTCAGCGCGAGTCTGGGATCACACTTCCGATCGTGGTTATGGTGTCCGGGCTCGATGCTTCGCATTGCCCCGGAATGACGAATGATAATCTGCGATGGCTTAGCGATCAAACGCGACTGCCGCCCCGCCTCAATCCACCCGCGCCACCACCGCCAGGCGCTTGATGCCCTGGTTGCGATAGGCGTTCAGGAAGGCGTTGTAGTCCTTGAAGGAGACGCAGCCGTTGGAATCGCCGTTCGGGCCGAGCATGTAGGTGTGTGCGAGCAGACCTGAGCGGCCATAGATCGCGTCCTCGCCGCCGATCGGGGTCAGCCGCAACGCCGGCACGCCGTGGAACAGCGCCTCGCGCGGCTTCAGCTCGTAAATATGCGGTGGCGTCACGCCGCGCATCCGGATACGCGCGGAGTGGGGATCGTCGAGCTCGGAGCCGAGACCGGAATGCGCTTCGAGCTTGCTGCCGTCGGGCAGGTAAACCGTGTGCGCGGAAATGTCGTAGACCGCGGTTGAGCGGTCATACGGCGCCGATCCGCCGAGCGCCGGATTCTGGTTTTGTCCGAGCTCCTGTCCAAGGCTGCCGGTGACGCTCGCGTCGGCGGAGGCGTAGGCCAACAGCGACCCATGCGAGGGCTGCTTGCCCCACAGCTTTTCGGTGATCGACTGTCGCTCGTTCGAGGCGAGCGACATCACCGCGGCCTTGGCGCGCTGCGCCATGTCGCGAACCGCAGATGCCGGCGATTTCGCCTCCGGCGCCTCGGCCGGACGTTGCGGCGGAAGTGCTGCGACCTGAACCGGCGCCGTTGCCTTCGACTTCGGCGCTTCGGCGAGTTTAGGTGTTTCGGATTTTGGCTTCGCCGCGTCAGCGAGCTTTGATGTACCGGATGGCGGCTTCGGTGCTTCGGCGAGCCTGGGCGTTTCTGGTTGCGGCTTCGGCTCAACGCCTTGCGGAGCGGCGGCCGCGAAGCGGTCGTCGAACGAAAGCGTTGACGAAGGCCCGAGCGCTGCGGGTTTGGCAACAAGCGTCGCCTGTTCGCCCAGGGCCGCAAAAGCCTCGCTGACTATCGTCTGCGGTTTGCGCGCCGCGACCTCCGCCGGCTGTCTTACGACCGGCGCATCGAAGTTGGCGCTGCCGAGCGTCGGATAGACATCGGCGCGAAACACATTGGCGTAGACGGTCCAGGCGCTGCCCAGCACCAGGAAGGCGATGGCCGCACCGCCGAGAAAATTCTGAGGGACTGATTTCCGGGATGAACGTTTGGACTTGAACACCGCAGAATCGAAACACGCACTGGTACTGTTACTCATCCGCCTTGCATCCAGACTGGTCCCACCTTGATCCCCTATCCAGGCTGCGCCCGATGATGCGCGTTCCCGCGGCATGTTCGAGCGCTACCCGGCGCGCGATGATTCCGCGGAAGTCCGCTCGATCATCTCGCAGAGGTGCGGAGCGTCATTAAGGCGACTTTTAGTTAAATGCGGATTAAGTCTGGGCGGATGTTGGGCATGGTTAATGCGCGGCTTTTCCCCGCGCCAATACGGGGATCGGCTGAGGCGCCATTCATGCCGACGCCCCGGAAATGCCGCATTGTGGACCGTTCGCGTTATGTTTGGGAGGAGCAATAGGTGCCCCTACTCCAGTTCCGGCGGCGGCGAACGGTCGAGCACCTCGCCGTTCGGGCCCTCGAGCAGGTCGAGCGCGTAGGTTTCGATGGTGAGGGACCCGCGCATGCGCCTGAGTTCCGCAACGCGTTCGACCCGCCCGAAGGCGTCCGTCAGGTAGGGCCGGCCGCCGGACCGCAATTCGTCGACATAGAGCAGCTTGCCGGCAAGCAGCGCGGGATCCGGTTCGGGCATGTTGACCCAGCGGATGCGCTGGCTGGGCTGCACGACGCAACTCCCTTTCGGCAGGTAGAACGCGAGCCAGCTGGTGGTGCCGTAGTCGGGCGCCAGCACGCAAGTGGCACCGCTACGAACACGCACCGCCTCGATGCCGGCGGCAAGTTCGCGCCAGCCGACGCCGACGCTGCGCACGGTGGCGTCGCGGCGATAGCCGGAAAGCCAGCCGGTGTTGGCCTGCACGATCAGAAGCGCGAACATCACGATGCCCACCGGCGAGGCCCAGCGCAGGCAGAAATCGCCAAGGCGCTGCGCGCGCGGCTCCCATGGCGTGAGATGGGCGGCGACCGCGGCGGCAATCGCGAAGGCGGGATACACCGGCGCGAACCAGTTGGCCTCGACGCGGGCGTGCAGCGAGTGCCAGACGAAATAGGCGACGATGGTCCAGAACATCGCGTTGATCAGGGTCCGCGCGGCGAGCGCGCCCGCATTGCGCCAGGCCAGTGCGTGAAGCCCCATCGCACCGAGGATGAATACCAGCGGCGTCGCGAATGCGACCTGGGTCGGGATCAATTCGGCGATGAACGCCGGCCTGAAATCCTCGATCCTGGCACGGCCCAGCTGCTTGATGAAGGACACCCAGTGATGATCGGCATTCCAGAGGATGACTGGCGTAAACAGCGCCAGCGCAACGAGGCCGCCGAGATAAAGCCAGGGCGAGCGCAGCCAGCCGCGCAATTTGGCAACGCTCACGAGCCAGATCAGGATCGCCGGGCCGAAAAACAGCGCGGTGTATTTTGACAATAGCGCCGCACCGACCGCGACGCCGACGGCAAGCCACCACGCGCCGCGCCCGGTCTCCAGAACCTTGGCGAGGAAGAAAAGGACAAAACTCGAGGCCACCAATAGCGGCGCATCCGGCGTAACGATCAGGGTGCCGACCGCCGCCATCAGGGTGACGTTGAGCAGGATGGTCGCGGTCGCCGCCACGCGCTCGCCGCCGAACAGGATGGAGGCCGCGCGAAACACCGCGAAACTCATCGGCAGCGCCAGCAGGATCGACCCCAGCCGCACGCCGAGTTCGGTATCGCCCGCGATCATGGTGCCCAGCCGGATCACGAAAGCGACCATCGGCGGATGATCGTAATAGCCGCCGGACAGATGCTTCGACCACATCCAGTAATAGGCTTCGTCGAAGGTCAGCGGCGTGAAGGCGGCGGCGACCAGCCGCAACACGACCAGCGCCAGAACCGTCAGCACCGTGTTGCGGACGAGCCGCCCCTCGTTCACGCTCATGGCGGATTCTTCGGCGGCTTCTTCGGCAGGTTCATCGCTTGCGCCAGACGAACAGTCCCGACATCGCGTAGTTCCACACCACGCCCATCAGCGCACCCGCGGCTCCCGCCAGCCACCAGATCGGCTCCTGGTCGAATACCGATAGCGCCACGCCGACATTGGCGAGCAGGCCGACGCTGCAGACGACATAGAACAACAACAGCCCGCGCAGGATCGCAAAACCCTTCAGCCGCTGGTCGCGATAGGTGAGGAAATTGTTGAGGATGAAATTGCTGGTCATGGCGCAGAGCGCGGCGACGCCCTGCGCGTTCGGAAACGGCAGATCGAAAGCTTCGAGCGCCGCGTAGAGCGCGGCGAAATGCACGAAAAGGCCGATCGAGCCCACCATCGCAAACAACAAAAAGCGCAGCGACACCACGTCGTGGGTCAGCTTCGCCAAGACCAGCCCCAGGAAATCCAGTGCCACCATGGAATCGAGCTTGCTCTCGCCATGCAGCCGCGAGGCGAAGGTGTAGGGAATTTCCCTGACGCGCAGATCGCCGCGCGCGGTGGCGACGATATCGAGCAGGATCTTGAAGCCCTGCGTGGAGAGCTGCGGCGCCAATTGCTCGAAGCGATCCCGGCGGATCATGAAGAAGCCGCTCATGGGATCGGCGATCTTGACCCGCAGCACGCGTCTTGCCACTTCGGTGGCGAACTGGCTGGCGCCGGCCCGCTGCTTGTTGAAGCTGTCGGCACTGCCGCCTTCGATGTAGCGGCTGCCGACCACGAGATCGGTCTCGCCAGTCTGAAGCAGCGCCAGCATTTTCGGCAGCTGCGTCTCGTCATGCTGCAGGTCGGCGTCGATCACGGCCGCGCATGGCGCGCTGGAGGCCAGGATGCCCTCGATGCAGGCGCCGGACAGGCCGCGCCGCCCGATCCGCCGGATACAGCGGACGCGGGTATCCTGCCGCGCCAGGCCGCGCACCACGTCCCAGGTGCCGTCGGGGGAATTGTCATCCACGAAGATGACTTCCCAGGCTTTCCCTGCGAGCGCGGTCTCCAGCCGCCGGAACAGCGTGGTGACGTTGTCGCGCTCGTTGAAAGTGGGGACGACGACCGAAAGCTCTGGGGTCGCGACCGCCTGCGGCGGGCTTTCGGGGCCCGGTCTGATGGCTTCATTCATGCGCCAGCGTATATCCGATAGCCTGCGGGGAAGCCAAGGAGCAGTTAAGGCACCAGTTTAAGCCGGAATTGCCGAAAACGGGCCCGAAACAGGCCCAGAAATGCCAACGACCACGAACAGAGGGCGCGCGTACATCCGGCGCAGCCTGACTATTCAGTGGTCGTCCCAGCGCCGGAGCTATGAAGCATCGACGTCGCCGTTAGGGGCTAGATGGGGATAGCCGTCGGGTTCCGCAAGAGGCGCCTGATGGCGCACGCGGTCTACTGCGGCACCTCTCGCACCACCGGTCCCCTGGCGGCGGGCGGCGGCGGTGTTGCCGGCTGCGCCGCCGGCTCAACCTTCTGAACCGGCTTTGGCGGTTTTCCAATGGGCCCATACACGAACGCGATGACCAGCACCACGGCGGCAACGATCGTACCCAGAATACCTGCGACTCTTTCCGAATTCATCTTGGATTTCCCGGCGGTCTCCCCACCGCCTTCTCGCAGAAAACCGCTGATATGGCGAGTGGGGATCAGCCGAACTTAATCGGCTGGTGCTGAGATGCGCGAACAAAATTGGACATGGCTGATTCCCTACTTCGCCGCCGCTTTGTGATTGATGAAGGCCGTCACGACGTCCTTCTGCGCCGCGGCGATGGCATTGTTGGCCGTGGTCATATGCGCGCCGGAATCGACGCTGGGGAATTGCAGCGACAGGAAGTCCACCAGCGCCACCCGAAAACTCTGCCGTTCGGAGGGACAGACGCTCGCGATCCGCGAGGTGAAATCGGGACCCGACATGCCCTTGTTGCCCTCGCTCTGGTATTCCCGCGCCAGACAGTTCCAGTAGGAATCGCGTCCCGACACCGCCAGCCGGTGCGCGTCGTCGACGTCGTCGGCCAGGGCGGCGGAAGCCGTCATCGCCAGTGCCGCCACCATAAGCATCCGCATCCTGTTCTCCTTTTTGCGCATTCTAACGTGAACAGCGAAGCAAGGTAAGCCGGCGTATTTCGGCAGCAACCGAAGCATTCAAAATCTCACCACATCAGCGCCGCGCAACGAACAACTGGGAAACGCGATTCCAGCGCAAACAAGGCGGAGGCTGATTCTTTGGACGAGGGGAGATCAGGGCATGTCGACGACGGACCACAATACGCCGGCCGGAAAACAGGGCCGCCGCAACCGAAAGGCGGCGCGGAACTCTAAACCGGGACAACCGCCGAGCCCGCAAGCGGATCAACTGCAGCCGGCCGAAGAGCCGATTGCCGCGACCGCCGCGCCTCCCGAACCCGCGCCGATCGAAGCAGCCGCGGCGGCGGACGCCGCCCCGGTCGAGATGGCCGCGACGGAGGACGCCGCCCCAATCGAGGCGGAGGCTCCGGCAGACACCGCACCGATCGGAGCGGACGCGCCGGCCGCCCCCGCCCCGGTCAGCCTGCAGACCATCGCCAATGCTTATGGCGACTACACAAGGCGATCCCTCGAGGAGACCCGGTCCTTTGTCGAGAGGCTGAAGGGCGCGAAGTCGCTCGACAAGGCCATGGAGGTGCAGACCGAGTTCGCCCACCACGCCTTCGAGATCTTCGTCGCGGAGTCGCAGAAGATCTACGGACTCCACAAGGAGCTTGCCAGGCAAACGATGAAACCGTTGGAGGGCCTGATGAACAGGCCGAACCGGGACCCGCGCTAGACCGCAAGGAAGCAGATCGCTGTCCTGGTGCAGAGGGAGTGGAAGGCAGTGGCTCCGGTTGTTCCGGAGCCTTTTTTTCGATTGGGCGGCTGTCTGGCGAAGGCGCCGGCGGATTGGCGCCGCAGCTCTCCTTCATTGCGCAAATGAGCCGCGGGATTGGCTTGCGCTCACCACATTTATTTGCAATTTTCGGCTTTATAATTCTTGATATGCAATTACTGGATTATGGGCTCGCCAATGGCTGGTTCGCGCATGTTGCCATAGCTCATCGCCTCAGCTGTTTTCGGTCGATCTCGGCATTCTGACGCAAGCGCGAGCGGGCGAGCGCTGTCTCGCTTACCGGGGGAGAGCACATCCATGCCAAAGAAAATCGTCCTCTGCCTCGATGGCACCAGCAACGAGTATGCGGCGGCGAACACCAATGTGGTCAAGCTTTATGCCATGCTCGATCGCACCCGGCCCGACCAGTTGAGCTATTACCAGCCGGGCATCGGGACCATTCCGCCGCCGGGGGTCTGGGGAAAGTTCAAGCAGTGGTTCATTACGCGGCTCGATCTCGCCTTTGCCTGGCTGCTATCGAACCATGTCAGCGACGCCTATCGGTTCCTGATGCGCTACTATCAGGACGGCGATTTGATCTTCATCTTTGGCTTCAGCCGCGGTGCCTACACGGCGCGGGTGCTTGCCGGCATGCTGCACAAGGTCGGCCTGCTGACGCAGGGCAATGAAGAACTGATCCCGTTCGCATGGGACATGTTCAAGCGCCGTGATCCGGAGCTTGCCGACGGGTTCAAGAAGACCTTCAGCCGCCCGGTGCAGATCCATTTCCTGGGGCTTTGGGATACCGTCAGCTCCGTCGGCTGGGTACCCTGGGCATCGCGGCACTTCCAGTTCACCGAGAACAATCCGGACGTGGACATCGTCCGCCATGCGGTCGCGCTCGACGAGCGGCGCGTCTACTTCGTGCAAAACCTCTGGGGCATTGTGCCGGCGGATCTCGAACAGGTCTGGTTTGCCGGGGTACATTGCGATGTCGGCGGCGGCTATCCGGAGGAGAAGTCCGGGCTTTCCGCGATCGCACTGCGGTGGATGGTCGGCAAAGCCGAAGCCGCCGGCCTGATTTTCGATCCCGCCATGAAAGCGGAGGTGCTTCCGTCGCGAAGCACGGCCAGGTATGCCGCCCCAAATGCGGAAGGCGAGAAAAATGAATCCCTCACCGGCCTGTGGTGGATCGTCGAATATCTGCCCAAACGCTACAAGGACCCGGCCGCCAATTTTGCGCCGCGCTGGATGCTCCACGCCGGGCGGCCGCGCCACGTGAACCCGAAGGCCAAGGTCCATGCGTCGGTGTTCGAACGAATGAGGCTCGTTCCGACGTACCAGCCGACAAACCTGCCCGTGGACCGTGAGGAGGTCCAATAATTCTCGCCCTGAACGATGACGGGATCGACGGACGCCTGCCCCGCATGGCTTCGGCGACTGGCCAACCGCGAACGATTTGACTAGGCTTGCAGCAACATCCCCTCCCTCCTTCGCGACGAGAGCACCGGTGAGCAAGGCCCCCAAGAAGGCATCGAAATCCGCTTCCACCCATTCAGGCCACATCTATATCGGCGTCGGCGGCTGGACCTTTGCACCTTGGCGCGGGGTGTTTTATCCGGAGAAGCTGACGCAGGCCAAGGAGCTGGAATACGCCGCCTCGAAGCTGACCTCGATCGAGATCAACGGCACTTATTACGGTTCGCAGAAGCCGGAGAGCTTTCGCAAATGGGCGCACGAGGTGCCGGACGGTTTCGTGTTCTCGGTGAAGGGGCCGCGCTTCGCCACCAACCGCCGGGTGCTGGCGGAGGCCGGCGACTCGATCAAGCGGTTTTACGATTCCGGCGTGCTGGAACTCGGCGACCGCCTCGGCCCGGTGCTCTGGCAATTCGCGCCGACCAAGAAATTCGACGATGCGGATTTCGGCAAGTTCCTGGAACTGCTGCCGCGCAAGCTGGAAGGCCGCAAGCTGCGCCATGTGGTCGAGGTGCGGCACGACAGTTTTTGCGCGCCCGCTTTCATCGCGCTGCTGCGGAAGTTCGAAACGCCTGTGGTGTTCGCCGAGCACGGCAAGTACCCGGCCATCGCCGATGTCACCGGCGATTTCGTCTATGCGCGGCTGCAGAAGGGCAATGACGACATCAAGACCTGCTATCCGCCGAAAGAGCTCGACGCCTGGGCGAAGCGGCTCGAGCTTTGGGCCGCCGGCGGCGAGCCGGACGACCTGCCGCGCGTCGATGCGGCAAAGGTGACAAAAGTCCCGCGCGACGTGTTCGCCTATGTGATCCACGAGGGCAAGGTGCGCGCGCCGGCGGGTGCGATGGAATTGATCGAACGCGTGAGCTGACCGGATGGCAAAGGCCAAGAAGTTCTTCACCATCGGCTATGAACAAACGCCCGCCAAGGCCGTGCTCGACGAGCTCGAGCACGCCGGCGTGAAGCTTCTGGTCGACGTGCGCGCGGTCGCGGCCTCCCGCCGTCCCGGCTTTTCGAAGAACCAACTCGCCGCCGGACTCGACGAACGCGGCATTTCATATCTGCATCTGCGCGGGCTGGGTACGCCCAAGGACGGCCGCGAGGCCGCGCGCAGCGGCAAGTTCGACGTGCTGCACAAGATCTACGCCAAACACCTGAAGACGCCGCAGGCGAAGGAAGAGCTCGACGAGCTTTCGGCGCTGGTGAAGAAATCCGGCCCGGTCTGCATTCTCTGCTATGAGCGCGATCACAAGGAGTGCCACCGGCAGTGGATCGCCGAGATCATCGAAGACCGCGACGGGGTGAAGGTGGAAAATTTGGCGGCGAAGCAGGTGTAGGATCACCCCTCGCCCGCCAGCGTAAACGTCCCCTCCATCATCTCCACGCAGCCGCCGCCGACATGGGCGGAGACGATGCCACCGTTCGCCTTGACGACACGAGCCAGCAGCAGGCTCGGCCGGCCCATATCGACGCCCTGCCCGATTCGCAGTTTCAAGTCGCCGTCGCGTTCGCCGGCGAGATCGGCAAGCATGGCCGCCGCGGCCACCGTGGCGCTGCCGGTAGCGGGATCCTCGATAAGGCCGCTCGATCCGGGAAAGAACATCCGCGCCTGCAGGTCGAGCGGCTGCTCGGCCGCTGGCACGTCGCGTGTATAGAAGTAGACCGCAAAGGCCCCGTGGCACGGCAATGTCCGCGCGAACGCCGCAGCATCGGGCCTCGCGCGCCGCAGCGCGTCGCGCGAGGTCAATTCCGCCACCAGGAACGGCATGCCGACCGAAACGACTTGCGGCGGATGCCGGTCGGTCCTGATGTCGGCCGCCGTCAGCGAAATGCAGCTCGCGGCCTGCTCGGCGCTGAATTGCGAAAGCTTACTCAGAGCCTGCGGCGCGGTGAGCTCCGCGCCGACCACCCTGCCCGCTTCCCGCAGGATATCGACGAGCACGAGACCCGCGCTCTCCTCGAACTTCAGCCGCGGTGGCGGCTTGGCCGCGCGGCCAGCCAGCACAAAGGCGGTGCCGACATTGGGGTGGCCCGCGAACGGGACCTCCTGCTTCGGGGTGAAAATGCGTACGTGGGCGTCGTTGGCGCCGTCCCGCGGCGGCAGCACGAAGGTGGTTTCGGCGTAATTGAACTCGGCGGCGATCGCCTGCATCTGCGCGGTCGACAACCTGCCGGCGTCCAGCACCACGGCGAGCGGGTTGCCGCCGAAGGCACGGTCGGTAAAAACGTCCACGGTGATATAGCGGCGTTGCATCTGAGGTCTCCGGTTTTTCGATCAGCCAGAACATGAGGCGGATCGCGCCGTCAAGCAGAGCGCCAAGCCGAACACTTCTAGCCCAACTGCCACACCGTCATCGGCCTGTCATAACCCCTCACCGCGACCTCCCCGAGCGGCTTGGCGTCGTCGCAGGCTTCGCCGAGCGCATCGCGGACGGCGGCCGAGACTAGCAGCTGCGAGTCAAATTCCTTGTTGAGGGCCTCGAGCCGGCTTGCAAAGTTCACGGTGTCGCCGATCACGGTATATTCCTTGCGCCGCGGCGAGCCGATATTGCCGGCGACCACTTCGCCGAAATGGATGCCGATGCCGATGCGCAGCGGCCAGCTGGTCTGCCGGTTGGCGCGTTCATTCGCCGCCAGCATTTCGCGCGCGGCGGCGACCGCGTGTTGCGCGGCATCGGGCGCTGCAAGCGGCGCGCCGAACAGCGCCAGGAACCCGTCGCCGAGAAACTTGTTCACGATGCCGCCATGGCGGTCGAGGATGTCGACCAGAACCGCGAACGCGCCGTCGAGCCGGTCCACCACCTCGCGCGGCGAGCGGGTGCTGGCGCCAGCGGTGAAACTCCGGAAATCAACGAACATGACAGCGACCCGGCGGATTTCGCTTCCGCCCGTGGACCCCTCCGCCATCAGCCGTTCGACCACCTGCGGCGACACGTGCTGGCCGAACAGATTGGTGACGCGATCGCGCGCGGTCGCGGCCAGAATGCTGGCCTCGAATTGCCGGCGCAACTGCACCCCGACCGCGCCCGCCAGCATGCCACAGATCAGGACCACCACGCTGCGCACCGAGTGGTAATAGAGGTCCGGCGGCGGATCGGTGCTGCCGGCCGGATTAAAGAACATCGCCATGCAGAACAGCTCGGCCGCGGCGACGAAACCGGTAAAGGTCGACAGCCAGAAATCCAGCCGCAGCGTCGAGAGAATGATGAAGATGAAATAGGTGAAGGGAACCACGAAGCCGAGCGCCTCCACCCGCCCCATGCTGTCGATGTGCAGCGCCAGCACGATCGTCGGCATCGAGGTTTCGATCAGCGCGCCGAGATACCGCCTGAACACCGGCAGGTCGCGATCGAGCCGCAAGGCGCGGCTGATGGTCCGGTGGACCCACAATTCGAACAGGATGAAGGGAATCAGGACCGCGTAAAGGTAGGCCGGCGTCAGGCGGCCATGCCAGAGATGGCTGATCGCATAGGGGTCGAGCGCATAGAGGCTCAGGACCATAACGGCGATAATCGCCGCGGTCGCGACCAGCGCCTTGATCCGGATCAGCTCGGTGCGCAGCACCTGCCGCATCAGGGCATGGCTGAAGTCGGCCGATACTGCCGGGCGTTTTTCGCCTGCGCTTTTCCACCATGGCTTCGGCATCGTTTTCCCCGATGCGTATCCTGCCTCAATCGAGCGTGCGGCGGAAGCGCGTCACCGCGATGGTCATGGCCAGCAGCATCAGGGCGAACAGGGCGATGGTGTCGTATTCCAGATTATGCAGGACCGCGCCCTTCAGCATGATGGCGCGGACGATGCGTATATAGTGCGTCAGCGGCAGGCCCTCGCCGACATATTGCGCCCAGACAGGCATGCCCATGAACGGAAACATGAAGCCGGACAACAGGATGCTCGGCAGGAAGAACATCATCGACAGCTGCATCGCCTGCAATTGGTTCTGCACGATGGTCGAGAACGTATAGCCGATCGAGAGGTTGGTGGTGATGAACAGCGTCGAGAGCAGCGCCAGCAACGGCAGGCTGCCGAGAACGGGTACCCCGAACAGCAGCACGCCGATTCCGATGATCAGCGTTCCCTGGAGGAAGCCGACCAGCACGTAGGGCATGATCTTGCCGAACATCACCTCGACCGGCTTGATCGGCATCGACAGCAGGCTTTCCATGGTGCCGCGCTCGGTCTCGCGCGTCACCGACAGCGCCGTGAAGATCAGCATGGTCATGGTCAGGATGGTGCCGACCAGCCCCGGCACGATGTTCAGCCGCGACGCCGCCGCCGGGTTGTATCGCGCATGGGCCCTGATCTCGAACGGCATCGACGGCGGATCGCCGGCGAACAGATCGTGCTCGAGCGCGGTCTGCACCAGGGTGCCGAGTGCGCCGAGCCCTGCGCCCGCCGCGACGGGATCGGTTGCATCGGCCGCGACCAGCAGCGCCGGCCGGTCGCCGCGCCGCACCGCGCGCTCGAAGCCACGCGGGATTTCGACGCCGAACAGCACCTTGCCCGACTGCAGGAGATCGTCGAATTCCGCGACATTGTGGACCTCGTAGGCAAAGCGGAAATAAGCACTGTTCTCCAGCGCTTTCAGGATCGAGCGCCCGAGATCGCTGTCCTCCTGCAGCAGCACCGCCGTCGGCAGATGATGCGGCGTGGTATTGATGGCGTAGCCGAACAGCAGAAGCTGCATCACCGGAAGCATGATGATCATCGCGAACGACACGCGGTCGCGCCGGAGCTGGATGAATTCCTTGATCACCATCGCATAGCTGCGCCGCCAGAAGCCAAACGGCGGGTCCGGGGTTTCGCCTCGATGGTTCGGTGCGCCGATCATGCTCATTGGAAATTATCCTTCGAGCGGGTCATCAGCTCGATGAACACATCCTCCAGCGACGGCTCGCTGTGCTGCCAGTGCCATCCATGGCTTTCGCGGAATGGGGCAATGGTGGCTTCGAGCGCCGCCCGATCGCGACCGGAGACGTGCAGGCTGGTGCCGAACGGCGCCACCATGTCGATGCCCGGCTGGCCGGTGAGCTGGTCCTGCAGCTTGTGGAGGTCGTCGCCGGTGACGGTGTAAGTCGACAGCGCCGATTTCGCGATCACCTCTTCGACCGTGCCGTGGGCCAGGAGGTACCCATAGGCGATATAGGCGATCTCGTGGCAGCGCTCGGCCTCGTCCATGTAATGGGTCGAGACCAGCACCGTCAGCCCATCGGCCGCCAGCGCATGGATCTCGTTCCAGAAATCGCGCCGCGCCTTGGGGTCGACGCCGGCGGTCGGCTCGTCCAGCAGCAGCAATTGCGGATTGGGCAGCGTGCAGGCGCCGAGCGCCAGCCGCTGCTTCCAGCCGCCGGAAAGTTCGCCGGCGAGCTGTTCCTCGCGGCCGTTCAGGCCGAGGCGCTTGATCATGTCGCGCGCGGCGCCTCGCGCATCGCGCATGCCATAGAGCCGCGCGACGAATTCCAGGTTCTCCCGCACAGACAGATCCTGATACAGCGAAAAGCGCTGCGTCATGTAGCCGACCTGGCGCTTGATCTTGTCGGCGTCGCGACGGATGTCGTAGCCGAGGCAACTCCCCTCGCCGCTGTCGGGCGTCAGGAGGCCGCAGAGCATGCGGATGGTGGTGGTCTTGCCGCTGCCGTTGGGACCGAGGAAGCCGTAGATGGTGCCGCGCTTGACCTGCATCGAGAGGTCATGCACCACCTCGCGGCCCCCGAACGACTTTGTCAGGCCACGCACGTCGATCGCGATGTCGGGGGCGGAAGCGGACAGCCCGGTCATCGCTTGTCCGCCACCGGCGTCTTGGGGTTGAGGTAGACGCTGATCGGCTGGCCGACGCGCAGGGAATCGGGCCGCGACGGCCGCGCCTGGATCAGATAGACGAGCTTGTTGCGTTCATCGAGCGAGTAGATCACCGGCGGGGTGTATTCGGCCGCGGTCGAGATGAAATAGATCTTGGCGGTGAGGTCGGCGGCGCAATTGTCGCAGGTTACCCGCACCTCGTCACCGATCGCCAGCTTCGGCAACTCCGTCTCCGGCACATAAAACCGGATCTTCATGTTGCCGGGCGGCATGATCGACAGCACCGGCCGCTGCGCCGGCACGGTCTCGCCTTCGCGAAAATAGATCTGCTGCACGGTGCCGTCGACCGGGGCAAAGCCGACGCGGCGCGCCAGCCGCGTCTGCGAGGTGTTGACGCGGGCTTCGGCGACGCGCAGCGCGGAGACCGCGGAATCGAGCGTGGCCTGGGTGCCGGAGCCGGTCTTGCTCAGGGAGGCTGCGCGGTCATAGCTTTGCTGCGCGTTGGCCAGCGTCGCCTTGTTCTGGTTCAGGTCGGCCTGCTGCAGATCGTCGTCGACAGAATAGAGCTGCATGCCGGACTTGACCTCGTCGCCCTCGCGGACGCTAAGCTTGGTCACGCGTCCGGATTCATCGGGGCTGACGAAAATCATGTCGGCTTCGACCCAGCCCTGATGGCCGGGATCTCTGGGCTGGTTGCAGCCGGCGAGCATGGCCGCCAGCGCAAACGCTGCCAGAATCTTCCATGTCGATCGCGACGAAGTCATGTCGTCCTCCGCTCGCCAAAGATCAGATCGAGATGGACGCGCAGCATCTCGGTTGCGTCCAGTGGCGCGTGTCTAGCGAACAGGCTTTGCCAGATCACGGCGATCAGCGCGGGCGCTACCAGGATCTGCGGAAAGCGCGCCAGCTCCTTGTGCGCAATTTCGCCGCGCGCGACGCCGAGTTCGATCAGCGCGCGCATGGCGGCGAGACCCCGCGACACCACTTCGCGATAGTAGAAATCGGCGATGGCGGGAAACCGCGGCCCCTCCGCCACGATCAGCCGCACGATGTCGCCGCGCCGTGTGGATGCGACCTCCTGGATGAAGGTCCGGGCGAAACCCTCGACCGCGTCGCGAACCGATCCGCCGATCGGCGGCGGCGCGTGCAACCGGCCAATCAGCGGCACCAAGGCGGTGCGGATCAGCTCCTCGAACATCGATTCCTTGTCCTTGAAGTGCAGGTAGATCGTGCCCTTGGCGACGCCGGCCCGCTTGGCGACGTCGTCCAGCCGCGTCGCGGTGAATCCGCGCGCAATGAACTCGTCCAGCGCCGCGTCGATGATGGCCTGCCGCCGCTCTGCCGCGCGCGCGGCGCGACCGGATAGCGGCTCGGACGGCGGCTCGGACGGCGGCGCCATCGGCAAAGCCGGCTTCACTGCCTCGGCCGGGGCAGCGGTCTCCCCGCGCCGGCGATGGCCCGGCTTTGAGGAGGTGCCTTCCGGGGGCGTTGGTCGGGAGTTGGACATGGATTTAATGTGACTGACTAGTCAGTCATTGTCAATTGGCGGACGGCAGCCGAAGTTTCACATCAGCGTTATTTCAACCTGAGGGGATGCGCATTGATTTCGTCATGGCTGGCCGGGCTTGTCCCGGCCAGCCACGACTTTCTTGCACTATCGCAAAGACGTGGATGCCCGGCACAAGGCCGGGCAAGACGGCGGAGCTGGAGACCTACCGATCTTGCGCTTGGGGCGGAGCCCCGATGAGATCGGCGCGGGACGTCCGAGGTGCTAGGATTGCCGCAGGGCCTTCATCGCAAAAACCCTGCCTCGCAGGACGTTCGCTGCAATCATCCCGACCAGCATGGCTGCGACAAACAGCAGGACTTTGGGTTGCAATGTCACAAGATCGGCAAAGGCTGGGCCCGGGCAGATGCCTGCGAGGCCCCACCCCACCCCAAACAGCGCCGAGCCACCGACAAGCGGCAGGTCGATCTGCTGCCGGGTCGGCAGGTGAAATCTGTCGTCGGCTACGGGCGCGCTACGGCGAAAAATCCATTTGTAGCCCAGTGTCGTAACGGCGAGAGCACCCGCCATCACAAATATCAGGGTCGGGTCCCAACTTCCTGCGACATCCAGGAATTTCAAAACCCGCGCCGGATTCACCATGTCGGAAACGGTGAGCCCGGCACCGAATATGACTCCAGCCAAAAGCGAGTAAATCAGCGACATGTCGGATGCCTAAATCATATGGCGGATAATGAAAACGGTTGCCGCGCCGGTAGCCATGAAAGTCAGCGTTGCAACGACGGAACGCATCGAAAACCGGGCAAGGCCGCAAATGCCGTGACCGCTGGTGCAGCCCGACCCGACGATCGATCCAAAGCCGACGATGAAACCTGCGAGGACCGTGGTCGGCATGGTCGCCGCAAAACTCACGCCGCTCCAATCCTTCAGGCCGATCGCCGTGACGAGCAGCGCGCCCAGAGGCAACCCCAAGATGAAGAGCAAACGCCATGGCCTGCCCGCCGCGTCGCGCGCGGTCATGGCGTTCAGGGCGATACCGCACACGCCGGCGATGCGGCCGATGGTGAGCATCAGAATGATCGCCGCGAGGCCGATAAAAACCCCGCCGACAAGGCCCGAAACCGGTGCAAAATTCGTCATGGTATCCTGCTTCGCTGGATCATCTCTTCCGACAGCGTATCGCGGATCGATCTGTCGTAAAACTGAAAAACTCTGACAGTCAAGCGTGAAACTTCAGACCGTCGACGATCTTGTCTATCGCCTTGCGCTCGGCGCGCATGGCCAGGCCGACCAGATTGAGATCGGCGCGCATCACCGTCTTCACCGCCTCGCGGTTGGCGGCGTCATGCGTGGTCTTGAACATGTCCTCAGTATAGACCGCGGGCGTGACGTTGCGCGCCAGCGCGCGCTCGAGCGCGCGGGTCAGCGCCGGGCGGTCGGCGCCGTAGATCAGAATGGGCTGGCCGATCAGCGACAGATATTTTGTGCCCGATCGGTCCTCGTAAGGCTCCCCGATGCATTCGGGGAATGCGGCGGCAATCCCTGAGGTCAGGAACGACGCGACGTTGAGCTTCTGCCACGCTTCGAGGTCGGTCCGGATCACGACCGCGATCTTGGTGTCGAATTGCATGATTGGTTTTCCCGTCATTCCGGGATGGTCCGCAGGACCAGACCCGGAATCCAGAAGTTATTGGCTCGAGATTGCCCGATGTGCAACAGCACATCCGAGGTTCGCGCCTTCGATGCGTCCCGGAATGACGATAAGACCTGGATGAAGATAGAATCTACCCCTTGGCGTCGCAGGCCCAGGCGCGGATCACGCATTCCTTCCCGCCGAATTGGTAGCATTTTTTCGTCGCTTCGTTGAGCGTGCTCGAAATGTGCGGCTTGACCGCGTAGCCGTGGGCCCCGCAGGGGTTGGTCATGTCGATCGCAAGCGCGGCGCAGGCCCGCTTCATGGTCACCGCGGTGCAGCCGCCGCCCCTGCACTGCCTGAGCGCGGCCTCGCGTGCCGCGTTCTCGGCCGGATAGTCAAAGGCCTGGCCGTAGGCGCCGCATTTGCCCACCGCGAAGGCACCCGCCGCCCAGGTTTGAGTCACGAATCGCGTGCCGGCGATCGCCAACGTCAGTGCAAATACAAGCAACGCGCGGCGTTGCGCGACGGCAGTCGAAACGATCAAAATCCCCTCCCCCGAGGCCGAGTCGGCGCGAATTTAAGGGAGAGGACGTTTCAACTTGGTGAACGGGAGATTGAAAGCTGGCGTGCGTAACAACTACGCCAGCCGCGCCGCCTCGAGCGCCTGCGGCGTGTCGATGTCCAGAAACGCGCCGTGGCCTTCGACCGGGACTTCCGCCACCGCCTCGCTGTGCTTGGCGATCAGATGGCGGGCGCCGATGTCGCCGTCAAGCGTCATCAATTCGTTGAAGAAGCGGCGCGACCACAACACCGGATTGCCGCGCCGGCCGTCGCTGGAGGGCACCACGATCAAATTGCCGCGGTCCGGCGCAAAGGTCTCGACCAGCCGGTCGATCAGATCCGCGGATATCAGCGGCATGTCGCCGAGACAGATCACCGCGCCGTCGGCCGTTTGAGGCACCGCCGCGATGCCGGCCTTGACCGAGCCGGCGAGACCCTCGGCGAAATCCGGATTATGCGCGAAGGTCACTTTTAGTCCGCGCAGGGCTGTCCGCACCTCGTCGGCCTGATGGCCGGTGACGACGATCACGCATTGGGCTTTCGAGGCCAGCGCCTGCTCGGTCACGATCCGCACCAGCGGCTTGCCGCCGAGTTCGGCCAAGAGCTTGTTGGGGCCGCCCATCCGGGTCGAACGTCCCGCCGCGAGAATGACCGCGGCGACGTTGCGGTTGTCGTCGGCGGCTAAGCTTTCGCGCGGCTGCGGCCGCGTCACGATTTCCATCAGCAGCCCGCCGACGCCCATGCCGGTAAGTTCGGCGCGCGTCACTTTCAGCCCGGCCAGCAGCCGCATCAGCACCCAGTCGAACCCGTTTTCGACCGGCGAGCGCGCGCAGCCCGGCGCGCCCAGCACCGGCACGCCGCCGGCGCTGCCGATCAGCAAGAGATTGCCGGGATCGACCGGCATACCGAAATGCTCGATGGCGCCGCCGATGCCGGAGATCGCCGCCGGAATCACGTCGCGCCGGTCGGCGATCGCCGAAGCTCCGAACACGATCACCAGTTCCGCGCCCAGGGCGAGCAATTCCTTGATTGCGGCCTTCAGTGCCGTCTCGTCATGCGGCACGCGGCGCTCGGCCAGAATCGCGGCGCCGGCGGGCGCCAGCCGTTCCGCGGTGACCCGCAGGGTCTTCTCCACCACCTTCGGCGCCAGCCCCGGCAGCAGGGTCGAGACCACCCCGACGCGCTTGATGACATAGGGCGCGATCCGCAGCGCGCCGCCGCTGGCAGCCCTGACCGCGGCGTCGCGCAGTTTCGCTTCAACTCCGAACGGAATGAGTTTGACGGTCGCAACCATCTCGCCTTCGACCACGGGCTTGAACGCGGCCAGCGTCGCAAACGTGATGGCCTCGTCGACGCCGTTGATCTGGTCGACCTTGGCGCGGTCCACAACCAGCACGCCCGCCTTGGCCGCAAACAGATTGGCGCGGCCGGTAAAGGCGCGTTCGACATTGACGCCCTCGCCGGCGACGGCCTGCGCGATGCTGGCGGCGGCGACGTCCTCGGAGACATCACCGTCCTCCAGCCGCACCACCACGATTTCCTTGACGCCCGCCCGGGTCAGCGCCTCGACCTCGGCGTGACCGATCGTGGTGCCTTTCTTCAGCACCAGCGGTCCCTGACGCAGCGTATGGACGGTAACCCCGCCGATCGCCTCCATCGGACTGGCGGGGCCGAACTTCATGCCGCGGCCTCTTTGGCCTCTTTCGGCAGCCGCAGCTGCGCGGTGATCTCGGCCATGATGGCAACCGCGATCTCCGACGGCGACACCGCGCCGATCGGCAAGCCTATCGGCGCGTGAATGCGGGAGATGTCGCTATCCCGCGCGCCTTGCGCCCTCAGGCGCTCGCCGCGCTTGGCGTGGGTTTTTCGCGACCCCAGCGCGCCGATATAGAAACAGTCGCGCTCGAAAGCGTGCAGCAGCGCCGGATCGTCAATTTTCGGATCATGCGTCAGCGCGACGAACGCCGTGTAGTGATCGATATTGAGCGGCGGCAGCGCCACGTCGGGCCATTCGGCGATCAGCGGCACGTCGGGAAACCGCTCGGGGCTCGCAAAGGCCGTGCGCGGATCCACCACCGTCACGTCGTAGTCCAGCGATCGCGCCAGCGGCGCCAAAGCCTGGCTGATATGCACCGCGCCGACGATCACGAGTTTGGCGGTCGGCGCATAGACATTGAGAAACAGCTTCTTGCCGCCGGCCTCGATCATGCCGCTCTTGCCCATGCGCAATTGTTTTGCCAGCTCCGCGCGCAGGGGATCGGCGCCGAAGTCGGCGGCCTTGACCAGCCGCTGCTCACCGCTTTCGGTGTCGGTAACGAGAATGACCGGCCGGCGCGCGGCGCGCTCGGCATTGAGCTGGTGCAGCGTCTGGAGTTTCACGACTGGCCCACCTTCTCGACGAACACGCGGATGGTGCCGCCGCAGGACAGGCCGACATTCCAGGCGGTCTCGTCCGCGACGCCGAATTCGAGCATCTTGGGCTTGCCGCTGGCAATCACGTCCAGGGCTTCGGTGACGACAGCGCCCTCGACGCAGCCGCCGGACACCGATCCCAGGAACGTGCCGTCGTCGTTGATGACGAGGCTCGAGCCCGCCGGACGCGGCGCCGAGCCCCAGGTCTCGACCACGGTGGCGAGCGCGACGCCGTGGCCGGCCTTCTGCCAGTCCTCGGCGGCCTTCAGGATGTCTTCGTCGCGATTGAGCATGGGAGCCTCTTTCAAGCTGCAGACCGGATCAGGCTGCGGTGGTGCACCGGCGGCACCGAGGACAGCGCCGCGATCAGCCCCTCGATCGAACTCAAATTATGTACCGGGCGGAATTCGTCAACGTGCGGCAGCATCATTTTGATGCCCTGCGCCTTGGCCTCGAAGCCGTCATAGCGCAACAGCGGGTTGAGCCAGATCAGGCGCCGGCACGACCTATGCAGCCGGTCCATCTCGAACGCCAGCTTGGCGTCGGCCTCGCGCTCCAGCCCATCGGAGATCAGAAGCACGATCGCGCCCTGGCCCAGCACCCGCCGGCCCCACAATTTGTTGAAGCTGTGCAGCGAGGTGCCGATGCGGGTGCCGCCGGCCCAGTCCTCCACCGACGACGAGCAGCTCGCCAGCGCCTCGTCGGGATCCCGCGCCCGCAAGCTGCGCGTCACATTGGTCAGGCGGGTGCCGAACAGGAACACCGAGACGCGCTTGCGCGCATCGGTGATGGCATGCAGGAAATGCAGGAACAGCCTGGTATATTCGCTCATCGATCCCGAGATATCCAAAAGCGCCACGATCGGCGCCGGCTTCTCGATCCGCCCGAGCCGGTGGATGTCGATGATGTCGCCACCGGTGCGAAGACTGCCGCGCAGCGTGCGGCGCATGTCGATCCGCAAGCCCCGCGCGTCCGGCTGGTAGCGGCGGGTGCGCAATTCGGCCTGCGGCAGTCTCATCTTCTCGATGGCGCGGGTCACTTGCGCGATCTCGGCCGCGCTCATCTGCGCGAAATCCTTTTTCTGCAGCACTTCCTTGTCGGATACCGACAGCCTGAGCTCCTGCTCCTGGGCCTGCGGCATCTCGGTCATCTGCGGCTGCGTCAGCGCCTCCTGGACCCGGCGCGAGGCCGGCGGCGGCTTTTTCTTGGCGTGCTCCGGCAGCGGCACCGAATCCAGCATGTGCTTCCACTCCTCGGCGGCGCGGAAGAACAGGTCGAAGGCCTGCGCGAAGATCAGAGCGTGCTCGTGACGCTTGACGAAGATCGCCTCCAGCGCGGTGAAGACGTCGGCGCGTTTGCCGATGTCGATCACCTGCAGCGCGTTCATGGCATCGATGATGGCGCCCGGCCCGACCGGAATCCCGGCGGCCCGGAGCGCGCGGGCAAAGCCGATGACATTGTCGGCCATTTGGCCCGTCGGGGGCGAGAGATGATTGATGGCCATCGTTGGTCCATGTCCCACGGTCGTCATTCCGAGGCGCGCCACCGAACTCGGGTTTACCCGAGTTCGGCAATATCAATGTCCAAGTCGGCAACAGCCGACTTGGATGCGCGAGTCCGGAATCCATACTCCCGATCGTGGTTATGGATTCCGGGTTCACGCTTCGCGCGCCCCGGAATGACGACGCTATTGTTACGACGCGAGCTAATCCTCGCTTGTCGCCTCTTTCAAAACCTTCTGCAGGGTGTCGCCCTGCATCCGCGCAATGTCGTCCTGGTATTTCAACAGCGCGCCGAGCGTATCGCCCACGACCTGCGGCGTCAGCGAGCGGGCGTCGAGTTCGGTGAGCGCGGTGGCCCAGTCGAGCGTCTCGGCGACGCCGGGCGACTTGTAAAAATCCTGATCGCGCAGCACCTGCACGAACTTGACCACCTGCTGCGACAGTTTCGCGGAGATCCCGGGCACGCGCGACTTGACGATCGCGAGCTCGCGCTCGGCATTGGGATAGTCGACCCAGTGATAGAGACAGCGGCGCTTCAGCGCGTCGTGGATCTCGCGGGTGCGGTTCGAGGTGATGATGACGATCGGCGGATGCGGCGCCTTCACGGTGCCGAGTTCGGGGATCGTCACCTGGAAATCGCTGAGAATTTCCAAGAGAAAAGCCTCGAACGCCTCGTCGGCGCGGTCGAGTTCGTCGATCAGCAGCACCGGCGCGCCGGCAACGTCCGGTTCCAGTGCCTGCAGCAGCGGCCGCTTGATCAGATAGCGTTCGGCGAAAATGTCTGACGACAGCTGCTCGCGGTCGGTATCGCCGGCCGCTTCCGCAAGCCGGATCGCGATCATCTGTGCGGCACTGTTCCACTCATAGACCGCGGATGCGACGTCCAGCCCCTCGTAGCATTGCAGCCGGATCAGCTTGCGCCCCAGCGCCGCCGACAGCACTTTTGCGATTTCGGTCTTGCCGACGCCGGCCTCGCCCTCGAGAAACAGGGGCCGGCCCATGCGCAGCGCCAGATAGGTGACGGTCGCCAGCGAACGCTCGGCGAGATAGCCGCGCGAGCCGAGAAGCTCCAGCATCGCATCGACGGAATTGGGCAGCGCCGATGCGGTCATGGCAGAACCAATCTTGATACAGCAGAAACCGGCAATGTCAGGCTTTGGCAGTCGCGGCTTCGACGGCGCGGCGCGCCAGCACGGCGATCAGATGCGCGCGATATTCCGCACTGCCGTGCAGGTCGCTGTTCAGGCCTTCCGCGGGCACCGTCAAACCGTCGAGCGCCTTCGGCGAAAAGCGCTTCTTCAAGGCATCCTCGAAAGAAGCGATACGAAACACGCCTTCGGAGCCGGCCCCGGTGACGGCGACGCGTACGTCCGCCGGACGCTTGGCGACGAACACCCCGACCAGCGCGTAGCGCGAGGCCTGGTTGCGGAATTTCACGTAAGCCGCCTTCTTCGGCAGCGGGAACATCACCTTGGTGATGATCTCGTCGCTCTCCAGCGAGGTCGTGAACAGCCCCTGGAAGAATTCTTCCGGCTTCAGGCGGCGCTTGTTGGTGACGATGGTGGCGCCGAGCGCAAGACACGCCGCGGGATAATCGGCGGTGGGGTCGTTGTTGGCGAGCGAGCCGCCGATCGTGCCCTTGTGGCGCACCGCGGGATCGCCAATCAGGCCGGCGAGTTCGGCCAAAGCCGGGATCGCCTCGCCGACGATGGGCGAGGTCGCGACGGCGTGGTGGGTCGCGGTGGCGCCGATGACGAGCGAACGGCCCTTCATCTCGATACCGTCCAGCCCCTCGATATGGGAGAGATCGACCAGATGCGGGGGGCTCGCGAGCCGCTGCTTCATGACCGGCAGCAGGGTGTGGCCGCCGGCGATCACCTTGGCGTCTTCATTCTTGATCAGGAGATTGGCGGCCTGCCGCACGGTCGCCGGACGATGGTATTTGAATTCGTACATGAATAATCCTTGATCGCCGTGCGCTGATATCAGTTACGCGAGATCGGAGTTCGCCATCGCCTTGGCGCCGGCCGCAATCGATTCAACGATGTTCTGGTATCCGGTGCAGCGGCAGAGATTGCCTTCGAGCTCTTCCCGGATGGTGTGGTCGGAGAGTTCATGACCCTTGCGGTGGACGATATCGACCGCGGTCATGATCATGCCGGGGGTGCAGAAGCCGCACTGCAGGCCATGATGCTCGCGGAACGCCTCCTGCATCGGATGCAGCGGCGCGCCGTCGGCAGCCAGCCCCTCGATGGTCCGGACTTCGTGGCCGTCAGCCATGACCGCGAGCGTGGTGCAGGACTTCACCGCCTTGCCGTCGAGATGCACGACGCAGGCGCCGCATTGCGAGGTGTCGCAACCCACATGGGTACCGGTCAGCCGCAGATTCTCGCGCAGGAACTGCACCAGGAGGGTGCGGGGGTCGACATTGGCGTTGACGGGATTACCGTTCACAATCAGGGAAATCTTGGCCATTCAGCACTCTCTTCATCTGCACTGCCGCATTGCACGGCAACACAGTCATTTAAATCGTTGCAGGGTCATAATATGGGCCATCCCGGTAATGAGCAACCTCACCTTCGGCATGGCCGGATATGGCCTCCGGGGCCCTTGGCGGGACTAGCCTTTTGGAAGGCTAGCCTCAAGATCAGCCTTGCACCGCCTTGGCGAAATTCGCGAAAAACTCGTCGGCCAGTTTCTTGGCCGAACCGTTGATCAGCCGCTGCCCGAGCTGGGCCAGCTTGCCGCCGATCTGCGCCTCGACGTTGTAGGTCAGCAGCGTGCCGCCATCCTTGTCGGCCAGCGCCACGGCAGCGCCGCCCTTGGCGAAGCCGGCGACACCGCCCTCGCCTTCGCCCGATATCTTGTAGCCATTGGGCGGATCGAGATCGCTCAGCGTCACGCGCCCCTTGAAGCGCGCCGATACCGGCCCGACCTTCATCTTGGCGACGGCGCGGAAGCCGTTGTCCTCGGTCCTTTCCAGCTCCTCGCAGCCGGGGATGCAGGCCTTTAGCACTTCCGGATCGTTCAGTTTGGCCCACACCGCCTCGCGCGGTGCTGCAAGCTGAACCTCACCATTCATCGTCATGGCCATTGGGGTGCCTCCCGGATTGCTCTTCTGTTGCCCCCAAGTAAAGCACGCGTGGCCCAAAAGGAAGGGGACGGATGGGGGATGAGCGATGCATATTCGCAGCGCAGCAGGCCGGCGCCGGCGCTTTGGGCGCGCAAATAAGCCGATGGAAACCGGCGGTTCTCCCCCGAAACGTCGTTGCCGGGCTTGACCCGGCAATCCATCCTCCTGAATAGACTCTGTTCTGGATGGATGCGGACCTCTGGCGCGAAGACGCCTGGTCCGCGCATGATGGGAAGGTTCAAAGCTCATGCCGATGATCGATGCCGACGGTTGCCTGCTCAACGTATCGGTCGAAGGCCGCGACGGCGGACCGACCCTGATGCTGTCGAATTCGCTGGGCTGTACCTTGCAGATGTGGGAGCCGCAGATGAAGGCGCTCACCCAGCTGTTCCGCGTGATCCGCTACGACCGTCGCGGCCACGGCAAATCCAGCGTCCCGCCCGG
>NZ_JADGRI010000231.1 GCF_017881085.1 Bradyrhizobium sp.
GGGCGAGCTGATCGCGATGGACTGGGCGAGATCAGGCCTGCCGCTGAATTTTCTGAACAAGTGATGGCAGCGGACGTGACCACAACCTTCGTCATTGCGTGCGAAGCGAAGCAATCCATCGGGCCACAACGCGCTTTCGAAGCCGTCATTCCGGGGCGATGCGAAGCATCGGACTACGATGTGCAATTGCAGATCGGAGAATCTCGAGATTCCGGGTCTGGTGCTGACGCACCATCCCGGAATGACGGAGACGGGATCGCTGCACTCCTTGGAATGGCGGATTTTGAAAGCGGAGTACAAAATGCCCTGGCTTGAACCGGTGACGCTGAGCGGTCCGCATGCGCAGCTCAAACCCCTGTCGCACGATCATGTCGGTGGGCTGACGGAAGCCGTGAAGGACGGCGAGCTGTGGAAGCTCTGGTATACCTCCGTGCCCACGCCCGAAGGCATGGGCAAGGAGATCGATCGCCGGCTTGGATTGCAGGCGGCGGGCACCATGCTGCCGTTCACGGTGTTCGATGCCGACGGCAGGATCGCGGGCATGTCGACCTATATGAACGTCGATGCGCCGAACCGGCGGGTCGAGATCGGCTCGACCTGGTACGCCAGGCGCGTGCAGCGCAGCGGGCTCAATACCCAGTGCAAGCTGCTGCTGCTGACCCACGCCTTCGAAAAGCTCGATTGCATCGCGGTCGAATTCCGCACGCATTTTTTCAACCACCAGAGCCGGCGCGGCATCGAGCGGCTGGGCGCCAAACTCGACGGCATCCTGCGCAGCCATCAGATTGCGCCGAACGGCACGCTGCGCGATACCGTGGTCTACAGCATCATCGCCGGCGAGTGGCCCACGGTGAAAGCGCATCTGACCTATCAGTTGAACGAGAAGCCGCGTGCATAGCGTTTTCGAGCGAAGTGGGTGCCGGTTCGCGTGAAGAAAACGCGTCAAGAGTAAAGACGCCAGGGGCGGAAGCGATGGATACATTCGATTACGTGATCGTGGGCGCGGGCTCCGCCGGCTCGGTGCTGACCAACCGGCTGAGCGAAGACCCCGGCACCACCGTTTGCGTGCTCGAAGCCGGCCCCAGGGATTGGCATCCCTACATCCATCTGCCGGCGGGCTTCATCAAGACGTTTCACATGAAGAGCATCAACTGGGCCTACCAGCAGGAGCCGGGGCCCTGGACCGGCGGCCGCAGCATCTACGCGCCGCGCGGCAAGACGCTCGGCGGCTCGTCCTCGATCAACGGCCACATCTACAACCGCGGCCAGCGCCAGGATTTCGACACCTGGGCGCAACTCGGCAATCGCGGCTGGGGCTATCCGGATGTGCTGCCCTATTTCAAGCGGCTGGAGCGGCGGGTCGGCGAGGGCGAGGATGAGTATCGCGGCCGCGACGGCAACCTGACCGTCACCACCATGGACTGGCAGGATCCGCTGTGCGAGGCGTTCATGGCGGGCGCGATCAGCCTCGGCATTCCCAAAAACCCCGATTACAACGGCGCGATCCAGGAGGGCGTATCCTACGCCCAGCGCACCATTCAGAACGGCCGGCGCGTCAGTGCGGCGACCGCGTTTTTGCATCCGGCGCGGAAGCGGCCGAATGTGCATGTGCACACCCACGCGCACGCCACCAACATCATCTTCGAAGGCAAGCGCGCGGTCGGCGTGCGCTACGTCAAGGGCGGTAAGGGCGGCACGCCGTTCGAAGTGCGCGCCAACAAGGAAGTGATTCTCGCAGGCGGTACCTACAACTCCCCGCAGCTGCTGCAATTGTCGGGCATAGGGTCCCCCGACCTGCTGGCTTCGCACGGCATCGAGGTGCGGCACGCTCTCACAGGCGTCGGCGAGGGACTGCAGGACCATTACGCGCCGCGAACGGTGGCGCGGGTCAAGAACATCAAGACCATCAACGAACTCAGGCGCGGATTGAGCCTGTGGGTCGAGGCGCTGAAATGGGCGACCACGCGGCGCGGGCTGCTGTCGCTGTCGCCGACCATGGTCTATTGCTTCTGGCATTCCGGCGAGACCACCGAGAGCTCCGACCTGCAGCTGACCTTCACACCCGCGAGCTACAAGGAGGGCGTGCAGGGCCAGCTCGAGGACGAGCCGGGCATGACGGTCGCCTCCTGGCAGCAGCGCCCCGAGAGCCGCGGTTATGTCCGTCTGCGCTCGGCGGACCCTTTTGCGCCGCCGATCATCCAGACCAATTATCTCACCGCCGAACTCGACCGCCGCGTCATCGTTGCCGGCATGAAGCTGGCGCGGCGGCTGCTTAAGTCCGCGCCGCTCGCGCCCTATTACGCCCACGAGGATTTTCCCGGACCCGGCGTGCAGACCGACGACGAATTTCTCGCCGCGGCGACCCAGCGCGGCACCACGACGTTCCATCCCGGCTGCACCTGCCGCATGGGCCCGGCCGACGCCAAATGGGCCGTGGTCGACGACCAGCTGCGCGTGCACGGGTTGCACGGTCTGCGCGTGATCGATGCCTCGATCATGCCGCGGATGATCTCGGCCAATCTCAACGCCTCGACCATGATGATCGCCGACAAGGCGTCGGACCTGATCCGAGGCAAGAGCGCGCCGGGAAGCTGAACATGCACTGCAAGAACGCTTGAGGCCTAACGGCGGCCCGGCGACTTCGAGTTCGCCGATTTGCGCCCCACCCGTGTCTTTGGCGGCACAACGCGAGGCGCTCGAACGGAGCCACGTCCGGCCTTTTCCCTGGGAGCGCGCTGTGCGGCGGCGGGACCGGCTGGCGCCGGCGGCGCTGCTGCCGTTGGCCGCGATTGAACCCGATCCAGCAGCGCATGGCAGTAGTCCAGCGTCAGTTCCCGATCGCCGTACAGGATGTGATAGATGATCGGCGCCACCACATGGTCGAGCACCTGGTCGATATCGAAAGCCGCCTCATCGCGCGCCCTCGCCCGCGAAACGATCGTCGTCAGGTGTTCGCGGGTAAAACCCGCGCACTGGCACGGGTAGGCCTCCTCCGAGGAAAACACATCCCTCATCAGGGCCCGGCCGACCGGCGACGACATCTCTTCCATGAATTGTTCGATGAACAGCCGCAGGTCCGACGCCACCGCGCCGGTGTCTTCGGGATCGGCGATTGGCCGCAACCGCTCGACGGCGACATCCGCCAGCAGCGCGGAGAGGTCGCCCCACCGCCGGTAGATCGTCGACGGCGTCACCCCGGCCTCGGCGGCAATTTGCGGCACCGTGAGTTCATCCCGGTTGTTTTCGGTAGCCAGACGTTTCACCGCCTCATGCACGGCGGTCTGGATTCGAGCGCTCCGTCCCCCCACCCGAATGCGTTCCCTGACCGCCACGCGTCTGCTCCATGCAACCTTGCCATGCCAAAACGAGGGACGGCCTTAACGCAAATAATTTGCTTTAAGGTCGCAAGGTCCTATATGGCTAAGGCTATATATTAGCTTTAGGAGCCCCACATGCAAGCTTGCCCGGCCAATCCGCCGTCCGGCGTCCCCGCCGAAGCGCTTTCCGCGGGAACCCGGGCCTCGGCCCGCGCCCTTTCGCCCGCGGCCATGACGCTGTTCAGTTTCGCTGGCGCCATGCTGATCGCGGCGAGCAGCAGCGCGGTGACGCCGCTCTACCGGCTCTACCAGGCGTCGATGCATCTGACGCCGTTCTGGATCACGGTCGTGTTCGCGACCTACGTCGTCAGTCTCCTGACTGCCCTGCTGACGGTCGGCCGATTGTCCGATTACGTCGGTCGCCGGCCGGTGATCCTTGCGGCGCTGGTCCTGAACGCAGCCGCGATGATCCTGTTCGCGGAGGCGAGGGATGTCGGGCAATTGATCCTGGCGCGCGCCGTTCAGGGGCTTTGCGTCGGTGTCGGCACCACCGCGCTGGGCGCGGCGATCCTCGATACCAGCCGCGCGCGGGGACCGCTGCTCAACAGCGTCACCACGTTTCTCGGCATGACGGCCGGCGCGCTGGGCGCGGCCGCCTTGATCACCTTCGCACCCGACCCGCTGCATCGGGTCTACGAGGTCCTGCTTGGTCTGACAGTCGCGATGATCGTGCTGCTCTGGGTGATGCCCGAAAGCAGTTCACGAAAGCGCGGGGCGCTTGCGTCGCTGTGGCCGCACGTCAGTGTGCCGCCGCAGTCGAGGTCCGTCCTGGTCAGGCTAACCCCGGCCAACATCGCGTCCTGGGCGCTCGGCGGGTTTTATCTCTCGCTGATGCCGACCGTGGTGGCGACCGCGATGGGCGTCGCCTCGCCATGGGTCGGCGGCGTCGTGGTGTCGACGCTGATGCTGACCGCGGCCATTGCGGTGGCGACGTTCAGGCATTGGCCGGCCCGGCGCCTGATCTTGCTGGGCACGAGCACGCTATCGCTGGGGGTGGCGGTTTCCATGTTCGGAATCCAGCAGCAGCAGGTCGCGGCATTGCTGGCCGGGACCGTGATCGCCGGCGCGGGGTTTGGATCGACCTTCTCGGGAACGTTTCGCGCGTTGCTGCCCACGCCGGAGCCGCACCAGCGGGCCGGGCTGCTTTCGGCGTTCTACGTCCAGTCCTATCTGGCCTTCAGCCTGCCGGCGGTCGCGGCAGGATTGTCTGTCTCGCTGATCGGGCTTTCGATAGCGGCCTATCTGTACGGCGCCACCATCATCCTGCTTGCCGTCATATCGCTGATGGCTTCGCTCTGGATGGAGCGCTGATACGCCGCAGCGTTACACCTCGTGGAGCGGCAAAGTCGCCATGGCCGCTCCTGGCAGGCACTGGACGGCGCCATCACTTCTGCTCGGCCTCCTCGTTCTCGCGCAATGGCCCGTCTCGGGGCTTTGGGTGATCGGTCTTTTCATAGGCATCGACCTGATTTTTTACGGTTGCGCGTGGATCGCGCTGGCGCTCGCTTGCGTACAGCTTGAGAAGACCAGGTTCGCTCGAATCGAGACTTCACGTCCGGGATGTGAGGCTGCCCGCTGACTTGTTGCGACAGTTGCGATGGCCGAATGGTCACTTTCGGTACTGGCACCTTCGAAGCGGAGCCTGACGCTGATCAGGTTTGATCTTGACCCATGTCAAAATAGCCGACCGGGGTGGCATGCTAATCTACCAAGGGGCACGGCTATCCTTCGCTACTTCATGGAGATGAGCAAATGCCTACGCAAAGCAATATCCACTTCTACGTAAATTGGGCCAAAGAACGCCTCGATGAAATGGAGGCCGTGCTGATATCGCTTGAAGGGAAAGCCGGTGAGATGCAAGCCGACGCCCGCGACAAGGCCAGCAAAGCGCTCGCTGGTTTGCGCAAGAGCCGTGATGTCTTCAGGGAAGCCATTACGAAGCAGACGGGAGCCAACGAGGCGGTATGGACCAGCGCAAAGGCAAAACTGGAACCTGAGTGGAACTCGTTTGAGGCCGAGGTCAAGAAATACGTCGAGAGCTTCAGCAAGCAAGTCGACCAGCAGCAGGCGACATTCAAGCTTCAGGCTTCGGCCCAGCTGAAGGCATGGCGAGAAGCCGCCGACAAGCTTGGCGGCGATGCCAAACAATTCGCAGCCGAGCGTCGGGTCGAAATCGATGCCTCCGTGAAGCGCATGCAGGCCGATGCCGCCGAGGCGGAGGAAAAACTCAAGAAGCAGCTGGACCAGATGGGGTCCCAGTCATGGTCCGCCCTTATGTCCACTTTGACGGAAACGCGCGCGGCCTTCGATCGTGCCAATCAGGCGGCGCGCGAGGCGTTCAAGCGAGCTGCTTGATTGAGGCAGCAGCTGGTGGAATTTGGAGAGACCGCCGTGAGGCGGTCTTTCTTTTTGTGCTCGAGGATCGAGAAATAACACTTGGCTGATGACCGGTACTTTTCGGACCTGCCAGCCGGCACCGACGATGGCCGGTTCCCGGGGTAGAGCGGAAGCGGCCGGATCACGGTCAGAACGTCGGACCCGGACCGGACATTGGCCTAGGCCGCCAATGGCCCGGTGTGCTTTGATAGGGCTCGGCCAAAACTCGTCCATGCAATGTTAAACTGCGAGCAAAATTGATTTCCTGCAATAGACTGAGTACGTCCAGTTCATTCCTCTGAAATCCGGCAAGCATTGTCCATGAGTATTATCCCTATTGATGAATTTTCGCGTTTGGTTGGAAATATTTACGACGCGGCCGTGACGCCCAACGAGTGGCCCGCAGTACTTGAGCGGATCTGCAAATTGCTCAACGCCCAAACGGCTGCCTTGTGGTCGTACGATCTCTACGACAGGACGCCGCCGTGGCAGTTGGAAATCGGCTACGATCCGTACTGGATGAAGCTGTACACCGATAAATACCTCTCGCTGAATCCGTACATGGATGACGTCGCGCGCCTGTCGCCGGGGGAGGCCAGGGCCAGTTCCAGCCGGCCGGATTATGCCGAACTGTTCAAGACAGAGTTCTATCAGGGCTGGCTAAAACCACAGCGCTTCATCGACTCGTCCGTGTTGATGGTTGAAAAATCCATGAACACCATCACAACCCTTGTGAACGTCCGCAACGAGGACCAGGGCCTGTACAATCAGGCGACGATCGATGTTGTTAGGATGCTCTATCCGCATCTGCGTCGGGCGGTGATGATCGAACGGGTCGTTCGGGATCATCAGGACCGGTCAGCGGAGTATTCCGCGGCGCTAGATTCGCTGGCGTCGGGGATGTTCCTGTTGACCGCCGAGGCCGCGGTGACTCATGCCAACGCCGCTGGCGAGGTGATGCTCGCAGCCGGCTCGCCGTTGAAGACGGTCAACGGCCGGCTGATGCTGGCGGACGAACAGGCGAACCGCAACCTGCGCGAGGCGATTTCCTCGGCTCGCGAGGGAGACGTTAGACTTGGGGAAAAGGGCACCTCGATTCCGGTTCGCGGCGAGCACGGGGAATTCATTCTTCACATGCTGCCACTGAACGCTGCGCGCCGGAAATCGGTCGGATCCAGCGCGAGCGCTGCCCTTGTTGTTTTCGTCAGCCGTAACGATCCGCAGGATACCCAGACGATCACGGCCTTTGCCGAACGCTTTGGCTTGACCGCGCAGGAAACCCGCGTCCTACAGACGGTGGTCGAAGCCGGCAGCGTGCCAATGGCGGCGGACATTCTTGGTATTTCGTCCTCCACCGCCCGAACCCATGTCACCAGTATCTTCGATAAGTCGGGCGTGCGTCGGCAAGCCGATTTGATCCGATTACTGACGAAAATGAAATCACCTTTTGTCAGATAATCGAAGCGCCTCCTATGATCGTAGGAGGCGCGGACCACACTACGTGCGACATCATCACTCGAAGCGGATTTGGCGCGCAGATGTTGCAACCGGGCCACACTTGCTTCGGAATTGAAGTCATCTCGTACGATCGTATGAGGCTCAACCTCAGCTTTCCATTTTAGGGTGAGCCAGACTGGATTTCCATCCGAGTCATTTATTTATTTATTGGGGCAGCAAATGAAACATTCCGCATTCGCCGTTCTCGCAGTATCCGCGCTATACGTTGGCAACACTCAGATCGTTTCCGCAGCGGACCTGTCGACCAAGGCCCCGCCTATAGCGCCTGTTGCTGTCTATAACTGGACCGGTTTCTATGCTGGTTTGAATGTTGGTGGCGTTTGGGCAAATACAGATATCGACTACACGGCAAGTCTGTTTGGCTTTAGCGGCGCACCGGGTGCCGCATTCCTGAATGCAGGCACGTCCGGAAGACTCAAGACGTCGGGCTTCACCGGGGGCGGCCAGGTTGGTTACAATTATCAAACTGGTGCAGTCGTGTGGGGACTTGAGGCAGATCTGAATTATACGGGTCTCAGCGGTACTCGATTTATCGCGCTTAACTTTGCGCCTATCGGCGTCAACATAACGGATCCTTTCACTCAAACAATGCAGAGTAACTGGCTAGCAACGTTTCGAGGCCGTTTGGGTTACGCGACCGGGCCTCTGCTTTTCTACGCCACGGGCGGTCTGGCGGTTGCAAACGTGAGTTACACCGATTTTGCTTTCTTCCCGGCAAGCAATTCGATTAACGCTGCGTCATCGAGTTCAACCCGTACAGGATGGACGGTCGGTGGAGGGGCGGAATGGATGATTGCTCCAAAATGGAGCGTTAAGGCTGAATATCTTTATGTCGATCTGGGAAATACGACTTACACCAGCACCAACAGTGTTCTCAATGTTGCGCCAAACTTAGCGACGATCACGCACGACCATCGGCTCACTGAGAATATTGGAAGAGTCGGGCTCAACTATAAGTTCGGTAATTGATGGGCGCTTGAGTAAGCGCGAAGCGCCGATCTGAAATCATCGCCGGTAATTTGAAGGCCTCGGCATAGTCCGGGGCCTTTCCTATTCTTCCGCGTACTATGTCGCCTTTTGGGCACTTTTCGGACCTGCCAACCGGCGCCGAAGATGTCTGCTTCTCGGGATACAGCGGAAGTGGTTGGCAAATGCGACCCGACGGGCAAATCACCTGGGCGATTTATCGACCCCTCTGTCCAGCCCCTTTCGAAAAAATATTCTGATTTTCCGAAGACGCAAATCACCTTTATATCCGCCGCCGTCCCGCTCCTCAGAGGGGCGTTGCGCAACGTCACGAAACGCGGAGCGGGATGCGGTGGACGCGTGCGGCGCGCTTGACGGGCGATGCGGCTTGCGGACGGCGAAGTCGTGTGGTCCTGACGCCCCGACGCTGGCGTCAAGTTCGCGGGAAGCAGTTCCCGCGGATGATGGTGGCAAGAAAGCCCGGTC
>NZ_JADGRI010000232.1 GCF_017881085.1 Bradyrhizobium sp.
TTCCTTGATCTGTTTGTGGGCGCGCGAGCGCGGCAGCCGCTGCGTGAAATGACACCAGTCGGGGGCGTGGAGCGGACATTTGCCGTCGTGCGGGCAGGGCGCTGCGACATGCGCGCCCGGTCGCGATCCCACCGTCACGCGGTATTTGACTTGGATCAGTGCGGTTTTGGGCAGTTAGGATAGCAGCGCGCATGAAAATTATGATGTAACAACGGGGTCAAATTAGCTACCGGGCTGGAGTTGCGTTCACGGGGGCCGCAATTTTCGTCGTCGTTCTCTCAATCGGCCCATCAGCAACAGCTAGTGACGCTGTCGCCGTCGACACATCGACAACCAGCCGGCCGTGAGGGCAAATCATGACGCGCTCTGTTCTTACGCTGTGTTCGATCTTGGTGCGCCCGTCAAGATTACGAAGAATGATCGAACGTGGGAACTTGCGTAGGTTCGCTGCTTCCGCGAACCGGGTCGCGGCATTCTCTTCAGCCTTCGTTTGTATCTTCGCCAGCAACGATGGGGCCGGCTTTGCCCGCCTCGGAGGGGCAGCGGGACCGATTGGTATCGGGATGCGCGTTGCTATTGTGCTTGTGGTGGCGTCGTGCTCCGGATCGTCAGAAGCGCCGGAGGGGACCTTGGTCGCGAGCTTCTCGTATGCGCCCGCTGCTCGCCGAGGCTATTGCGACAACAAGCCGGGCGCAGCAGGTGCCACTAACGGACTCTCGTCGCGCGACGGCTTCCATTACAACGTGAGGGCACCGGCAAACCTCGATCCCACCTATGCGCATTCCCTGCTCATGGTCTACGCACCAGCGGGACATTCTGCGGAACAGAACGAATCTCTTACTCGCCTGACCACCGATGCGACCCGCAGAGGGTTCATAGTAGCCTATGTTGGCAGCCGCCCCCTCTCGCAGCAAACGGTACTAGGGCTGGCGCGGGTACCCAAGGAAGTTGCCAGCTCTTGGTGCGTCGATCCAAACCGAGTGTATGCGACGGGACACTCCGACGGCGGAACCGTGTCGACCGCGCTCGCCCTTCTGAAAGAAACCAAAGGTACCGTGTCGGCAATTGCCCCGAGCGCCGCCGGCTTCTCCGGGAAGGACCTTGAAGGTTTTCAATGCCCGGAGCCCCTTCCGGTGATGGTCATGCACGGCAAACGGGACATGCATTTTCCAGGCTGGGGAAAGCAGGCGGCATTCTGGTGGGCACGCTGCAACGCCTGCGATCCCGCCAAGCCGCCCTTGCCACAGGACGACGGGTGCGTCACCTTCGCGGGGTGTGCGCCCGGTGGGCGAACCGACTACTGCGAGGGAGCCGGGGCGCACGAGGACTGGCCCCCCTTGCGAAGCCGGATCATCCAGTTTCTCCAATCCGCCGGATCCCCTTGAGTTCGACAACCACCTCAGAGGGAAGTTTTGGGAAAGTGCAATGGTTCGATGGCGCGACCGCAATGATGCCGGTAGCGATGATGAACTGCTGACCGCAAAGAGCCCGCGTTTCACGGCGACAGTCGACGGTGACGCGATGGCGAAAAATAGGAAACCAGGGAGGAGTGGGTTAGGACATGTTGAGAGAAATGACAATCATGGCCCTGATCGCACTGGCAGTGCCGACCTCGGCACGTGCACACGCTGCGCTGGTCAGGTCTGTGCCCGGGAGTCGCTCGGTGCTGACGCAAGCTCCCCAGTCGCTCGATCTTTGCTTCAATGAGGCAGTCGAGGTGAAGTTCTCGTCGGTCACCTTGGAGGACGCGAACGGGACCACCGTCCTCTTGGGCAAGTTGCAAGCCGGCAGTGACCCAAAATGCATCAAGGCGCCGATAGCGACCATCGGTTCAGGCGTCTTTACCGTGCATTACCGTGTTCTCTCGCAAGACGGACACGTTGTCGAGTACGGCTACCAGTTCAGCGTTAAGACCGACGCCAAGTCACCGTGACCGAGCTTGTCTCGGTTCTCTCTCGCCTCGCGGGGTACCTGTCGCTGGCTTGGCTCATCGGCGGCGCGGCGTTTCTGCTGTTGGGTCGTCCGACAGCGGATCCAGTTCTGCGCGCGTGGCGCGATCGAGCAAACCGAACTTTCCCCTGGGCGGTGTTGATTTTCTTCCTGGCGACCGTTACGGGCTTTGTCGCTCAGACGGCCGCGATCATCGATCTGCCCCTTGAGCGGATGATTGATGAAGTGGAATGGTTGAAGAGCTTTGCGTTTCATACGCGGTACGGCCGTGTCGCCCTCCTCAAGCTTGCGCTCGTGCCGATGTTGCTCGTACCCACCCTTCTTCTGCCAAAAGCGAAACTGCCGAGATCGGAGCGCGCGGGCGTCGGACTGGTCTTGATTCTGGCGATGACTGTCGCTGCGGCCGGACCGCTGGCCGGCCACGCCGCCGGGGACGACTTGGCACCTTGGCTCCTGCCGTTCCACATCATGCACGCGGTGACCGTCAGCGCGTGGATCGGCGGCTTGCCGGCCTGGATCGGGCTGGTGTTGACGGTCGGCCCGTTCGCGAACGCCGAGCGCTGTGGTTACACCGCTGTGGCGCTCAATCGCTTTTCGAGACTTGCGACGGTTTGCGTGGTCGCGACCGTCGTCTCCGGTGTGGCGCTCGGCGCCGGTTTTGTAGACACGCAGGGCGATCTTCTGGGGACGCGCTACGGCTTGCTGATTTGCGGCAAGGTCGCGGTGCTGTTGGGCATCTTGCTCGTCGCCAACCATATGCGCCGGGTCTTCCTGCCGGCTGTAACGACAGTGTCGCGCGCGCCCCAACGATACGCCGCCGCAGCGCGCTGGGTATCGCTGGAACTGGGCCTGGCGACCGTCGTCCTCGGCCTTGCCGGCATGCTGTCCCAGGCAAAGCCCGCGGCTCACGAACAGCCCTACTGGTGGCTGCCATTCCGTTTCGCAATTGACGCGACCTGGCCCGTGTGGCCGACGCCATTGTGGGTCGTCGGCGGGGCCGTGCTTGCGGCGTTATCCGCAGCCTGGCTGGTAGGAAACCGGCAAAGCATGGCGGCGCCACAGCTGGCAGCAGTCAGTGCCGCAGGTCTGGTGGGAATGGGAGTAGCGTTGTGGTCCCTGACGGTCCCGGCCTACCCGGACACGTACCTCCGTTCCACGGTGGCGTACTTGACGGTGTCGATTTCCGAAGGAAAGAAGCATTTCGAAAGGCTATGCACCGCGTGCCACGGCCCAGGCGGCCTTGGCGATGGGCCGGCGGCGAAGGGGCTGCCGAAGCAGCCGGCGAATCTTAGCGAACCGCATACCGCGCTGCACACGGCGGGCGACATGTACTGGTGGCTGGAGCACGGAATTCAGCCAAGCAACATGCCCGGATTCGCTGATGTCCTGAGCGATGAAGATCGATGGGACGTGATCAATTTCTTGCGCGCTTTTTCCCAGGGCTTTCAGGCCCGCCTGCTGTCGCCCTCGATCGTTTCCGAGCGCCCCTGGCTGGGCGCCCCCGGCTTCTACCTGGACGGCGGCGACGACAAGGCCCGCGAGCTCAAGGACTTTCGGGAGCAAAGGAATGTCTTGCTTGTCTTTCCAGACCCTGGCCAAGAGCGCAGCCTCACGCGCATGCGCGAATTGAATCGGGACTTAGATCGGATGCGAACCAGCGGCCTGGTGGTCTTGGTGATATCCAATATGCTCGATGCCGGCGTTAGCGGCTCCGCGACCATCGTTCGCGACGGCGCCGACGAGATCCGGGAGAGCTACGAACTCTTGTCGCGCACGTTGGTCAACCGCGGCGATGGTCGCAGCCTGGGCATGAAGAGAAACCATATGGAATTCCTGATTGATCGGTTCGGCTATATTCGTGGTCGCTGGGTTGCCGACGAGGAGCCCAACGGATGGAGTCCGATGGACCGGCTCCTCCAGCAGGTAGACAAACTCAACACGGAGCCACAAATACTGCCGGCGCCGGACAATCACGTTCATTAGTCGTGAATCACAATGAACAGAGGGAGGCGTTGATGACTTCGAAGCGGGCCTGCTTTTTCGAGATGCTCCCGGTGCTGGCGGTGCTCGCCGCGTCGCCGTCAGTCGCGCAATCCAACAAGGAGCAAATGCACCATCAGCATCCCGGCGGGGACACGATGCGGAACGCCAGCGAGGCACCGGCGCAGTTGCCGCCCCTGAAAATACTGATGCCGGAAAACGGTGCCACCGTAGGCACTCGCCTTGCGATCGTATTTCAGACACCGGCCGACCTGAGCAAAATGACGATGAGCGCTCCAGTGCCAGGCACGCATCTTCACATCGATGCTCAGGACGTATCGATGATGCCGAGCCGAGAGCAGCTCGTCCGCTTTGGTGAGGACCGCTATCTGTTCTTGTTCGACCTGCCAGCGAAGCCCGGCAAGAACACGTTGCGAGTCTATTGGTCGGATGCGCAACACCGGACGATAGCGGACACGGTTCAACAGATCACGGTGACCGTCGCGCGTGATGCGCCGCAATAATTTCTTGCAGAAGCGTTTCAAGCAGCGGCCTCATGAAATCGCCCATCTTGTAGTTGAGAATAACTCGCATTCCGTCGCAGTCTTCCCGTACGAAAACAGTTCACGGGAGTCAGTTTCTATTGCTTGTTGACACAAAAGGTTTGACGTTGCGTGTCGCAGACTCATATCCTGATCTATAAAAGCAGACTCATATCCTGATCTATAAAAAATGGGAGGGAATGACGCATGACACATGCTTTGGATGTGGGAACGAGCGGTATTGTTGCGACCAACCGCGCGACCAAAGATGCAGCCGAGCACGCGGCCAAAGACAAGTATTTGAACCTCGGCGTCACGCTCATGGTTATGGGCGGTCTGGCGATGATCTACCTGGCCGCCAGGGTCTACCAGCAAATGTTCGCCTGGTCCGCAGGCATGGATTCGACCAATCCGCTCTTCGATACATACTGGATGACGCTGCTGTACACCGAGTTGACCGTTCTTGCGATTGCTGCCGCCGTGGTTTGGTCGTATCTCTGGTTCTCCCGCGACCGGCACCTCGACAAGATAGAACCGAAGACCGAACTCAAACGGTACTTCAATCTGGTTGCGTGGATCCTTTGCTATGTGTTCGCCGTCTATTTTACCGCCAGCTTCTTCGGCGAAGAGGACGCGTCCTGGCATCAGGTTGTGGTGCGCGACACCAGCTTTACGCCTAGCCACATCGTCCTCTTCTATCTGACCATCCCGCTCTACATAATCCTCGGGATCGGATCTTACCTGTACGCCACGACGCGATTACCGCAGTTTGCCAAAGCGATCTCGGTCCCGTTCGTCATCGGCGTGACCGGACCGTTCCTCATTCTGCCGAATCTCGGCTTCAACGAGTGGGGGCATGCCTTCTGGCTGATGGAGGAGCTGTTCATCGCCCCGCTGCATTGGGGCTTTGTCGTTCTCGGCTGGTCGGCCTTGGCATTGGGGGGCCTGCTGATGCAGGTCACTCCGAACATCATTGAACTGTTGAAGAAGATTTACGGCGCGGAAGAAGCCGAGCATCTGGCTGACACGATCTGACAACCGCTGCGGCCACGGCCGGATTCCGGACGCAATATCTTGCATCCGTCAATCTCTGGCCGGGTCGGCATCGGCCGCGGGGAACTGCAAAGGCTGCGATAACGAAACGCCGCAATAACCAATAACGATTCCGCGGCTGACCGGGGGGGACAACGTGGCAAACATCACGGAGACTGCTTGGCGTGGGGTGTGGCCGTCAGGCGCGGCCGCGAGAGTATCTCGGACCTTCGATTTTTTGGTCGCTGCTGCGATCTTTATCGTGCTGGTTGCAGCATACCACATCCATGTTGAACTGACGATCGGCGACTGGGATTTCTGGAACGACTGGAAGGACAGGGAGTTCTGGCCGACTTTTACCCCGGTGCTGTTGATCACCTTTCCGGCGGCCGTTCACTACATCCTTTGGACTTACTTCCGTCTGCCCATCGGCGCCACACTCTGCTGTGTCGGGCTGCTCTTGGGCGAATGGATAGTGAGGGTCCACGGCTTCCATATCTGGGCTTGGTTTCCCTATTCGCTGATCTGGCCGGCGACCATGTTGCCTGGCGCCATAGCGCTCGATTTGGTGCTGCTCCTCGGCGGCAATTTCATCATGAGCGGCATTTTCGGCGGCATGCTCTTCGCACTGCTTTTCTATCCCGGAAACTGGCCGATGTTGGCTGCGTACCGTTTGCCGCTTGAGCATATTGGATCGCTCCTCACGGTCGGAGATATGATCGGTTATGTTTATCCACGCAGCAGCATGCCGGAATATCTGCGCATCATCGAGCGGGGCACGCTGCGCACATTCGGTGGCCATTCCGCGGTGGTTTCCGCCTTCTTCTCGGGGTTCATGTGTATCCTCATGTACTTCGTCTGGTGGCATATCGGCAAGCTCCTGGCCACGACGGCGTTTGTACCAAGCAAACTCAGTAAATGGATGGGGCTTTCGGACAAGACCGTACCTGCGCCGACCGCGACAAGCCCTGTGGTGCGACCGGCAACGGTCGTGCTGGGTCTCGCGGTGTTGCTGACCAGTGTTCTGTACAGCATGCCCACGCAAGCCCATGGCGAGCGCAACCAGGAACCGTTCCTGCGGATGCGTACCGTGCATTGGTACGACGTGAAGTTTTCCGGGACCAAAGCGGCGGTGAACGATGAGATCACGATCACCGGCAAGTTCCGGATTTTCGAAGACTGGCCCGAGATTCTGCCCAAACCCGACACGATTTTTCTAGGGCTTGCCTCGCCGGGCGGGGCGATGACGCGCGTCGAATCCTATATCGACGGCGTGCCGGCGATCCAGTCAACCGGTCTTCAGCTTGGCCGCGACTATGACTTCAAGATCGTGGTCAAGGGCCGCATTCCCGGCCGGTGGCACATCCATCCGATGCTCAATATCCAGAAAGCCGGGCCACTGCCGGGCCCCGGCGAATGGATCGACGTTACCGGAAATTTCAACGATTTCCGGCAGCCGGTTACGACGCTCGACGGGACCCAGATCGCCAATCTCGAGGACTGGGGTCTCGGTACGGTATTTAGCTGGCACGCCCTTTGGTTGGTCCTCGCCATCCTGTGGTTGCTGTGGTGGATAAGACGGCCGCTCCTGCTGCCGCGTTATATGGCGCTGAAGGCCGGTCGCGAGGAGGCGCTGATCACGCGCCAGGACCGGATCGTTGCCGCTGCATCGCTGGCTGGCATTATCGTGCTTGTGAGCGGCGGATTCCTATGGGCCGAGAACGAATATCCAAACACCATCCCGCTGCAGGGCGGACGGGTGCGGGTCAATCCATTGCCAGTCCCGCCGCAAGCGGTCGACCTCAAAGTGACAAAGGCGAATTACGACGTTCCAGGGCGGGCAATGCGGATCACGATCGAGATCACTAACAAATACACCAAGCCTCTGCAGCTCGGGGAATTCACCAGCGCCAGTTTGCGCTTTGTCGATCATTTGGTTCCCGCTGCCAACGCGCATGTTGACCCGGCCTATCCGAAGGACTTGCTGCCGAAGTCAGGCCTGCAGGTGGAGCCGAATACTCCCCTGCAACCCGGCGAAACCAGGACCGTAAAGTTCGTTGCCGCGGATGTGGCTTGGGAGGCCGAGCGCTTGACGAGCCTGATGCGCGATCCAGATAGCAGTTTTGGTGGGCTGCTGTTTTTCTACGACAGCGACGGCGAGCGGCATATCGCCAACGTGTACGGGACCATCGTTCCGACTTTCGTTCGCTGATGGCAGCGCAATGATGTGGAGCACGCGATGAACCTTCACGTCGCGCGCTGCGCTGGCGGATTGCTGTGGCTGTTAGTAGCCGTATTCATCGCCGGCGAGGCGACCGCACATGGCGGGCTCAGCATGGAAAAGGACTACTGCAAGCTCCGCGTCGGCCCGTATGTCATGCACTTCACCGGTTACCAACCCGCAGACGGGTACAGGAAGGAGTTCTGTGAGGACATCCCTTCGACAGGGGCGACGATCGTCGTTCTGGATTTTATCGATGACGTGCTGAGGGATCTTCCGGTAGCACTCAGGATCATCCGGGACGATGGCGGGGGGCAAGATCTCGACAGTGCAACTGTCTATCACGTTCCGCCGAAGATCTACCCGATGGGAACCTTCTCATTCGACTATCGATTCGAACAGCCGGGAAAATACGTCGGGCTTGTTACCGTGGGCGACAGAAATCAACCAGTGATTGGACGGTTTCCGTTCTCGGTCGGGGCGCCATTTTATCTACGGCATTCATCTCTGGCGGCACTCCTCGCCATCGGTTTCGGTATGGTCTACGGCATTTGGCGTTGGCGTCGCGCCGCGAAGGGAGCGGCGGTTGCATGACGCCCGTGGATGGTGACGGTTTTGCGCTCGATTTCGTCACGCAGGCCTATCGTTAAGCTGGCTGGCTACGCGGCGTACACGCCTAGTCTTGCTCCATCACGGCGTCGCCCCAACGCCAGCGGCGGGCGCGGGCGTAGCCCGCCTTGGCGCGGTGCGGCATTTTTGCGATGGCGAGGCCTTCGGCCGTGCACAGTTTTGCCGTCACTTCGATCTTGGTGACGACGGGCTGCGCCAGCACCCGGGCGGGATGCAGCGAAACCGCGGCGCGGGTCAGCGCGAGATAGCTGAACTTCTCGTCCTCGAACGGAAGCTCGACTTCCTTGATCTGTTTGTGGGCGCGCGAGCGCGGCAGCCGC
>NZ_JADGRI010000036.1 GCF_017881085.1 Bradyrhizobium sp.
GAGCTTGCCCCCGGTGAGTACAAGGGCGCGATCAGGATCGATCGTCGGCTCGTGCTGGCCGGACGACCAGGTGCGGTGCTTGTCGGCGACGGCGCCGGCAATGTTGTCACGGTGACTTCTCCCGACGTCACGATCCGCGGATTGACCATCCGGGGATCGGGCCACGATCTGCAAACCATGGATTCGGGAATTTTCCTCGAAAAGACCGCGGAGCGCGCGGTGGTCGAGAACAACCGTTTCGAAGCCAACCTGTTCGGCATCTATGTCCACGGCGCTGCCGGTTCGCGGGTCGAGCACAACATCGTCGAAGGCGTGCGCGGCGGGCGCCGCAACGAGACGGGCAACGGCGTGTCGTTGTGGAATGCGCCCGATGTCACCATCGCCGACAATATCTTCCGCTACGGGCGCGACGGCATTTTCACGATTTCCAGCCGCAAGGATCGCTTCATCAACAACCGCTTCGAGCACGTGCGGTTTGCGGTCCATTACATGTACACCAACGACAGCGAAGTGAGCGGCAACGTTTCCGTCGGCAACCATGTCGGTTACGCCATCATGTATTCGACCCGGCTGGTGATTCGCGACAATATCTCGGACCGCGACCGCGACTACGGCATTCTGTTCAACTACGCCAATTATTCCGAGATCGACGGCAATCTGGTGGCTGGTGGTTCGCTCGATAATATTGCGAGCAGCCGCGACGAGGGTCCCGACGAAGAGCGCGGCATGTTGCCGGATGCGAAGCCCGCCCAGGAGCAGCACTCCGGGCCGGAAAAATGCGTCTTCATCTATAACACCAACCACAACCGGATCCGGAACAACTGGTTCGAACATTGCGGGATCGGGGTTCACTTCACGGCCGGCTCGGAAGGCAACGAGATCACCGGCAATGCGTTCGTCGGCAATCGCAATCAGGTGAAATATGTCGGCACGCGCGACCTCGACTGGTCGAAGGGCGGTCGCGGCAACTACTGGAGCGACAATCCGGCATTCGATCTCAATGGTGACGGTATCGCCGACACCGCCTATCGCCCCAACGATCTGGTCGATCGGGTGCTGTGGACCGCGCCGGCGGCGAAAGTCCTGATCAACAGTCCGGCGGTGCAGGTGCTGCGCTGGGCCCAGGCCCAGTTTCCGGCGCTTTACCCCGGCGGGGTGGTCGATACTCATCCTTTGATCGCGCCGCCGCCGCGACCGTCAGCCAGCCGGAGCCTGAGATGAGCGTTAGCGTATCCGTGAACGGCGTGGAAAAAAGCTACGGCCCGGTGCGGGCGTTGCGCAACGTTTCGTTCGACCTCGGTCCGGGACGGCTCAGTGCCCTGGTCGGCCACAACGGCGCCGGCAAGACCACGCTGATCAAATTGATGCTGGGACTGATCCGCGCCGACCGCGGCGAGGTCAGTGTTCTGAACGAGGATCCGGCGGCCGGCGAATTTTCGGCGCGCCGGCAGCTCGGATATTTGCCTGAGAATGTCGCCTTCAACGCCGCCCTGACCGGGCGCGAAACGCTGGCGTTCTACGCGCGGCTGAAGCAGATCAAACCCGCGTCGGCATGGCCGCTGCTCGACCGCGTCGGTCTGACGGATGCCGCCGATCGCAGGGTCGGAACCTACTCCAAGGGCATGCGGCAACGCCTGGGTCTGGCTCAGGCCCTTCTGGGGCGGCCGCGGGTGCTGTTGCTGGACGAACCGACGACGGGGCTCGACCCTGCGCTGCGGCAGACATTCTACGAAATCCTGAACGAACTGCGGGACGACGGCGCCACCGTCCTGATCTCGTCGCACGCCCTCAACGAACTCGAGGGCCGCGCCGAGCACGTGCTCATCATGAATCGGGGCGTTCTTGTCGCGCAAGGCACGCTGGCGGAATTGCGCTCGATTTCGCAACTGCCGATCAGGGTCTCGCTCGATCTCGTACCCGGCGCCGATGACGTTCCGTCTGCCTGGATGAACGGCGAGTCCGTCGCGACCCCGCACGGTCGGGTCGTGCTGGTGCCCGATGAAGCGCGCAAGATGGAGCTGTTGCGGGTCGCGGCCAGTGATCCGCGCGTCAGGAACATCGAAATCGCCTCGCCGACGCTCGACGATCTCTATGCTCATTTCCTGCAGGAGAATGCGGCGTGAGGACCATCATCATCATCGCGGCCAAGGAGATCCAGGAAGGTTTGCGTAACCGCTGGGTTCTGGCCACCACGCTGCTGCTGGCCGCGCTGGCGCTATCCCTGACCTTCCTCGGCAGCGCACCGACCGGCAATGTCGGCGCCGGTGCGCTCGATGTGGTCGTCGTCAGCCTGTCCAGTCTCACGATCTTTCTGCTGCCGCTGATTGCGCTGTTGATTTCGCACGACGCCGTGGTCGGCGAGATGGAGCGGGGCACGATGATCCTGCTGCTCAGCTATCCCGTCGGCCGCCATCAGGTGATCCTCGGAAAATTCTGCGGGCATGTTCTGATCCTCGCCTTCGCCACCGTCATCGGCTACGGCGCCGCGGCGGCGGCGCTTGCCATCACCGGCGCCTCGGTGCTGGCGGCAAGCTGGTACGCCTTCGCCTCCATGCTCGGGACATCGATCCTGCTCGGCGCGGTCTTTGTCGCGATCGGATATCTGATCAGCAGCCTTGTGCGCGACCGCGGCACCGCCGCGGGTCTTTCGGTGGGCGTTTGGTTGCTGATGGTGCTGGTGTTCGATATGGCTCTGCTCGGCATCCTCGTGGTCGATCAGGGGCGCATCGTCTCGGCGCCCGTCCTCGAGGCACTGCTGTTTCTCAATCCGACCGATCTGTATCGGCTGACCAATCTGACCGGGTTCAACGTCAGCCAGTTTTCGGGGATGGCCGGGCTGGCCGGGACAGCAAGCCTGGGGATCGGCGCGCTGCTGGCGGGCTTGCTGGTCTGGATCGCCGCACCGCTCGGGCTTGCGACGGTGTTCTTTGCGCGGAGGGAATTATGAACTTGCGGATCGTCTGCGCTTTCATCGCCATCTTCTTCCTGACCGGATGCAACCAGGACGCGGCCAATTCGGTCGCGCCGCCGCCGGTCGCCCTCAACAGCGACGCGATGGGGGTGTTCTGCGGCATGAACCTGCTCGAACATCCCGGACCGAAAGGTCAGATCATCACGGCGAGCCGGATCGATCCGTTCTGGTTCACATCGGTGCGCGACACCGTGGCGTTCACCTTGATGCCCGATCAGCCCCGCGACATCCGCGCGATCTATGTCTCGGACATGGCGCAGGCATCGAGCTGGGAAGATCCCGGCGCGACCAACTGGATCGACGCGCGCAAGGCGTTCTTCGTGATCGAAAGCCGCAAGCAGGGCGGAATGGGCGCGGCGGAAGCTGTGCCGTTCGGCAATCGCGACGCCGCCGATGGCTTCGCTGCGGCGAATGGCGGCAAGGTCGTGACGTTCACGCAAATTCCGGGCGCCTATGTACTGGGCAGCGACACTGCCGGCGACCAGAGCGAACGTTCCGATGTGCGGCTCAACTGACGAGGACCGGCCGATGCTCACTCGCACTATCACGCGCCGACGCATGATCGCCATTGCGGCGACGGCAGCCGGATCGGCATTTCTGACCAGTGGCCGGACGGCTCGGGCGGGCGAAGCCGTGCGGTGGCACGGTTCGGCACTCGGAGCGCAAGTCTCGATCGAGATCCACCATCCCGACCGGGCCGAGGCCGATCGTCTTGTCGATCAGTGAGTCGTGGACGTGCGGCGGGTGGAGCTGCAATTCAGTCTGTACCGAGCCCACTCGGCGATCTCCGCCCACAACCCCTCCGGTATTCTTGTTTCGCCAGACGCCGACATGGTGACGCTGCTGAAAGCTTCGCTGCATTTTGCCGGTCTGACGGACGGCGCCTTCGATCCAACGGTGCAGCCGCTGTGGCAGCTTTATGCGGATCACTTTTCTTCAGAGAAGCCAGATCCGGAAGGGCCGTCGCCGCAGAAGCTGGCTGAAGCGCTGAGCAAAGTGGGGCGCAGCGGCCTGCTGGTGAGCGAGGACCGGGTCGCCCTGATCAGGCGCGGCGCGGCCATCACGCTGAACGGCATCGCGCAGGGCTACGCCACGGACCGCGCGGTCGAGCGGCTACGCAAGGCGGGCCTGTCGACGACGCTGGTCAATATGGGCGAGATACGGGCGATCGGAACGAGACCGGAGGGTACGCCGTGGCGGGTGGGCCTCGCCGATCCCGACAGGCCCGGCGCGCTCACCGAAACCATTGACCTCGTCGATCGCGCGGTCGCGACTTCGGCTGGCGCCGGATTCCGTTTCGACTCCAAGGGCCGGTTTACGCATCTGTTCGATCCGGCGACAGGCCGCAGCCCGTCGCTCTACAGCACGGTGAGCGTCATCGCGCCAACGGCCACCGAAGCGGATGCGCTTTCGACCGCGTTCAGCCTGATGCCGTTGCCGCGGATCCGGGACATCGTGGCCGTCCGGCCGAAGGTGCAGGCGCGCATCGTCGAAGCAGATGGAACTTTGATCGTTTGTAATGCTTGAGATGCGATCTGCCCGCCAGCCGGTCGGATCGGCCGATTTCCCCAACAAGATGAAAGTTGCTGCTCCCAAAAGGGGCCAACACAGGAGCACAGGATGCGAAGACTAGTTTTGGTTGTACTGCTGGCGGTCGCAGGCGCCGGTGAAGTCAGGGCGCAGGATGCCGCGGCGGGCGAGAAGGTTTTTGGCGTCTGCAAGATGTGCCATCAGATCGGCGAGGGCGCGAAAAATGCGGTTGGACCGGTCCTCAACGGCGTGATTGGCCGCAAGGCAGGCAGTGTTGCCGGCTATTCCTATTCGGATGCGAACAAGAATTCGGGCATCACCTGGGATGAGGCGACCTTCCGCGAATACATCAAGGACCCGAAAGCGAAAGTGCCGGGCACCAAGATGATCTATGCCGGACTGAAGGACGAGCAAAAGACCAACGACCTGGTCGCCTTCCTCAAGCAGTTCGATGCCGACGGGAAAAAGAAGTAAGCGCTTTGGGCCGGCGCGCCGGCCCTTGGCACTTTGCTCGCAAGTCCCCTCACTGCCCTTTTCGGTGAGTGAGGAAGAGCGTCTGCATTACCGCCCAAGGCTGAAGGGATTATGGGATTGCTTGGCAAGGTCGCCATACAATGCGGCAATCTTCTTCGACTCGGTCACAAACGTCTCGTAAGCCGTCTTCGCGAATTCGGTTTGCACTTCAATCGCCTTGTCGAGCGACCTCACGCTTGACAGCTTCTCAACGAAGGATTTTGCGTCTTCAAACGACTTCTTCGTGTAGTCGCCGTAGGCAGTGGCGATCGCCTGAAAGCCTCCCGGGAAGCTGTTGGTTGACGCCGTCCCTGTATCGAGCGGTTGTTCGCTGTTCTGTTGTTGTGCGAAGTTCTTTTTCGAGCTGTTCTGGTTTTCATTCGCCATTTTCGGGTCTCTCTTGTTTGTTTGACAGCGCACCAATGGTGCGCGTCGCCGATGGTTGCGCCGAAACAGCAGTTCCCGCTTGTTCGTTGGGCGGTCATTGTGTGTTCGTAGAATGATATCGGAACTCAGATGGATGCCGTCACGGAGGCGCAACCGGTCAATGAGGGACGCAAACGCGAATATGTCGGGTTGAACGGTATATGTTGGCGGCAATGCGGATTACCGCTTTTGTTTTATCGGAACGGCGCCGACTCTGGGCCGTTGTCGTGATGTTCCCATGAAAGGAAACAACATGACGAACCAAAACCAGCCCGGCCAGCAGAATCAAACGCCGGGCCAGAAACCCGGTCAGCAGCAAGGCGGTGGCCAAAAACCGGGCCAGCAGAGCCAGGCTCCCGACAAGGGCAATCGAAATCCCAAGGAGCCGCTCGACCAAACGAGCAATAGCGATACATAACTAACAGAAACGGCCCGCCTGGCGGGCCGTTTTCTCTTTGCGCATTCTCTTGCGCTTCAATGCCGCCCGCCGCTTCGGCGTATTCCATCGCGCCCGGGTTTTCCAACCGCGCTCGCCAGGACTCAGCGTGACAGTCGTTCCGCGTTGGCGGCGACGTGTTCTCGATACCGATCGACCACGCTGCTCGCCGTGCCGCCGGCCAAAAGGCTTGCACCGGCCTCGAACATGGCGTGCACCTTTTCGGTCACCATCAAATGCGCCTCGTCCTGCGAGCCGCTGCCGCCTGACATCATCTTCATCATTCGAAGACCAATGACGTTGCCTGACTCCAGTGCCAGGGACATGGCGGAATAAAATGGGCCAAACATTGCGGCTGTCTCTCCACAGCGAAATGCTGCAGTGAACGAATGCCTGGTAGGACGAAAAGGTTCCATGGACGCATGTTGGCTGTGACCCGTTCAGGAGTGAGTGAGCCGTTTTGACCGTACCGGCGTTGATTGTCGCCTCCCGCTGTCGGCCGTGCCGGCACGGAAGGAACGGAACGCGACCGGGCTGCTTGGTCTATTCAAGGAGACCAAAATGACGCACAGCCATCGCGCCCCCGTTACGACCGAAACTGGCGAACGGATTCCCGCCCGGCCCCACGACGCCGGTAGTCAGGCCAACGAAACCGAGGATGGGCTGGACGCCGCTACGGAGGCAATGCGGCGCTCCGCCGAGGATACACCTTCCGGCACCGGGCGCGGAGATATTGAAAAGACGCCCGTCTTCGATCGCGCTGATCTGGCACCGAAAATCTAGCGAGGGTCATGATCATGAGGAAGGACGGCATCATTATCGAAGCACCGGCCGAAGTGCGCCGGGCCGAACCCGGCCCGTCAGTGCTGGCGGCGCTGCTTTCGATCAGCGCCGGCCTGGCTGTATTGATCGTTGGCGCACTCTGGTACGCGTTCTTCCAAATCTGGTAGAAGCGCCGGTCCAATCATCCCAGGGTATCAGGTTTCAAGCACCATCACCTGGCCGGGCAGGTCGTTCCGGTTTTCACCCGGGCTTCGACCAGCGCGCCGGCTGCTTTCTGCGTGCCCGGCGCCGAAGACTTGGTTTCCCCTCGACATCACCGCTACGTGAAAGCCGTAGTCGGCGGCCGCCTTCGTGGATTTGCGCCGATGCGGAAGTCTCCCTTGGACAGGGAAAGTTTCGCTGGCCGCCCCTAGGGCAGGAAGCCGTTCGGATTGGCGAGCTTCTTCGGCAAATATTCGTCGATCACGTAGTTGAGGCCCCATTTGGCCAGTGCCTGCTGCTCGGCGCGAACACCCATGTCGAGCAATTGCTTGATGGCGGCGATCCACTCGGGATGGGCCTTGATGAAGGGATCGTTCTGCAATGCGTCCTGGGCGCGCTTGATGTCGGTCGTTTCCAGTTTGTGGGTCGCGTCCGCAAGACCGAAGTCGATGATATCCTGCGGCGTGACGCCGAGGAAACGCGCCCGCGGCACGCACAGGAAACGGTTGATGTGGGCCGCATTGCCGGAGCCGACCTTGAGCGTGCGGTAGATATTGGTAAAGCCGTAGGGGTCGCAATCGACGAAACAGTACACCGGCAGGTTCTGCTTGTCGGAAAGCAGGCGGATGAAGCGCCGCGTGGCGCGGGTCGGGACGCCACCCATCTCGACGATGATGCAGCGCGCGGTCTCCCAGAACCGGTGGTTGTTGAGGCGCTGGAACATGCCGCCGGTTTCGATCGCGAGCACGAAGCGGGCATCGGTGCGGAATGTCAGATGCTCGACCGAGCGCGGGATGCTGTAGGCCCCGCTGCCCAGATTGGTGCAGTCGATCTCGATCGTCGCTCCGGTCGCGGTGTTGCGGTCGACCACGGTGAGGCGGCCCGCGACCGATCCGCCATGGGATTCCGGGTAGAAGCGCAGCTGTTCCCGCGACAGCCCGTGCATCGATGCCATCGCCTCGATGTCATCCATGATGGCATCCGATTCGGCCTGCTCGTCGAAGCGGCAGTCGCCCCAGTTCTTGCTGATGTAATAGACCTCGCGCTTGGTGGCGAAGTCGTCATGCTCGACCATTGAGCGCGAGGTCGCCATCAAGCGCAGGGTCTGTGCGAACGAACGCGCGGTGCTCACCGTCAGCGAGCGCACCTTGCGCGCATCGCCAAGTTCGAAATAGCCCTTCGTTTCGTCATAGGTCACATTGTCCAGGCTGCGGACCGGAAGCTTGATGTCGGGCAGCCTGCCGCCCTCGATGCTGGCGCGCACCTCGGCGGCAACCTGCTCGATCAGCGCGATGGTCTTGTCGTCGAGATCGCTGCGCGTCGCGTCGGCGCCGGATTTCTTCATGGCTCGGCCCTTTGCGTCGTGCGGCTGATATGGAGCACGTCGTCGAGTTTCCTCACCGTGGAGTCGCGCTCGGCATTGCTGAGCGCGAGGATGTCCTGCAGCGCGGCGCCGATATGCGGCAGATATTTCTCGATATAGGTTCGCCGGTCATATTCCTGGTGCAGTTGCGTCTGGTGGCGCAGATGATGCGCGAGGCGGCGGGCGCACTCCTGCAGCCCCAGTTTGATCTCTTTCAGGATTTCCGGATAAGGCTCGATGGCCTCCTTGGACTCCGACGTATAAGGCACCCAAACGGACGCGACATGGACAAGGATCGCCATCGGTGCGACCGGCAAGGAGCCTTTTGGCTGGTGCAGGCCGTAGCCCCGCCAGTTGGTCTGGGTGACAGCCTTGGTGATCGCGCAGCTGGCCTGCTGGTAGAGCAGCGGTACCCGGTTCGCAAACCGCAGCAGGCGAACCGGCTCGTCTTTTTGCGCGATCAGGTTTTCGGCGGCAGGCGGCTCCTCGGCTTGCTTCTTGCGCAGGTGCCCGGTCGCATCGACTTCGACGCCGGCCCCGCCGGGACGGCCGTAGGCGATTGCGACTTCCACCTGGAACGGGTTGCCGCGGTAGGCGGCGGCCGGCCGCGTGGTGACGGTAAAGAAATCCGCCTCCAGCTCCTTGTGCAGGCCGTCCAGCAGCTGCTTCTCGCCGATCGGGACGATGCAGTCCGTCCGCGGCGCCATGATGCGGGTTTTCTGGATGGCCTTGTGCAGGGCGGCCGCCTGTACGTGCGCGATGTGTCTGGGATGCGAGCGGTCGCTCAATTTCCGGTCGGAATGCGTGCCGGCGATTTCGATGATCTTCAACGCCGTCTTCCTCCCGACGCAGGAAAACTCGTCGACCAGAAACCCCAGCAGGGTGCGGCTCTTGGTGTTGTTCAGCATCTGGATCAGCCGGCCGAGCTCAATGCCGTAGGGATGGGGCTTTATCTCCGCCGGCCGCGGCGGAAGCTTCTTGGTGCTGCGGACGAAATGTAGTTCCTGTCCCTGTGGGTCCTTGTAAGTGATGGAAAGGTGCGGATTGGCGATGGCCGTCTGCTTCAGATAGACCTCCACCGAATGCGGCCCCTTCTGATAGTGGCCCTCCATCTCCATCTCGACCCGGGTGCCGTGGGGACGGTCCCATTTCAGTTGTTTCTTGCGGTGGATGTCCGGCTGGTTCCTGGCGGTATCGATCGAGACATGCATTTCGGAGGCAAGCTTCTCGCCGTTGACGCGGCTGATGATGTGCAGCGGCTTGCCGACGGTGAGCTGCCCGTACATCCCTGCGGCCGAGATCCCCATCCCTTGCTGGCCACGTGACTGGCTGAGCTTGTGGAATTTCGAACCATACAGCAGCTTGCCGAAAATGCGCGCGATCTGGCCCTCGACAATTCCCGGGCCGTTATCCTCCACGATGACCCGCGATTTGCCGGAACGGTCGCTGACCTCGACGCTGATCTCGGGGAGGATGCCGGCTTCCTCGCAGGCATCGAGCGCATTGTCGACCGCTTCCTTCACGGCGGTGACCAGGGCCTTGGCCGGGGTATCGAAACCGAGCAGATGACGATTCTTGAGGAAGAATTCGGAGACGGAGATTTCGCGCTGGCGGCTCGCCATTTCCGAAGCGGTGGCGGGTAGGGATTGCCTGTCAGACACGTTGCAAAACTGCACCTTGCGGGGTGCATCCCTCAGACGTCCATGAAGTAGCTTATGTTTTATAGGCTGCGTACCTTCGGCATCGCTTGACCAGGATCAAATTCAGAGGTGTCGAAGGAGGAGCCACCGAACGGGCATTTCGCAATGACCGCATCGCGGTCATCTTGCCCGGGAGCCGCGGCTTGCAATTCCCGCTTGAACAGCGAAACTTCGCAGGTGCGGGGGGATGCGGAACTTCTTGGGGCTTCTGTATCCAAAGCGGAGACCGAACATGAAGGGATCGGATCTTCTCGTCGCGGCGCTCGAGAACGAGGGCGTCGATCGAATCTTCGGGGTGCCCGGGGAGGAGAACCTCGATGTCGTCGAAAGCCTGCGGCGCTCCTCCATTGAACTGGTGGTGACCCGCCATGAGCAGCCGGCCGCCTTCCTCGCCGCCACCTATGGACGGCTAACGGGAAGACCGGGCGTCGCGCTCACCACGCTCGGTCCCGGCGCGCTCAACCTCGTCACGGGTGCTGCCTACGGCTTTCTCGGCGGCATGCCGATGGTCTTGATCACCGGCCAGAAGGCCATTCGTCAAAGCCGGCAGGCGCATTTCCAGATCGTCGATATTGTCGCAGCGATGCGCCCGCTGACCAAACAGTCGCAACAGATCGTGAGCGCGTCGAGCATCCCGACCCTGGTGCGGAATGCGTTTCGTATCGCCACCCAAGAGCGTCCCGGCCCGGTGCATCTCGAACTGCCCGAGGACGTGGCCGCGGAAGAGGCGGGCGATGTCGCGCTGGTGCCGGCCCATGCCGCGGAGCTGCCGGTTCCCTCGGGGGAAGCGATCGCGCGCGCGGCCGACCTGATCCTGGCCGCGAAATGTCCGCTCTTGATGTTCGGCGCCGGCGCCAGCCGCCCGCAGTTGGCGCCGGCGCTGTCCGATTTCGTCCGCCGTGTCCGCATCCCCTTCTTCAATACCCAGATGGGCAAGGGCGCCGTCGGCGGCGCGTCGGATTTCTATCTCGGCACCGCGGCCTTGAGCGAACGCGATTACGTCCACCAGGCGATCGACCGCGCCGATCTCATCGTGACGATCGGGCACGACACGATCGAGAAGCCGCCGTTCCTGATGGCGCGCGGCAGACACCGCGTCATTCATATCGGGTTCGTGTCCGCGACCGTCGAAGAGGTGTATTTTCCGCAAGCCGAAGTCATCGGCGACATCGCCAAGGGCCTCGAGCTGCTCGGCGCCCGGCTCGAAGGCAAGCTCGCGATGAGCTCCGACTGGGTCGCCCTGCGCATGGAGATCCTGTCTCACATCACCGATCGCGCGGAAGAGGATCGCTTCCCCCTGACGCCTCAGCGCATCGTGCACGACGTCCGGCAGGTGATGCCGCCCGACGGAATCGTCGCGCTCGACAACGGGATGTACAAGATCTGGTTCGCGCGCAATTACCGCACCGATGTCGCCAACACGCTGCTCTTGGACAATGCGCTGGCGACGATGGGCGCAGGCCTGCCCTCCGGGATGATGGCGGCGCTGCTTTATCCGAAGCGACGCGTGCTGGTGGTGGCCGGCGACGGCGGCTTCATGATGAACAGCCAGGAGCTTGAAACGGCACGGCGGATGAATCTCAACCTCGTGGTTCTGATCATCGAGGACCACGCCTACGGCATGATCCGCTGGAAGCAGGCCGTCGACGGCTTTCCGGATTTCGGCCTGAGCTTCGGCAATCCCGACTTTGTCGCTTATGCCGCCGCCTACGGCGCGAAAGGCCGGCGGGTCACAACGGCGTCGGGGTTGGTTCCGGCGCTGGAGCAGGCCTTTTCCGAAGGCGGGCTGCAGCTCGTCATCGTTCCCATCGACTACAGCGAGAACGTCCGCGTGCTGGTCGACGAACTCCGGCACATGCAGGACTAGAGTCTTGCTTTCTTGGTGCTCCAGACCGATGCCGAAGCCATCACGATCAGGCAGATCAGCGCGTAGGAGACCAGCGAGGCGCAGACCATGGCAGCGATGGTGGCCATGCCGCCGCCGAAATAGCTGACGGCGAGCCAGCCGCCGCCGGCGGCGAGCACCAGCCGCGAGACCGCGCCGACGAACGGCCACAGCACGTGGCCGGCGCCTTGCGCGGCGAACGCGATCACGAAGCCGAAGCCCAGGGCGGCGTAGGACGGCGCCACGATCCGAAGATAAACGGCGCCGGGACCAAGCACTTGCGGGTCATGGCTGAACAGGTGCAGCCACAGCATCGGGAAGATCGCCACGATCACGCCGATCGTGCCGGCGACGCCGGCGCCGACAAAGCTGGAGGTCCAGGCGATTTTCCTGGCGCGGGCGACCTGACCGGCGCCCATGTTGACGCCGACCATGGTCAGGACAGCGGTGCAGAGCCCGAACAGGATCGGGATCATGACGTAGTCGAGCCGCGAGGCGATGCCGTAGGCGGCCAGCGCATGGGTGCCGAACAGCCCGACCGCGCCGGTCACCAGGATCACGGTCAAATTGGTCAGCGTCGTGCTGATCGCCGTCGGCAGACCGACCTTCAAAATGTCCTTGAACAGCCGGCCTTGAAGCGGGACGAGTTTTAGGGTCAGGCCGGAGCGGCCCGTCGTCATGTAGCGCAGCAGCACCAGCATGGCCGCGACATAATAGAGCGCAAACGCAATTCCGGCGCCGGCAATGCCGAGTTTTGGCACCGGTCCGAAGCCGAAAATCAGCAGCGGCGAACAGGGAATCAGCACCATGGCGCCGACCAGCGTCACCATCGCCGGCACCCGGACATTGCCCGAGCCGCGCAGCGCCGCCGCCTGGAAATTGACGATCCACACCGGGATCGCGCCCGCAAACAGATAGTTGGAATATTTTACCGCGGCATCGAGCGCGCCGGCGCGGCCGCCGAGGGTCCGGTACAGCACCGGGCCGCCCCAATGGGTGCCGATGGTGAAGATCGCTCCCACGATGACAGCTAGCACCATCGCATGCAGAACCAGCGCATCCGCGTCGTCCTTGCGGCCGGCGCCGGTGGCGCGCGCCACCGCGGACGCGACGCCGCTGCCCAGCCCGCCGTTCGACATCATCGTCATCAGCATGAACACCGGAAACACCAGCGCCACGCCGGCCAGCGCATCGGTGCCGAGATAGCCGACATAATAGGCCTCGGCGACGTTCACCGCGGTCTGGGCGATCAGTACGGTCATCGTCGGCAGCGCCAGCCGCAGCAAGGTCGGCAGCACGGGTCCGGTCAGAATGGTGGAGCGCGCCTCAATCGCCCTGGCCGGTGAGCCGGAGGGCCTTGCGATCGCGGCCGGCTTGTCCGAGGCATCTCCGCCGCCGATCGGGGGAACCGGTTCCAGTTCGTCGGCCCAGGCTTCGCCAGATGGCGCGGAGGTTTGCAGGCTCATCGGTCTAGGTCCTTGGCCGCTTGCAGGGCCCTTGCGAGCGCCGCATCGATGTGAGATTATGATCATAATATCTTATTATGACCATAATGCAATAGGGGCTGGCGGCCCCCAGCCGCCCCGTGCAAGGAACAGCCCATGCGGTACGACAAGGGACACAAGGACTTGACCCGGCAGCGCATTATCGAGGTGGCGTCCCGGCAATTTCGCGAGCAGGGCGTCGCCGCGGTCGGGCTCGCCGGCATCATGTCGGATGCCGGCCTCACCAACGGGGCGTTCTACGCGCATTTCGATTCCAAGGAGGACCTGGTCCGCGAAGTGCTGTCCCATGCCGGCTTCCGCACTAAATTGTCGAGGGCGGCGGAAAACGGCACCGGCCTCGCGGGCGCGATCCGCGACTACCTGTCGCAAAACCATCGCGACAATCCGGGGAAGGGCTGTCCCACTTCGGCGCTGGTCGCCGAAATTGCCCGGCACCCCAAGGCGACCCGCGACGCGTTCACCGGCAAGGTCAACGATGTCATCGAACTGATCGCGGGCGGCGTGGATGCGCTAAGCGACGCCGAGCGGCGCCGCAAGGCGGTTGCGATCTACGCATTGATGGTGGGCACGCTGCAACTGGCCCGCGCCGTCAACGACAAGCGGCTGTCCGGGGAGATCCTGCAGAGCGGCGCCGACGAGGCTGTCGCGCTTGCCGGTCAGCCCGGAACGTAGGGTCAGGGCAGGCCTCTTGCCTCGATTTCCCGCACCAGTTCGAGCGTCGGCTGCGCCAGGCTTCCGCCTGATGGATCGAGTCCAAAGACGGAAGCGAGATTCGCGCGATCCCTGAGCACGGTCGTGTGCGGGCAATGGGTCGCGGAGTTGCACAACAATTGCTTGAGCTTTTCGCCTTCGGCGACCAGGCGCGGGGGATCGACCGCCGACCAGGCGAGCAGCAGCGGCGTCTGGATGTTCAGGATGCCGGGAAAGGCCGATCGCGCGTCGTATTGGCTGGCGTCGGCGCCGAAATAGGATTTCTCCGCCGCGCCGGCGTCGGCGCTCGCATGGTAGATGCCCGACACCAGCACGGCGGCGGCGATGCTGGAATCGCTGTCCTGGAATTCCGGGTGGCCCAACAGGCTCGCGACGTGAAAGGCGCCGACGGAATAGCCGATGGCCACGATCTCGTCGCGGCTTCCTCCGAACAGGTCGATGTTCTGGTGTACCCACGAAGTGGCCGCCGCGACATCCTGGGCGCCTGATGGCCATGGGTTCGCCGGCGCCAGCCGGTAGTTCATTCTCACGCCGATCATTCCGTTGCGCGCGGCAAAGCACATCGCCGCGTCCTGCATGGGATCCGCGGCATCCGGGCTGCTGTTTTCGCCGGTGAAACTTTCGCCGGTCACGAACAAGAGGACGGGACGCGGGGATGATGTCTGGTCGGAGCCGCCGGTCGCCACGTCGAGCGCGTTCAGCTCGCTCTCGCCGTATTTCAGGTTTCGCGTGAACGACACCTGCTCGCATGATCTTGTCGGGTCCGGCGCGGGGGCGGACGGCGAAGGCGTGGAATCATCGACGGCAAGCCCGCCGCGAACCGATGCGTTCGGGATCGCCATCAGCAAAAGCAGAAATACGAGGTATCTTGTCATGAAAGACCATGCACGAAAGCCGCCGCAGATCTCGTGCCGGCTCGGCGCTGCGGCGGAACAAGGATCGACCCGCGTTTGGGCGATTTAACGGCATGATGGCCTCGCCGATCTTGCCAAAACGCACGTTCGGATGAGGACTTGGACCCGCATGGCGAGGAGCGCAGCGCCGCCGCGCGTCTCGAACCATGCGACGACGGAATGCGCCGTTACCCTCAGTGCACCGCCGCGTACATGATCTTCTCTTCGGTCGCGTCCAGCGCCGAAAATTCCTCGACCACCTTGCCCTGCCGCGACACCAGGATGCGGTCGGACAGCGCCATGATCTCGGGCAGATAGGACGAGATCATCACCACCGCCTTGCCTTCGTCGGCCAGCCGCTGGATCAGCTCGTGGATCTCGACGATGGCGCCGACGTCGACGCCGCGGGTTGGTTCGTCGAAAATGATCAGGTCCGGTTCCTGCACCAGCGACTTGGCGATGACGACCTTCTGCTGATTGCCGCCCGAGAGTTCCACGACCTTGATGTCGTTGCCAGTGGCGCGGACCTTCAGCCGTTCGACCCAGGTCTTGCCGACCTCGTCGGCCTCGCGCCGCGACAGGAAGAAGCGGCCGCCCGGCAGTTTTGCGAGTAGCCCGAGATAGATGTTGCGGGCTACCGACATGGTCTCGAAGAAGCCTTCGACCTTCCGGTCTTCGGTGACATAGGCGATGCCGGCGCGCACCGCCGGCGCCGGCACGCGGTAGCGCACCGGCTTGCCGTGCAGGATCACTTCGCCGCCGTGGAAGAAATCCCGCTTCAGCACGCCGGCCACGATCTTGAAGGTCTCGGTGCGGCCGGCGCCGACCAGGCCGAACACGCCCGTGATCTGTCCGGCGAACACCGACAGCGAGTTGTTCTTGACCATCGGCGCCATCTTGAGGTTCTGCACGGTCAGCACCCGCGCGCCGGCGGGCCGCACGCTGTTCTTGCGCAAACCATAGAGCGTGTTCGACAGGTCGCGCCCGACCATGGCCTGCACGATCCGCGCGCGGTCGAACTTGGCGGCCTCGTCGGTCACGACATGCTTGCCGTCGCGCAGGATGGTGATGCGGTCGGCGAGAACAAGCGCCTCCTCGAGCGCGTGCGAGATGAATACGATCGACACGCCGCGGCGCTTGAGATCGCGGACGAGGTCGAAGAAATACTTCTTCTCCTCCGGTGTCAGCGTGGCCGTCGGCTCGTCGAAGATGATGACCTTGGCCTCGTGCAGCACGGCGCGCGCGATCTCGACCATCTGCTTCTTGGCGGCGCCGAGCAGGCCGACGGTCGCCGTGGGCGTGACGTCGAAATTGAGCGATTGCAGGAATTGCTGCGCGGCGATGTAGATGCCACGCAGCCGGTTGTAGAATTTCTCCTGGCCCAAAAACAGGTTCTGCGCCACCGTCATGGTCGGCACCAGGCTGTTCTCCTGGAACACCATGGCGATGCCGAGATGGCGCGCTTCCAGCGGCGTGCGCGGCGTCGCCTCGACGCCGTCAACCTCCATCTTTCCGGAGGTGAGGGCGACGACACCGGCCATCACTTTTGTCAGGGTCGATTTGCCGGCGCCGTTTTCGCCGACCAGCGCGTGAATCTCGCCGCGCCGCAGCTCGAAATCGACGTTCTCGATGGCGGGAACGCCGGCATAGAGCTTGGTCGCCTTGCGAAGCGCAAGAATAATGTCGTCGCTCATCCGCGCAGCTCCTGCTCGATTCCGGCAAGCCGCACGCGCAGCAGCCGGCCCGGCCCTTTGGCGATGGCGAACAGCGCACCATCCATTTCAACGGCTGCCACGATGCCATGGTTGACGCCGTCGACCCGGGAATGCAACGCGTAACGCGGCACGCCATCCGCATCGAGCCGGATGACGAGGCCGTAGGAGCGGGGCGGCGCCCAGGGTTTTACGACGCCCATGGTCTTGATGTGCGCGCCCTGCATCGGCTCGAGAAACGACTGGCCGGATTTCAGTTTCGGCGCGATCCAGTATTCGGGATCGATTTCCGCCATCATGCGCCGCCGGTAGGCATTTTCACGCAGCACGAACTCGACCAATTGGGTGCGCGCGGTGAACGCGGTCAGCCAGAACCCGTCGGAAGCCGCCGGCGACAACCGCGACGGATAGACCGGCAGATGTTCCAGTACGGTGCGCGGGCTCCCGTCCGCGCCGAACGCAATCACCCGGTGCCGCCAGCTTTCGCTGACGAAGATGTCGTTGCCCCCGGCGCATGCGCCGAACGCGTAGGCCAGCCCGGAAGCAAGCGTGCGAATGCTGCCGCTGGCAGGGTCGAGCACCAGCACGCGCCCGCTGCGGCCGCGTTCCATCAGATCGTGCACCCATTGCCGGTAGGGCCGCGCGGTCGAGCCGTCGGTCGCGATCAGGGTCTTGCCCGGTCCCGGCGCCAGCGCGTTGATCGCTTGCATCGAGGAATCGGAAAAGGTCACGGTGGCTGCCGGTGCGGAAGGCGTCGCGAACACCTGCACCTCGCGCCCGTCGAGCGCGACCGCGATGCCGCCATCCGGCAGGCAGCACAGCGCGGTGACGGGGCGGTCGAAGCGTCTGACCTCGGTGGTGGCCGCGCCGTCGAGGCGCAAAATCACCGCGCCGTCGGCGATGTAGAGTGCCTTGCCGTCGGTGGCGAGATCCTCGGGCGCGTCGAACTGCGCGACGATCTCGGCGTTTTCCAGGATCTGGTTCGGCTTTAGCGCGCCGTCGAACGACGGCACCGTGATGGTCGCATCGCCCCGCCCCAGCAGGCGGTCGGTGAAGCTTTTCAGCGCCGCGATCACTTGCTCTTCCCCCAACGGCGGTCGTACTGCACGAAACCGGGGTCGGCGCCTTCGAGCTTGTAGCGGCCGATCCGGTTGTTGGCGATACCGCCGAGATAGAGATAGCCGCGGTGCTCGCGCATCGAGGTGATCATCGGATGGTTGACGCCGCGCAGGTCCCACAGCGAGTCCAGAACTTCGCCGCGCTCGTTGAATTTGATGACGCATCCGGTGTTGATGTTGGGGAACAGCCATTCGTCGATCGGGACCCGCTTGCCCATCCGCTTGCGGAAGCCCGGCATCTTCCAGGCCAGATCAAGCGCGGGGCTGCGCATGCCGACCATCGCCAGCCAGTAATTGCCGTCCGAGGCGAGGTTGATGTTGTCAGGATAGCCCGGCAGGTTGTCGATGACCGTCTCGACCTTGCCTGTTTTGGGGCCATCGAACCAATAGCGTTTGATCGAACAGCCAAACGTTTCGGCGAACAGGATCGACTGGCCGTCGCTGGCGATGCAGATGCCGTTGGGGAATTTCAGGCCGCGCAGCACGGTGCGCGTGGTGCCGTTGTTCGGATCGTAGCAGATGATGCGGCCGTTACCGCGCGCTTCCAGTCCGTCGACCGGCCACTCGTCCATCTCGTAGCGAATGGTGGCTTCAGAAAAGAAGATGCGGCCGTCATCGGCGATGTCGAGATCGTCCGCCAGCCGCAGCCGGCTGTCGTCGTTGACCGAATAAAGGCTGCGGTTGGTCTCATCGGTGACCTTCTCGACCTTGCGCTCGGGCGTGATGCGATAGAGTCCCATGCCGCCGATGCAGACATAGAGATTGTCCTTGCGGTCGAACGCCATGCCCAGCGGCTGTCCGCCGATATGGGCGAACACCTCCATCTCCTGATAGTCCGGCGCCAGAAAGCGCATGATGTCGCCATGGCGCGAGCCGGCATAAAGATTGTCGTTGCGGTCGAGGATGACGTCTTCCGGCGCCTCGATGCGGCCGAGCCCGATCAGCGTCACGTCGCGCAGTCTGTCGTTCTGCGCGAACGGGCCGCTGCCGGGCGCGGTGGAGGCCGCCGGCGCGAGACCATGATAGGTCGGGCTGACATAGACCTTGGAGATGATGCGGGTCCGGTTCTTCAGCCAGCGGATATCGATGGTTGCGGCGACCAAAAGGACGCCGGCCAGCACCATGCGATTGACGCCGCCCGAGACCGACAGCGTGGTCAGGCCGTTGATCACGAACAGCACGATCAGGGTGCCGACCAGCGCTTTTGCGACCGAGCCCTTGCCGCCGCCGAGGCTGATGCCGCCGAGCACGGTCGCGGTCAGGACCGTGACCTCGAGGCCGACGCCCACGTCGCCGCCAACCGTGCCGAGACGGGCGGCGAAAAACAAGGCGCCGATCGAGGTCAGGACGCCGCTTGCGGTGTAGCACAGCGCGATCGTGCGGCGCACCGGAATGCCGGAATTATAGGCCGAGCGGCGCGAGCCGCCGATCGCGGTGACGTGCCATCCCGGCCGCAGGCGGGTCAGGAAAACATGCCCGAAAACCGCGACCACGATATAGACCAGCACCACGCTCGGGACGCCCGCCACCACGCCGCCGCCGACAAAATTCCAGGACGGGAAGTCGGGGAAGGCGGCGGCGATGGTGTTCGAATAGTCGAACAGCAGCAGATCGTAGGCGGAGCGGTAGATGATGAGGGTGATCAGCGTGGTGATGAACGCGCGCAGCCGCAAGTAACCGATCAATAGGCCGTTGACGGCGCCGAGCGCCGCGCCGCACGCCAGCGTGGCAACGATCACCGCCGGAACCGGCCAGTTCAGCACATTGAGGCAGAACAGCGCGCAGAAGTCGCACAGCGCGAACATCGAACCGACCGAAAGGTCGATGCCGCCGACGATGACGACGAGCGCCATGCCGAGCACGATGAAACCGATTTCGCCGGCCTGCCGGCCGGTATCGGCGAGCCCGCCGACCGAAAGAAAGCCGGGGATCGCGCGGCTCAGCAGAATGGTGATGATCAGCAGCACGATCACCGGGATCGCGGTTTCCGTCCAGCGCTTGGAGAGGATTTCGCCGAGCAGATGATCCGGCCAGTAGCGGTATCGCAGTCGAAGCAGCGCGTCTTGCATTGGTATTCCGGGATCGAAGGAGGAATTGGGTCGGTGCGGCCGCAAGGTTTATCTGGAAACGAAGGGTTTTGAGACGAGCGGCCGTACGAAATGCACGGCCGCTCAGGTCTCGCGCTTGCTACTTCTTCAGGTCGCTGAGATTCCAGCAGGCGGTGTCGCTTGCGGCATTCTCCTTGGTGATCGGGATCAGCGTCGTGTACATCGATCCCTTCACCGATCCCGGCTTGACGCCGGAGGATACCAGCCACTTGATCATGCCGGCCATCTGCTCGGCCTGGGTCGGAACGTCGTAGCTGAGATCGAGGTCGAATGCGCCGGACTTGACGAGGTCGCATGCGCCCCGGCGCTCGCCGCCGCCCGAGGTCGAGACCCACACCTTGCCGGTGAGGCCTGCTTCCTTCACCGCGGCCGCGGTGCCGATATCCATGCCGTCCCAGAAGCCGACGATGCCGCACAGATCGGGATTCTGCTTCAGCACGGTCTGGGTGATCGCCTTGGCCTTGGCGGCATCCCAATCGGCGGCCTGGCTGGAGACAACCTTGATATCGGGGTTCTTGGCCAGCACGTTCTCGACACCCTTGAGGGTGTAGGCGCTCGCCGCGGCCGAAAGCGCGCCCTGCACGATCGCGATCTTGTTCGATTTGCCCTTGCAGAAATTGACCACGGCCTCGGTGTCGCGTTCGCCGATCTCGATCCAGTTGGCGCCGACAAAGGCCGAAGACCGATAGCTCGAGCCCATGTTGATCTGGATGATGTAGATGCCTTCGTTCTCGGCGCGCTGCAGCAGTTTGGCATAGGTCTGCACGTCGGGATTATGGATGATGATCGCGGCGGGCTTTTCGGAGATCAGTGTCGTCACCGCCTGGGCGCCGGCATTGGTGCTCCAGTTCGGATCGCGCACGACCACCTTGACGCCGTAGGGCTCGAGCTCCTTCTTGACGCCGGCGAACCAGCCTTCGGTGAGATCGAAGTTCATCGCCACCGGCACATAGGCGACCGTCTTGCCGGCAAGCGCTTCCTTGAACGCGCCCTGAAACGGCTCGTCGAGGCCCTTCTGCGCCAGAACGGGCGAGGCCGCCGCGGCGGTCAGGCCGAGCCCGAAGAGCATGGTCTTGAGTAGTGTCCTTCCAGATCCAGATCGTGTCATGTCGTACCTCCCTTTTATTGATTGATGTGTCAGCCCGCTATGTTGAGCATGATCTCTTCGCATCGTGCCCTAGATATCGCCTTGCTGGGCCGTCTCCTCGTTACGCGGATTCAGGAAGGAATCCGCAATGACCGCGGCCAGCAGCACCACGCCCTTGACGAGGTTCTGGCCGGAATATGAGACGTCCATGATGGTCATGCCGTTGAGCATGGTGCCGATCAGGAGCGTACCGATGACGACGTTGAGCACGCCGCCGCGCCCGCCCGACAATCCGATGCCGCCGAGTACGACCACCAGGATCACGTCGTAGATCAGCGTCGAATTGAAGATGCGCGTCGGCATGCTGTTGACCGAGGCGGCCATGATCAGGCCGGCCCCGAAGCCGATCAGCGCCGCCAGCACATATTGCAGCACGATGATGGGCCGGGTCGGAATGCCGGTGACCCGGGCGCCGTTGGGATTGTCGCCGATCGCGTAGATGTAGGCGCCGAGCCGCGTCCGCCGCAGGAAGAAGGCGACCGCGATACAAAACAGCGCGAACATCACGATCGGCATCGGGATGCCGAACAGATTGCCCTGCCCGAGTTTCTCGAACCCCTCGAGCCCCGGGCTCCACTGCACCACGTCGAGCTTGAACAGCGCCGCCTGGCCGAGCCCGGCGAGAAACAATCCCGAGGCCAGCGTCGTGAACAGCGACGGCACCTCGGCATAGGCGATCAGCCATCCGTTGACGAGTCCGAACACGGTGGTCAACACAAAGGCTGCGGCCAGCGAGGCCGGCAGCGAATGGCCGTCCTGGACCATTTGCAGCACCAGCCCCGGCGGCACCGCCAGCGCTGCGATCAGCGAAATGTCGATGCCGCGCCCGATCACCACAATCGCCATCGCCAGCCCGAGAATGCCGAGCACCGCCACGTTCTGCAGCAGCGTCAGCATGTTCGAGGTCGATAAAAAGCCGGGGAGGGTAGCTGCGAAGACGGCAAACAACACCGCAAAGACCGCAAATACAATTCCCTGTTGCCCGAGGCTCCTGATTCCCATCCCGACGTCTCTTCTTTTGTTCTTTGCCGGCGATGTTGGCGCGCTTTGGGAACCAATGCAAGCGATCACAGGTGGTCTCTGGCGCGACGTCGCGCTCTCGTCAACGCGCTGGACGGCCTTGCAAATATTCCGCCCAGAGAAACGGGAAAGATTGGCGGACGCCGGATTGCCGCTTTACGCGCCGGAAGCCGGGTTGTGTGACACCCCGTCAGGATCGGCGAAAGTAGTCAAGTTGAGGAAGATGATCGGCGAGGCCGTCAGGATGGCGCCGATGAGTTTGCATTCAGGGAACGACGGTGACGGCGCAAGGTGCCAGGCTCACCAGCTTCTGCGAGACGCTGCCGAGCAGCAGCCCAGCCAATTGGCCGCGGCCGCGCCGGCCCAACACGATCATCTCGACCGAGTTGCCCGCCGCGATATCGATCAATGATTGGGCAACGTCACCCGAGCCCGTCCGAAGTTCGATCCGGGATACGCCAAGATGCCGGGCGCGGGCTTCGGCGTCCTTCAGGGTTTTGGCCGCCAACGCTTCCAATACATCGCCGATATTTCCCTCGACCCGCGCAAACTGCTGCGCCTCCTCTTCCAGTTGGCTGTCCGCGACGGTCGCAATCAAGAGATCGCCCGCCAGCGCCCTGGCGAGTCCGGCCGCGACGTCAATCGCGCGCTTCGCTCCGCTGGAGCCGTCGGTCGCCACCATGATATGCCGCATGAGATGTTCCGCCCGATGTTGCTTATTTTTCGTTCGATACCAACCCGGCAGGAGTGCCGAGAACCTAGCGTTGATAAATCCCGACGAGGGTCGCTTCCGCGACAACATGCCGGCGTGCCTCTCGCTCGACCTCGCTGCAGGAGGGCTTGGCGGGAAGCGGCAAATGATCGACCGAAAGCGCCAGCAGACGAAAGTGATAGCGATGGCGTCCGTGACCATGGGGCGGGCAGGGGCCGCCATAGCCCGGCCGGTGAAAGTCATTGATTGCCTGCTTCAATCGTGCCGCGCCGCTGCCGTGGCCGGCGCCCTCGGCAAGTCCTTTTTGTTCGGCTGCGATGTCATAGACGGCCCAATGGTGCCATGTGCCGCCGGGCGCGTCCGGGTCGTCGCAGAGCAGGACGAAACTGCGGGTGGCCGGAGGGGCCGCTTTCCAGTCTAGGGGAGGAGAGAGGTCCTCGCCATCGCAGGTGTAACGGCGCGGGATTGCCGAGCCGCCAGAAAAGCCGCTTGAGCTGAGCTGCATGGGCCACCTCCAAATATGCAAGCCTGTCTCATTTGTGGATGGATTCGATTGATCCGGATCAAGGCCGCGCTACGGCCGGTCGAACGGCGATCCGGCGCCATCGCGACCGCCGCCACGATGCGCTAAAGGAAGACATGCGTCCGCTATTGCACCCCACGCTCATCAACGGGCGAACCGGCGATCCGGCGCTCTATATCGAGACGCTGTTCGAGCAGCGGGCGATTCTGTTCGACATCGGCGACATCTCGCTGCTGTCGCCGCGGAAGATCCGGCGGCTCGAGCACGTGTTCGTCTCGCACGCGCATATCGATCATTTTTTCGGCTTCGATCGGATGTTGAGGGTGCTGGTCGGCCGGGAAAAGCAGATCCATCTTTACGGCCCGGAGGGTTTCGTCGATCAGGTCCACCACAAGCTGGGGGCTTATCGCTGGAATCTCGTCGATCGCGAGCCCGGCGATCTCTCGTTCGTGGTGACGGAAATCGCCCCCTCGCTTGCCACTCAAACCGTACGCTTTCGGCTCAAGACGGCCTTCGCCGCCGAAGCCATGGGCGCAGGCCGGATCGACCGAGGCATCGTCGTCGAGGATCCGACCTTCCGGGTCTCGACGGCGGTGTTGGACCATCGCACGCCATGCCTTGGATTCGCGATCGAGGAACCCTCGCATTTGAATGTCTGGAAGACCCGGCTCGCAATATTGGGACTTCCGGTCGGGCCCTGGCTGAGCGATCTCAAGCGGGCGGTGATCGAGAACAGACCGGATGATTTTCGCGTCCGGATCCGCGCTTCCACGATGAGCTCGGATCAGCACGACATGCCGCTCGGAAAGCTTCGTGAGGTATTGACGGTCACGCCGGGCCAGAAGATCGGTTACGTCACCGACGTCGCCGATACCGCTGATAATCGCAAGGCGATCGTCGAATTGGTCAAGGGAGCGGATCTGCTCTTTATCGAATCCGCGTTTGCGAAAGCGGATGTGGCCTTGGCGACCGAGCGCGCCCATCTGACCACCGAGGCGGCCGGGCAGATCGCCCGTCAGGCCGGCGTGCGCCGGGTCGAGCCGTTCCACTTCTCCCCCCGTTATGCCGGCGAAGACGAGCGAATGGAGAATGAGGTCATGGCGGCATTTGCCGGGCGACCGGGCACGAAAAAGGATCCATGACGCGGGCAGCGGACCCTTGCGCTCGCGAGCCGTCGGCGGCACATTGCACGTGCGGCCGTAAAGAGCCGCCAAGAAAGATAATTAGCAGGGTATCGAGGAAACGCGCATGGCCGCCACGCGGATCGACTGCGATATCCATCCCGCGGTGGGCGGCACGCGCACGACGCTGTTGCCCTATCTCGACGATCACTGGAAGGAACAGGTGGTGAGCCGGGCCATCGACGGCCTCGACCTCACCAGCTATCCGCCCGACATGCCGCTCTCCGGCCGCGCCGACTGGCGGCCGGCCAAGGGCAAGCCCGGCAGCGATCTGGCGATGGTCCAGCGCGGCGCGTTCGACCAGCTCGGCTCGAGCCACGCGATCTGCAACGTGCTCTATGGCGCGCAGGCCGTGTACGACCCCTATATGGCCGCCGCCTTCTGCAAGGCGATCAACGACTGGATTGCGGCCGAATGGCTTTCGCGCGATTCCCGGCTGCGCGCCTCCATCGTGGTGCCCTTGCAGGCGCCGGATCTGGCGATCGAGGAAATCGAGCGCCGTGCCGGCGACAACAGGTTCGTCTCGGTGCTGGTGCTGGCGCAGGGCGAGACTCTCCTGGGCCGCCGGCATTTCTGGCCGGTCTGGCAGGTTGCCGAGAAACACAAATTGCCGATCGCCATTCACGCCGGCAGCGAGTATCGCGCGGCGCCGAGTTCGGTCGGCTGGCCGTCCTATCGCTACGAATATTATCTGGCCGAAGCGCAGGCCTTCCAGGCCCAGGTGCTCAGCCTGATTTACGAAGGCGTATTCGTGAAATTCCCCGGCCTCAAGGTGGTGCTGATGGAGTCCGGCATCAGCTGGCTGCCGGCCTTCATGTGGCGCGCCAACAAGACCTGGCGAGGCGTGCGCGTCGAAATCCCCTGGATCGACCGCGAGCCCGCCGCCATTATGCGCGACCACATCCGCCTGACCACGCAGCCGTTCGACAGCCCGCCGGATGCCAAGGGCGTCGCCGACATCATCGACATGATCGGCTCCGACAGAATGTTCCTGTTTTCGTCGGACTATCCGCACTGGCAATTCGACGG
>NZ_JADGRI010000455.1 GCF_017881085.1 Bradyrhizobium sp.
GTCCTGCATGGCTTCTCCTTTGCGACAGCGATCGGTCTCAAACGAATTGGTTGAAAGGGCATCATTCAAATACCAGCTTCCCAAAGTTTCAATACAAGGGCGATGTGATCAAGCCGGAAGAGGGGCGATCGCCGGATTTCTTGACAACGCACGAAGCTGCGCCCAGCAGCATGGCTTCCCGCGCCTCGCAGGGCGACTCCCCAAGCAAGAAAATGCGCCAGCTTGGAAGATTTTTCCTGTGGCGCCCCGGTCGCGCCCGGATTAGTCTGGACCAAATTAACAGTATACTGCCAATTGGGGGAAGATCGTGCGTATCGCCGTGATCGGCGGAGGCCCCGGAGGCCTCTACTTCAGTTATCTCTGGAAAAGGCGTCACCCCGACGCCGAGATCGATCTGTTCGAGCAGAATCCCGCCGACGCCACCTGGGGCTTCGGCGTGGTGTTTTCCGAGCAGGCGCTCGAATTCCTCCGCGCCGACGACCCCGACACGGTCGACGCCATCACACCAAGGATGGAAAGCTGGAAGAATATCACGCTGAATTTGCGCGGCGAAAGCGTCGCCATCGACGGCGTCGGCTTTTCCTCGATCGGACGGCTCGAACTCCTCAAGCTTTTGCAGGCACGCGTGCACGCCGTCGGCGTCACACCGCGCTACGACACCATGATCCCCTCGCTGGAGGCTTTAACCGGTTACGACCTGATCGTCGCGGCCGACGGCCTGAACTCGCTGGTACGCCGCAGTTTCGAGGGCGATTTCGGCACCTCGCTGTCCTATTCCGCCAACAAGTTCGCCTGGTACGGCACTACAAAACGCTTCGAGACGCTGTCGCAGACCTTTGTCAGGACCGGGCTCGGCGCCTTCAACGCCCATCATTACCGATACTCACCCGAGATGAGCACCTTCCTGGTGGAATGCGATTTGGCGACCTGGCAAGCTTACCGCTTCGCCGACAAGACGATCGACGAATCCAGGGCGATCTGCGCGCAGGTGTTCGCGGCAACCCTCGATGGCCATCCGCTGGTGTCGAACAAGTCGGTTTGGCGCAATTTCCCGTGGATCTGGAACGAGCGCTGGTCGTTCAAGAACATGGTGCTGATCGGAGACGCCCTGCATTCGGCACATTTCTCGATCGGCTCGGGGACGCGGCTCGCGATCGAGGACGCCATTGCCCTGACCAAGGCGCTGGAGGCGGAAGGCGATATCGCCGCAGGTCTGCAACGTTATCAAAGCGAGCGCCAGCCGATCGTGAAGAAGCTGGTGACGGCGGCACGCACCAGCGCCGACTGGTACGAGAAATTTCCCGAACACATGAAGCTCGACCTGTTGGATTTCGCCTATAGCTACATCACGCGCTCGGGCCGGATCGACGATGCGCGGCTGCGCGCGATGTCGCCGGCCTTCATGGCCCGTTACGAGGCGTCCCGGCCGTTGCAAGAGAGCGGGAGCCCGCGATGACGACGCCGAAGCGAGATCGAACGCTTGAGATCGCCGATGCGGTGCCATCCGACAGCCCGGGCGCAAGGGAAATCGGCTTTGCGATCCCGCAAACCTATAACGCCAGCCGCATCCTGTTCGGGAATCTCGACAAAGGCCGCGGCAACCGGCTGGCCCTGACCGGCCCGCTGGGCACGCGCAGCTATGCGGAGCTTTGCGCGGAAGCCTCGCGCTGGGGCCACGGTTTTATCTCGCTGGGGCTGAAGCGCGGCGACCGTATCCTGATGTTCCTCGACGACACGCCGGCCTATCCGGCGGCGTTCTTCGGTGCGGTCCGCGCCGGGTTTGTGCCGCTGTTGATCAATACGCTGACGCCGCCGGATCTGCTGCAATTTTATCTATCGGATTCGAATGCCTCTATTGCGGTGGCCGATGCGGAATTCTGTTCGCGCTTCAATGCCGAGGCTTGCACCGATACGGCACTGCGCACGCTGATCGTGGTCAACGGCGCGGCTGGCGATCACGCTGTAGCAAATGCAGTCGCGGCCGAGCGCTGGTTGCCGGGATTCCCCGCCGACATCGCTGAGGCCGACACCGACCGCAACGAGATGGCGTTCTGGATGTATTCGTCGGGATCGACCGGCAGGCCCAAGGGCATCGTCCATCTGCAGCACGACATGGCCTATAGCGACCTGGCGTTTGCGCAGAGCGTATTGAAGCTGAAGGCCGACGACATCTGCTTCTCGGTGCCGAAAATGTTCTTCGCCTACGGCTTCGGCAATTCGATCACCTTTCCGTTCTCGGCCGGTGCTGCGACGCTGCTGCTGCCGGGCCAGCCGAAACCGGCGGCGATCTTCGAGGCGATCGAGCGCTTCCGTCCATCGGTGTTTTTCGGACTGCCGACGCTCTATACCTCGCTGACCAAGGCCGAGGGCGCAGGGCTAACGGATTTCTCCTCGCTGCGCATGGCGTTGTCCGCCGCCGAAGTACTTTCCGCCGAAGTCTTCAACGGCTGGAAGGCGCTCACCGGTCTCGAGATCGTCGAAGGGCTGGGCTCGACGGAAGTGCTGCACATCTATCTCAGCAACCGGCCGGACCGGAAAAAACTCGGCGCCGCCGGGCTTCGCGTGCCCGGCTATGAGATCATGCTCAGGGACAAGGACGGAAGCGAGGTCGGCGACAACGAGGAAGGCATCTTGTGGGTGCGCGGCGATTCCAATACGCCGCTGTACTGGAACCGGCCCGACAAAACCGCCGAGACCATCCGCGACGGCGGGTGGATCTACACCGGCGACCGTTTTGTTCGCGACAGCGACGGCTTTCACTTCTTCCGCGGCCGCGCCGATGACCTGATCAAGATCTCCGGCCAATGGGTCTACCCGCTCGAAGTCGAGCTTTGCCTCGCCGAGCATCCGCAAGTGCGCGAATGCGCGGTGTTCGCCGCCGAATTGCCGGACCGGCGCATGACCTTGAAAGCCGTTGTCGTCATGAACAACGGCGTCTTCGACGAGGGCGACGCGACGAAAATGCTGCAGGATTTCGTGAAGGCAAAGCTGCTACCTTACAAATATCCGCGCGAGGTGAAATTCATCGACGAGTTGCCGAAGACCGGCACCGGCAAGATCGACAGACAAGCGGTGATGCGGATTTAAAGCAGTATCCGGTGCCGCAATCATGCTGGCACCGAATCTGCGGAGACGCCCCC
>NZ_JADGRI010000037.1 GCF_017881085.1 Bradyrhizobium sp.
CAGCTTGCAACTTAGCTGTTTGCGTAATCGATCGGGCGGGCTATCGTTCAATGCTGTCCGACACACGATACAGGTGACGCGAGACCGTTGAGCTCCCGCCTTTCCGGCAGGAGAGTCCATGCCTTCAATCCGTCCTTCGTTCAATTGTCTGTTGCAGGCGCTGCCCGCGGCGGAGTTGGAGGCGCTCGGTCCGCATCTCGAACTCGTCCAACTCGTCAGGGAAACTGTCCTGGTTGAAGCTGGCAGCCCGTTGACGCATGTCTATTTGCCGCACAGCGGCGCCATTTCAATGATGGTACGCTTTTCGGATGGACGGACGGTGGAGGCGGCGACGATCGGGCGTGACAGCGTTTTCGGCGCTGCGGTTGCGCTCGACGGCGGGATATCGTTGACGTCGGCGGTTGTGGTTCTGCCGGGGACCGCCTCGGTGCTCGACGCTGCGGATTTTCGGGCGGCCGCCGATCGTAGCGTCACTTTCCGCGCTGTGGTGGCGCGACATGAGCAGGCACTCCTTGCATTGGCCCAGCAATCCGCAGCCTGCAACGCTTCGCACCCGGTCGAAGCTCGCCTGTCGCGCTGGCTGTTGCGTGCACGCGATCTCTGCGGCGACGACACGTTGCCGCTGACTCAGGATTCCCTGGCACAGTTGATCGGCGTCCAACGCAACGCGATTTCGATCGTCGCCCATGCGCTGCAGCAGGCCGGAATAATAAGTTACAGCCGGGGTTACATCGATATTACGAACGTGGACGGTCTGAGAGAGACGGCCTGCGAGTGCTATGGCGCTGTCAACGCGCATCGTCAGCGGCTGCTGCAGATTTCGCATTGAGGTGCTCCCGCACCGAAAGCCGGTGCGCCTCGCTATTGCGCGACGACACGCCGCACGACGAAACGTTTGCAGGATTATGCACCTATATGCCATTTTTTCTTGCCAACGATACGTGTAAAGCCCATCCTTTACGTCGAATGCCGTGCATATGCGCCGACGGTATCGGAGACCGGTTGTGCTCCCCTGAGGAAGGAGGTTTCTTTGGACTCAGCTCCCCGTTCACCCAACGGATTCCTGTCGGCGCTCAACTCCGACGATTTCGAATTGATCCGTCCGTATCTGCGAACCGTGGATCTGGTCCAGGAAAGCATGCTGGTCGAAGTCGGTGAACCCCTCAGGCGTGCCTACCTGCCGCACAAAGGGGTGATTTCCCTTGTCGTGAAACTTGCGAAGGGAGAGAACGTCCAGATCGCCATGATCGGACGCGACAGCGTGTTCGGCTCGTTCTCCGCTCTCGGCGATCCGATCGCGCTGAACGGTGCGATGGTCATGGTTGCCGGCATCGCCTCGGCGCTGGACGTCGATCGGCTCCGCGCTGCGGCCGATCAAAGCGCAACATTCCGGGCAACGCTGGTTCGCCACGGGCTTGCGGTATATGCGCAGATCCAGCAGACCGCGGGGTGCAACGCCGCCCACACGGTAGAATCCCGACTGGCGCGATGTCTGTTGCACGCCCACGATCTGTCAGGCGGCGCCAAGCTCGTTCTGACCCAGGAAGCGATGGCGCAAATGATCGGCGCACGGCGCAACAGCGTTTCGCTGGTAGCCAACACGCTGCAGCAGGCCAATTTCATCCAATACAGCCGCGGGCACATCGAGATCCTCAACATCGAAGGTCTCATCAAGACCTCGTGCGAATGCTACGCGACGGTCAAGGCGCAGTATAACAGGCTGCTGCGGCCTCGTTGCCTGTCGTGAGCCGTAAGGTCAACAAATGGTTTCGACTGATCAGCCCCGTATAACTACGGCCCTCCCGCGCTGCTGCCGGCAGAATTATTCCGCGCAGAATTAACGCGCTGTTCAATGACCGCTGCTACTTGTCACGATGCTGACGAGTGCGAGTTCGAAAGATCGTCGAAGATTTTTCGCATGCTGGGATTTTCGCACCCGTGCCAGGCAAATTACGAACCTCGCGGAGTAGAGACATGGCTTTTGATTTGTCGATGCCGATCCTGGTGGTCGATGACTACAACACCATGATCCGAATCATCCGCAACCTGCTCAAGCAGATCGGGTTCGAGAACGTGGACGATGCCAGCGACGGTTCGGCCGCGCTCGCCAAGATGCAGGGCAAGAAATACGGCCTGGTGATCTCCGACTGGAACATGGAGCCGATGACCGGCTATGACTTGCTCAGGGAAGTCCGCGCTAGTCCGGAACTTTCGCAGACACCCTTCATCATGATAACGGCGGAATCGAAGACCGAAAACGTCATCGCCGCCAAGAAGGCCGGCGTCAGCAACTACATCGTCAAGCCGTTCAACGCCGCGACGCTGAAGACCAAGATGGAAGCAGTGTTTCCCGGCGCCGCCGCCTAGCAGATATCGCCGATACCGGCCGCTGAGGGCTCGCAACCCGCTAAGGCAAGCGCGCGTCGGCTCAGGCCCGGGTGGCCGACCCCGTTTTGGGGCGGCGACACCGACCTGCAAGTAGCTGCCCGTGCCCGAGAATAAATTCAACGATGACAGCCGCTGCCCGGCAAGGCTGTCTGCAATTTCGGCCGGTCGGTCATCGATTGCGTCGTGCGAAGGATTTCCGACGACGGTGCAACCGTCGAGATGGAAAGTTCGTTGGGAATTCCGGAACACTTTCATCTTGTGATTCCGGACCGCGACGCGCCGCGGCCCTGCAAATTGGTCCGGCAATTGGGCAAGGAGCTCAGGCTCGAATTTGAGCAGCCCGGCGCCATCCGCGACGGGTCCGCTGTTGTGCCGAATCTTCCCGATGCCAATCTCTATGCACAATTCCTGAACAGGAAGATGCGGGAGCATTGCGGCGTAACGGAAGAACAGGCCGCGGCACATCCGGCGTATCGACGGATGATCGCCAAGGCCCTGAATGCCGACGACGACAGCGTGGCTCCGCAAAAGCCCTGCGGATTTTTCTCCGAACGGGACAGCGCGGCACGCGTCGCGGACACCCGCGCCCGCGATGTGCGAATCCGGATGGCCGTCATCACCCGGGTGCATTGCGACGGGACAACGAATGACCCCGGATGTTTATATGCCGAGGCTTTCCGCGCGCTCTCCGTATTTCTACGGGACGCGATATTTACGCCGGAGTAGAGGCTGGCTCGTATAAGAAAAACGGTGGTTTGCGCGGCGGACGCGGACGGGCGCCGAATCCGGAACGGAGATAGCGACATGCGCAACGAACTGCTCGTGATCGAGGACACCAGCCTCCATCTGTCGATCGTCAGCAAGATCGCCTCGCAGGCGGGTTTTGCGACCACCGGAGCGAACTCCGTCAGCGAGGCCGCCAGACTGCTGCGCGAGCGCAGCTTCGACTGCATCACGCTCGACCTTTCGCTGGGCGAGGAATCCGGCGTAGAGGTCCTCAAGCTGCTAGCGGAGATGAAATGCCGCACGCCGATCATCGTGATCAGCGGTTCGGGGGGCGAGGCCTGCGAGGCAACCCTCAAGATCGGAAACTTCCTAGATCTCAATCTTTGCCCACAAATCCCGAAGCCGATCAATCTCGCGGTGCTGCGCAACGCCCTGACGCAGATCGCCAACGACACCCAAAGGCAGAAGCTCGCAACGCGTGTCGGCTGGTAGCGCAAATGCTCCGCTCCAGACGCTCGCTCGGTGCTCTCGGCGTCATTACCCTGGCGCTGATCTGCAGCATCGTCGGTACCGACCTGATCTTCCTGCAAAACCTGCGAGAGAACACGCTGCAGACCGCCGAAGCCAATCTCGCGCGCTATAGCCTCACGCTCGCCGAGAATGCGGACCGTTCGTTCAAATCGCTCGACCTCGTGTTGTCGAGCGTCGGCGACTATCTCGCCCGCAAGGGAGTTACCGACGGCGCCTCCTACCGGGGATTGACCTCCGATCAGGAGACCCATTTTCTGTTGAAGGAGAAGATCGCCGGCTTGCCCCAAGTCGACGCGGTGACGATGATCGACGCCAACGGCAAACTGATCAACTTCTCGCGCTACTGGCCGATTCCCGAAGTCGACATCTCCGACCGCGACTACTACAAGACGCTGAAGGCCGATCCCAACCTCGAAAGTTTCATCAGCACGCCGGTCCAGAATCGCGGCAGCGGCACCTGGAACATCTACATTGCGCGGCGCCTGAACGATCCGAACGGCGCGTTCATGGGGATGCTGCTCGGCGCAATGTCGCTGCAATACCTCGAGAACTTCTTCGGCTCCACTTCGCTCGGACTGGACACCACGATTTCGCTGGTTCGCGAAGACGGCACGTTGCTTGCTCACTTTCCGCCCACCGACGAAATCGGCAAGCCATCATCGGGCGGCGGGCAGCGCGCACTAGCCGCCGGCGGGACCATCCGCGAGGTCAGCGGCCCGGACCACCGCGCACAGCTTCGTGCCGCGCGTATGCTCCCGAACTATCCCGCGCTTGTCGTCGTTTCGCAGACCGAGGAGAGCGCGCTCCGCGGCTGGCGCGGCATGGCCACGCTGCTGAGCGTGATGTCGCTGATCAGCACGATCGTGGTGCTGGTCGCCGCCGCCATGATCGCGCGCTGGTGGAACCGGCACGAGCACCTGATGCATGCCGCGGAGGCGGCGAACGCGGCCAAGTCGACCTTCGTCGCCATGATGAGCCACGAGATCCGCACCCCGATGAACGCCGTGCTGGGGCTGGCCACGACCCTGCTCGAAACCAACCTGGACAACGAGCAGCGGCGCTTCGTGCTGGCCATCCACAATGCCGGCGACAGCCTGCTGGAAATCCTCAACGACATCCTGGATTTCTCCAAACTGGAGTCCGGCCAATTGTCACTAGAGCACATCGCGTTTTCCGCGGAAGCCATGGTGCAGAACGCGCTGAGCATTATCGGCCCGCGCGCTTTCGCGAAAGAGCTGACGATCAGGACTGTCGGCGACGCGAACGTGCCGCCGGCGATGATCGGCGATGCCGGCCGCATTCGCCAGATCCTGCTCAACCTGGTCTCCAATGCGGTGAAGTTCACCGCGGCCGGCGAAATCGTAGTGTCGACGCGCTGCATCTCGCGCGACGTCCAGCAGGCAACCGTTGAGTGGGCCGTCAGCGATACCGGGATCGGAATTGCCACGGAAAAAATTGGCTCGTTGTTTGTCAACTTCGTACAGGCCGACAACTCGATCAGCCGTCGCTTCGGCGGTTCGGGGCTCGGATTGGCGATCTGCAAACGCCTGGTCGAACAAATGGGCGGCGAGATCAAGGTAGTGTCGACGCTGGGACAGGGCTCAACCTTCAGCTTCAGCCTGACCCTGCCGGTGGCGGAGAACGTGCCGGTGCCGGAACAGAACGATCAGGTCGTGTACGCGGCGTTGAGCGCAAGGATCGCCGCGTTCGATCGGCCGCTGCGGGCGCTGATTGTCGACGACAATCCGACCAACCGCCTGGTGGCGGCCAAGATGCTGAAGGATTTCGATATCCAGACCGATACGGCATGCGATGGCGCCGAGGCGGTCACCGCTGCCAACCGCTTCACCTACGACATGATCCTGATGGACGTCCGGATGCCGGAAATGGACGGCCTGCAGGCGACGCGCATCATTCGATCGCGCGGGGGAAAGCAGTCCGCGGTGCCCGTCATCGCGTTCACCGCCAACGCCTTTCCGGAGGACGTCCAGGCCTGTCGCGAAGCCGGGATGAACGATTTTGTCGTCAAGCCGGCGCGCAAGAAGGCCATGGTGGAAGCGATATTGCGGGTACTGCCGGAGCCGCCGACGGGGACGAAAGCGCGCGCCGAACACGGGGCGCCGCCACTGGCGCCGAACCAGGCCACGCCGGCCAAAGCGGTTTCAATGCTCGATCGCGAAGTGTTCCGCGAGTTGGTCCGGGAGATCGGCGAGCAGGCGGCCTCCGAGGTTCATACGGTATTCGCCGTCGAGACCGAGACCCGGCTGAAACGGCTGCGCGGACTTTCAATCGAATCGGATCGGACCAGAATCGGGCGGGAGGCGCATTCGCTCAAGAGCAGCGCCGGAACGTTCGGCTACCGCGCCCTCGCAGGGCTCGCGCTGCGGCTCGAGCGCGACTCGGTGCGGCTCGTCGAGACTGAGTATCGCGCGCTGCTGGATTCGATGGATGCGGCCTATGCATCGGCCGCGGCGCTGGAACTGCAAGACTGACCTTGAACGGCAAGCATGAAACGCCCGGCAGGATTGCGGCCGTACTACTACGGCGTCGCATTTTCATACACGGATAATATTAAACGGCGATAGTCGCGTGAGCAAAGGAGGAAGACTTCATGTTTACGTTCGAAACGGCCGACCAGAAAGAAGTCCGGCGTTTTCGCATCGCGCAGTTCAACGGCAGAACCGCGACCGTGAAGTCGGGCGGATCGACGGTCACGGGCCACGTTCGCTCGGTGCTGGAAAGCAAGTCGAGCGGCCCACAACGCTGGACCATCACGATCATCCCGAGCCCCCCGAAGCACGACGTCTCGCGGCCCGCCGCGCCCCGCGTTCATTCATTCGCGGAAGACTTCTACTGAGCAGCGCGCTCTTTCCCGGCGCGGGCACCGCCCGGCATCGCCGGCAATAGTCCGAACCCCGAAGATTCAAGACGATCAGGCAGCGATTGCGCGGCCGGCGCATAAAGTCCGGCGCACCGCGCGACGCCCAACATCATGGCGATTTCGAGCGAAGCCTGCCCCGCACCTGGATAGATTCGCGCAAAGAAGACGCGTCAAAGAAGGATTTGGCGCCTCCGTCCCGATTCAATCGGAACCGATCAGGCGCTAGACGGCTGGATGCAGCAGCGCCAGGCGGACGAGGTCCGCGGTGTTTCGCGCGCCGAGCTTTCGCATCGCCTCAGCGCGATGGCTTTCGAACGTCCTGGGGCTGATATTCATCCGCAGCGCGCCCTGCTTGTTGGAATAGCCTTCGCTGATCAGGCTGAGGACTTCGCGCTCGCGCCTGGTCAGAGGCTTCTGGCCGGCGCTCGATGCGAACATCACGCCCGGCGTGCGGCTTCCGTCTTTGCCGCGGCCGGCCCGCTTCTCCCATCCAGCCTTGCGGCCGGACTCGGCGGCCGGCTCCTCGTGCGTGTCCGCTATCTGCTTGATCATGGCGCAGACGCGCTCGGTCTGCTGCAGGGCATTCTCGACCACTTGCTGCAGGTAGACCCGATTGCCCGCGGCCTGCGAGAGCTGCTGGCTGTGTTGCTTGATCTCGCCCATGTAGAGCAACAGCGCGGTCAGTGGTCCGTTGAGCTGCCGGGCGATCGCGGCGCCTGCTTCATCCATCGCGCGCGTGCGCGCGGCAGACAACCGGACAGTTTCCAAGTCGTCGTCGGGAGGCGCGCTGCTTTCGATCCAATTCGAGAAAGGCGAATCAGTGATTCGGTTTTCTTGATGTCCCATACTATTTGTTTAACGAGCCTGCGCTCTTTGAGGGTTAATTTTTTACTCAGTAAGAATACGGAGTTTTCGGTTTTCCGCCTGCAACAGGAGCGTAGTCGCCCCAACCGCAAATCGCGCCAACCCATTCAAAAAGCGCCGTGATTGCTTAAATTGCGACAGAAACTTCGGTAGTTCTACTGACCGTAGAACTGCTTTCCCGCCGAGCCCGAGATGACCGTAGTTCCACGGGGGTCTGTGTTTACTTCTTAATCTGGCGCGAACTGTTTTTGTGGTTCCATAGCGCCAGGGTTCGCGCGCCTTCTTTGAAGGCGCCCCGGTAGCTGATCAAAATCGCAGAAGTCACGGTTGCCATGGCGCTCGCCGATCGGATTCAGGAGTTTCTCCAGCGGCTGACCCCGCTAACGCGGAACTGTCTTCTGACCGAACTCGAGCGGATCGAGACGTCCGAAGGCGAATTGCCCGGGTGCGCGGAACTCCTCGCCAAGCTGCGCGCGGAGTTCCGCAAGGACGGCTCGACGCAAAATCGCGTCAACATGCCCTCGCGCTATTTCTTTGCACCGCTGGATCCGCTGCTTGTCGATGGCGCTCCCGAGCATGCCAATTCCGGCCTGATACAGCGAGGTTCGCTCGCCGCGATCTGGGAGTGGATCAGCCGGGATCTGTTGCCGACGATGGCGCGCGACTACATCAAGCAGATCGACCAGTTGCTGCTCTCCAACAAGCAGAAGGAAGCAAGGCAGGTCGCCGCCACGTTCCAGATCAAGGTCGTCAAATATCTGGAAAACACGCTGGGCTCGGCTGACGGCGCCGAGCAGACCCGCAAGAAGCTGGCGACCTACACGGCTTCGCGCTCGGCCTTTGCCGACCTGACCAAGATGCAGTCCGTGCTGCGCGAGTGCGATGCGCTGGCCAAGTTCAACCAGGCGCTGCCGGCCGCCATCAAGAAGTTCGACGACGCGCAGGTGGCCAAGATCACGGCGTTACTCGATGCGTTCGGAAAGAAACATGCCGACGTAATTCCCTTCGCGCTGGCGCTGGTGGCCACGCGACTCAAAACTCCCTGGCAACTGGCTCGCCTCGCCACCAAGGCCGCGTCCAGCAAGAACGCCGCGGACGTCGCCGCAACGCCCTATGCGATCACGGTCTCCATGGTGCTGGACCGGCTGGAAGACAGGCGCGCGACGCTGCGCGTTGCGCTCAGGAACAACCGGGTCATGGTGGCCAAGGAGATCCTGACCCAGATCTACGACACCGAATACGCGTTGCAGGTCCGCATCGATCAACTCGAGCAATCCGACTGGGGGATCCGGCTCGAAGCGCTGATGACATCGATCGCTGCCCTGGTTGAGGCCGAGGTGGCGCGGTTTCCCGACAATGTCGGCCACGTCCTGGGATCGCGCCGCCTGCGCAGCCATGATTCCCTCGCCGGACGCCTGACCTATCTGGCGTATAAGGGCCGCGATGCCGTGGCCGGCGGAGGCTCCCTTTTGAAAAAGCTGACCGGGCAACCCGAGAAGTCGCGCGCCTAAGCGCGCGCTGTCGTCTCGCGTGTTCCCGCACAGGCCGCTAGCTCTGCCTCATGCGTCGCGAATTCAGGAATTTGTCCAGGAATCGTCCCGAGACGACAAACCTGAACCACCAAAAGGCCATCCGCCGCGTGCTCATTTCCCCGTCCTCCATCTGGGAGTGACCCCGGCCCGGATCCTGAATACCGCCTAACCCGGCGGCCGCTTGTGACATGGTTCACATTTGCGGGCTTGACGGCGCGGTCAGGAACCCGGCCCTCGGACCGCGAGTTTGCGATGATCGTCGTCCGCGTATATCCGGCGGATGCGACGCGCGGAAAAGGGAGATGGCCATGGGCCGTTGGAAGGGTTCATTGCTGGCGATCGCGGCGCTGACAACCGTATTGGCGCTTGGTCCGGACGCCGGTGCACAGACCGCGGCGGCGCCCGCCGAGAACGCCGCGCCGACCGCCGACAATGGGGTGATGCTGACGATATTCTTCAAGCATGACCAGTCGCGCCCGCTGAGCGAACTCAATGCCCAGCTCGAAAGGCAAGGCTTTTACAAAGCCTTCCCGCCGCCGGGCGTCGAAGTCGTCTCCTGGTATGTGATGATGGGGATCGGACAGGTCGTGACGCTGCGGCTGCCGGCGTCCCGGCTGCGCGAAGTCAACCGCATCCTGGAGAACACCGCCTGGGGCAGCTACCACACCGAATTCTATCCGACCTACGACTACAAGGCCGTCGGCATCGCCGCGCATGAGAAGGCGCAATAGGTTTCACGAAAAAAGCCCGCCGGTTTGACCGGCGGGCTTGATCTTATTCGCTAGGACACTGCCGATCCGAGATCCCGGTACATCCGCGGGTAATCTCGGTTCAGCTGACGTCACATGGCGCGAAGATTTTCAGCGCTGGTCTTGCCGCGCTGGCTGTCGACCTTCGATTCGTACGAAAGCTTCTGGCCTTCGTTGAGCGAGCCCATGCCAGCGCGCTCGACGGCGCTGATGTGCACGAACACGTCGGTGCCGCCATCGTCGGGCTGAATGAAGCCGAAGCCCTTGGTCGCGTTGAACCACTTAACTGTTCCGGTAGCCATTTTTATTTCTCCAAGATGCGCAAATGCGTGGGTGCCGCCCGCACGAGCTTCGCGCGGGCTTGATCCGGTTTCAGCGATGTTCTTGGGGAGTAGAGCCGGTTCGGCGCGATCAACAAGCAAATCGATTAACTCGAATGAGAGGCGTTTACGCCACTCCTGGGCAAATAGCAAGCCAATCCGGGCTACATGACGAAATGCTAATAATCAGACAATGGCTGATCAGCCGAGCCGGCTGATCTGCTCCTCGGTCACCACGCGCTCGACATTCTCGGTCTTGCTCTTGATGCGGTAGCGCGGGCGGCCGTCCGACTCGATCGGCAGGCAGCTGACGATGGTGTAGATGCTGCGTTCCTTGACCACGGCGCGGCCCTGCGGTCCCTGGAGCTGGTGATGGACGTCGTCATTGATCGCGTAATTGTGGGCCATGGCGGGGTTCCCTTGAAGGCGGCTTTGTAGGCGTAACCGCCTCACAAAGCAACAAATCTCGCCTGTCGGCGGGCACGATTCCGGCTGCCGGGCGGCCCTTCCCCGACCCCGCGCCCGCATCGACACAAGCCGTGGAGCGCCATTCGCCGCCCGGCTTGCCGTCGCACGGGAGCGGGATATGCTGCCGCGCCTTTTTGACCGTCCAGGGCCGCTCGCATGACTGCACCACTCGATCCCGTCATTGCCCAGATCATTCCGCTGCTGCCGTTGCGGGATCCCGCAACGATGACCCCGCACAGCGCGCGCGATTCGCTCCGCGCGCTCGCCGCGGCGCGGGCCGCGGTTCCGCCGCCACCGGTCGCGAGCGTGCGGGATATCGAGGTGGCGGGCGCGGCGGCGCCGCTGGCCGCGCGGGTTTACCGCATCTCGCAGGAGACATCGCCGACCGTGGTGTTTTTCCACGGCGGCGGCTGGGTCGCCGGCGATCTCGAAACCCATGACCGCCAGGCGCGTCTGCTCGCGATCGAGACCGGCGCCGTCGTCGTCTCGGTGGACTATCGCCGGCCGCCGGAAACGCGATTCCCCGGCGCGTTCGAGGATAGTTTCGCGGCGGCGCGCGACGTCTTCGCGCACCTTGCCGAGTTCGGCGGAGACAGCGCGCGCCTCGGCGTCGCCGGCGACAGCGCCGGCGGCAATCTGGCGGCGACGGTCGCGATCGGCTGCCGCGACGCCGGCATCGGTCTGGCCGCGCAATTGCTGGTCTATCCCATCACCGACGTCGCCGGAAGCTACGCGGACGCGACCGAGAACGCGCGCTTCCCGTCGCGGGCGGAAAACGCCGAAGGCTATTTCCTGTCGCGCGCGGTGATGCAGTGGTTCGCCGGTCATTATCTCGATGACGCCAGGCATGGCGAGGATTGGCGCGTTTCGCCCTTGCGCGCAAAAAGCCTTGCAGGGCTCGCGCCGGCGGTGGTGTGCACGGCGTGGTTCGACCCGCTGCGCGACGAGGGCCGGGCCTATGCCGAAGCGCTTGCCGCCGCCGACGTGCCGACGAAGTACCATCATGGCGCCGGCCTGATCCACGGCTATTTCGGCCTAAGCGACGCGTCCGAAACCGCGCGGCTCGAAGCGCAGCGCGCGCGTTCCGATTTCAGGACGATGCTCGAACGCGGGGCGTAAACGCGCAGGCCGCCGCGGTTGGCATTCATCGCGCTCATGCAGCTCACGCGGCGTCGCTGGGCTCGCGCCGGATGGTGCAGCGCAACGCTGCCCTTCCAAAGTGGCAGGGTCTTTTCCGGCGGAATGAATTGAAGCGCGAAAGAAAAGCCCGCATACTCACCACAACAAACAAAAATTCAGGTGAGGATCGCATGTTCCCTATTCGGAGGCGCAACTTCATTCTCGGCAGTTCAGCGTTTCTTGTGCTCGGCGCCGCCAACAAAGCGCTGGCACAGTCCGCCCCGACGATGACGCCCCACGAGAAGGAACTCTACGAGGCCGCGAAGAAGGAAGGCGGCGAACTGACCTGGTATACCGCGCAGTCCGACGACATCACCGCCCAGGCGCTCGGCCGTAGCTTCGAATCGATCTATCCCGGCCTGAAGGTCAACGTGCTGCGCACCACCGCCCAGGTCGCCTATCAGCGCGTCACCCAGGAAATCAAGGCCAGCGCCATTCAGTGTGACGTCCTCAGTTCGACCGACCTCGGTCACTCCGTCGCGTTGAAAGCGGGCGGCGCGTTCGAAAAATACGTTCCAGAGAACTCAAGCAAGGTGCTCGACGTCTACAAGAACTACGATCCGGACGGCTATTATTTCGTCACCTCGGCCGGCATGATCGGCATCGGCTACAACACGTCCAAAGTGAAGGAAGTGGACGCGCCGAAGAACTGGACCGACCTGCTCGATCCCAAATGGAACAACAACATTGCGCTGGGCCACCCCGGCTTCAGCGGCTATGTCGGCACCTGGGCGCTGACGCTGCGCAATCAATACGGCTGGGACTTCTTCGAAAAGCTCGCCAAGAACAATCCGCGGGTCGGCCGCTCGATCAACGACACCGTCACGATGCTGAACGCCGGCGAAAGCGCCATCGCCGGCTCCGGGCCGGTCGGGACGTTGATGGAGAGCGTGCAGAAGGGCAACCCGCTTGCCATGATCTATCCAACCGACGGCACCGTATTGATCATCGCACCCTCCAGCATCATGAAGGGCTGCAAGCATCCCAATGCCGCGCGCCTGTTCATGGAGTTCCTGCTGAGCGAGGGCGCCTCCACGATCTGGGTTAATCACTTCAACGAAACCATCCGGCCCGAAGTCTCGGCGCCCGCGGGCGCCAAGTCGGCCAAGGATGTGAAGATCATCCGGCCGACGGTCGAACAGATCACCAAGGGTATACCGGAAGTCATCAAGCAGTGGCGCGAAACCTTCGGCGTCTAGGGTCGGGGTAGATAACGTGACCGACAACTCGCTCGACCTGCGCGCCTTGGAATTCTCCGGTCTCGCTTCAAGAATGAGGCGTCTCGACGCCAGCGTCCTGCTGTGGCTGGCCCTGATCGCGGTGCTCGCCTTCCTGATCCTGAATCCGGTTCTGCGGCTGATCATTTCGAGCCTGCAGGAGACCGATACCGGCCGCTTTACGCTCGCCAATTACCGGACCGCCTATGGCAATGTCCGGCATCTGCAATCGCTGTTGAACTCGCTTGAACTCGGCGTCGGCGTCGCCGTGTTGGCCACCTGCTTTGCGGTTCCGATCGCCTGGGCGATTTCCCGCACCGACATGCCGGGCAAGGCATTCGTCCGCCTGATGGTGTTCGCGGCCTTCGTGACGCCGCCCTATCTCGGCGCCATCGGCTGGATCCTGCTGGCGGGACCCAATTCCGGATGGCTGAACAAGGTCTGGATGGCGCTGACCGGCGCGTCGCACGGCGTCTTCAATATCTATTCGATGACCGGCCTGATCCTGGTGATCGCCGTGACCTCGTTCCCCTACACCTTCGTCTTCACCAGTTCGGCTCTCGACCTGGTGTCATCCGAAATGGAGGATGCGGCGAACATCCTCGGCGCCCGCACGCTGCGGACCACGCTGCGCATCACCCTGCCGCTGGTGACGCCGGCAATCATCGGCGGCATCATCATCTCTTTTCTCGAAGCGATTGCGCTGTTCGGCGCGCCGGCGCTGATCGCGCTGCCCGCCCGCTTCAACGTGGTGTCGACACAGCTCTGGCAATTCTTCGAATATCCTGTTCGCGTCGAGGAAGCCGCCGCCTATTCGATGCCGCTGCTCGCCATTACCGTGCTGATGTTCTGGCTGCAGCGCCGGATATTGGGCCGCCGCGGCTATACCTCCGTGACCGGCAAGGGCGGCGAGCGGCGGATGATCGCGCTGGGGCCATGGCGCTGGGTCATGCTCGGATACGCGCTGATGGTCTGCGCGCTGTCGGTTTTCCTGCCGATGCTGGTGCTGCTGCAGGCCGCCTTCGCCAAAGCCTGGGGCCGCGGCTTCAGCCTCGACAATCTGACCCTGCACAATTTCTACTATCTGCTGGTCGAGCAAACCCAGGCCAAGATGACCATCTTCAACACCTTCGCCTATTCGGCCGTGACCGCGTTCGCCGCGATCAGCCTGACATTGGCGATCGCCTATGTCGTCAATCGAAAGCTGGTGCCGTTCAGCAATTTGCTGGCGTTCCTGTGCATGGCGCCGTTCGTGGTTCCCGGGATCGTGCTGGCGATCGGCTTCTATGCCGCCTACGCCCCGCCGCCGCTGGCGCTCTATGGCACCGCCACGATCCTGATCCTGGGCTTCACCACGCGCTTTCTGCCGATCGCCTACACCTCGAGCGCGGCAGGATTACGCAGCATCAACCCGGAAATGGAAGAGGCGGTGCGGATCCTCGGCGGCAGCCGTGTTCTCGCCATCCGCAAGGTGCTGATCCCGCTGCTCAAGAAAAGCCTCGCCGGCGCCTGGATCCTGGTCTTCATCCCGGCGACGCGGGAATTGTCCTCGGCGATCTTCCTGGTCGGGCCCAACACGCGGGTGATCTCGGTGATGCTGTTCGACCTCTCGGAGGAAGGCAACTTCGAGGTGCTGGCGGCGCTCGGCGTCATCCTGCTGGTTGTCACCGTGGCGATCGCCGCCATCGGCTCCAAGATCATCGGACGCGACTTCATGCTGCGGAGGAATAGTTGAGCAGGCTCAGACTGACCGGCGTCAGCAAGCGATACGGCAATTTTCTCGCGGTCGACGATATCGGCCTCGAGCTGCAATCCGGTGAATTCGTTTCGCTGCTGGGGCCTTCCGGCTGCGGCAAGACCACGACCTTGCGGATGATCGCCGGCTTCATCGATCCCACACTCGGCACCATCGAGATGGACGGCCAGATTCTCTCCTCGCCCGCAGGCTCGGTGCCGCCGGACCGGCGCCAGATGTCGATGATCTTCCAAAGCTACGCGATCTGGCCGAACATGACGGTCGAACAGAACGTCGCCTTTGGCCTCGAGCTGCGCAGGATCGCCAAGGCCGAAGTCAAACGCCGGGTCGGCGAAATGCTGGAAGTCGTACACATGAACCACCTGGCCGACCGCTATCCCGCCGAACTCTCAGGCGGCCAGCAGCAACGGGTGGCGCTGGCCCGCGCGATCGTGATCCGGCCTTCGGTGCTGTTGCTGGACGAGCCGCTGTCCAACCTGGACGCGACCTTGCGCGAGGAGATGCGGTTCGAGATCCGCCGCCTGCACGACGAATTTCACGTCACCACCGTCTACGTCACCCACGATCAGGCCGAAGCGATGGTGACGTCGGATCGCATCGCGGTCATGAACCACGGCCGCATCGAGCAGGTCGATAACCCCCGCGCGCTCTATGACAGGCCGAAGACGCGGTTCGTGGCGGGCTTCATCGGGCGGACCAACTTCATCGAGGGTGTTACCGACGGGCAGCAGATTTCGTTCGACGGCTTTGCGCTGCCGCGCGCCGCCTTCGAGCGCGATGTGCCTTCAGCGGGTAAGGCGGTGTTTTCGGTGCGGCCTCACAGCATGCGGCTTTCGGACAGACCGCCGGCCGACGGCTCTGCCTCGGTCGGCGTCGTCGTGGTGGAGCGCGCGTTCCTCGGCGAACATTGGGACTATGTCGTCCGTCCGCGCGACGGCACCTCGCCGCTCCGGGTGATGGCTTCGCCGATGGACGATATTCCCGTGGGCGCCAGCGCCTGGCTCGAGTTCGAACCGCGTCAGATGGCGCTGATCGCGTGATCCCGCTCAATTCCCCATAAAAGCAACAGGAGCAAATCCGATGTCTTTCACTCCCGCCTCGCAGGCGCTCGCCCGTTTCAAGGTGCTCGATCTGACCCGGGTGCGCGCGGGTCCGACGGCCGCGCGGCAACTGGCCGACTGGGGCGCCGACGTCATCAAGATCGAACTGCCCAAGGGACTCGACGAGAGCGACATGGGCGGGCCGCGGCACGGGCCGGATTTCCAGAACCTGCATCGCAATAAGCGCAGCCTCACTCTCAACCTGAAGGAACCTGATGGCGTCGCCATCTTCAAGAAGATGGTGGAGAGTGCCGATGTCGTGATCGAGAACTACCGGCCGGACGTGAAATTCCGCCTCGGCATCGATTACGAGACCCTTCGCGCCATCAACAAGCGCATCGTGTACGGCTCGATTTCCGGCTTCGGCGAGGATGGCCCCTATCGCGAGCGGCCGGGCTTCGACCAGATCGCGCAAGGCATGGGCGGCTTGATGTCGATCACGGGCTTGCCGGGCCAGGGCCCGGTGCGCGTCGGCATTCCCGTCGCCGATCTCGGCGCCGGCATCTTCTGCGCGATGGGAATCCTGGTCGCGCTCTTGGAGCGCGAGGTTTCCGGCGAAGGTCAGTGGGTGCAGTCATCGCTGCTGGGCGCGCAAATCTCGCTCCTGGATTTCCAGGCCGCGCGCTGGCTGATCGCCAGGGACGTGCCGGGCCAGGCCGGCAACGACCACCCGACCAGCATTCCGACCGGCGTGTTTCCCACCAGCGACGGCCACATCAATATCGCCGCCGCCGGCAAGCACATCTACACGCGTTTCTGCCAAACGCTCGGGCTCGACCACCTGCTCACGGACCCGCGCTTCGCCGAAGATTCGGCGCGCTCGAAGAACCGGGCGGCGATCAACCAGATCATCTCCGACGTGACAAAGAAGCAGTCGAGCAGCGAATTGATCGCGAACCTTAACAAGGCCGGCGTCCCCTGCGGTCCGATCAATCGGATGGACGAGGTGTTTGCCGACCCGCAGGTCCAGCATCTCGGCATGGCCGCGCCGGTTCACCATGGCGCGCTGGGCGATATCGCGGTCGTCAACCAGCCCGTCAAACTCAAGCGCACGCCGAGCCGGATTGCGCGCGCGACGCCCGAAAAGGGCGAGCACACCGAAGAAATCCTCAGGGCATACGGCTATAACGACAAGTCGATTGCCGAATTCCGCGACCGCAAGATCGTCTGAAGGAGACTGCCATGAAAACGAGCACCGAGCGGATGATCGCCAAAAAGGACGGGCCGATCGGCTGGATGCAATTCAACAATCCAGCCCGGCACAACGCCGTGTCGGTCGACATGTGGAAGGCAGTCCCGGAGATCATGTCCGAATTCGCAAGCGACGACGGGGTCCGGGTGGTGGTCTTGAGCGGCGCCGGCGGCAAGGCGTTCATTTCCGGCGCCGATATTTCTGAGTTCGGGGAAAAGCGTTCGTCGCCCGAGACCGTGCTGGAATACAACCGGATCGCGGGACTTGCCAACGCGGCCATCATCGAGTTCAAAAAGCCCACGATCGCGATGATCCAGGGCTATTGCATCGGCGGCGGGCTCGGCGTCGCGCTATGCTGCGATCTCAGGCTGGCGGCGGAGGGTTCCCGCTTCGCGGTGCCCGCCGCCAAGCTCGGGCTCGGTTACGCCTATGACGGCATCAAGCGGCTGGTCGATATCGTCGGTCCGTCCTTTGCCAAGGAAATTTTCTATACGGCGCGGCAGTTCGACTCGACGGAAGCCCTGCAGATGGGGCTGGTCAACCGCGTGGTCCCGGCCGCGAACATCGACACCTATGTGCGCGACTATGCCGGAACGATCGGCGGCAACGCGCCGCTGACCATCAATGCGGTCAAGCTGTGCGTCAATGAAGCGACCAAGGATCCCGAGAGGCGCAACCTTGTCGCGGCGCAAGCGGCCGTCGATGCCTGCTTTGCGTCGGCGGACTATATCGAGGGGCGCACCGCGTTCATGGAAAAGCGCAAGCCGGCGTTTCGCGCGCGGTAAGGCGTAAACAAACCGCCGCCGGTCAACCCTTCATCGGCCGGTAAAGCGCGCCGGGCGCTTCTCGACAAAGGCGGCGGCGCCTTCACGCAGGTCGGCTGTCCGGAAGGCGCGCGACTGCGACGTTGCCTCGTTGTCGAGCGTTGCGGCCAACGGCGCATCCCACGCCGCGTCGATCTGGTTCTTGATCAGCGCCATACTGACCGGCGGGCCGTCGGCAAGCGACTGCGCGATCGCCAGTGCCTCGTTCAAGAGATCGGCGTCTTCCACCATTTTCCAGATCAAGCCCCATTGCTCCGCCTTCTCGGCATCGAGCGGCTGACCGAGCAGCGCAAGCGCCCGCGCCCGGGCGACGCCGATTGATCGCTGCAGCAATAGCGACGTGCCCCCATCGAGGGCAGCCCCGAGCCGGACAAAGCTCAGGATGAAGCGTGCCGAGCGCGCGGCGATCACGATGTCGCCGGCCAGCGCAATGCCGACGCCGGCGCCCGCGGCGGCACCGTTGACGGCGACGACGATCGGTGTCGGCGAGCCGCGCATCTTCTCGATCACCGGATTGATGCTCGCGCGCATGTGGTCGCCGATCTGCTCGCCGGCCTCGAAGGTGTTGCCGCCGCCCAGTTGCGCGCCGGCGCAAAATCCCTTGCCCGCCCCAGTCAGCAAGATCGCCCGCACCGCGGAGTCGGCGATCGCCACATCGAGCGCGCGGCTCAGCTCGCTCAGGAGGCTGCCAGCGAGCGCGTTATATTGCGCGGGATTGTTGAGAGTAAGGATCGTGACGGACCCGCGCCGTTCGGTGAGAACCATCGACATCGTTCATCGCTCCTGGTCTTGGCCGGCATTCCGGTGGGTCTGATCGCGCTACAAGGACCGCGCGATCAAGAGCTTCATGATCTCGTTGGTGCCGCCGTAGATCTTCTGGATGCGCGAGTCCACGAACATCCGGGATATCGGATATTCCTGCATGTAGCCGTAGCCGCCGTGCAACTGCAGGCATTCGTCGGCGGTCTCCATTTGCTTCTGTGAACACCACCACTTCGCCATCGACGCGGTCACGGTGTCGAGTTCGCCCGCGACGAGACGCTCCACACACCAGTCGACGAAAACCCGCGCAATCACGGCTTCCGTCTTGCGCTCGGCGAGCTTGAAACCGGTGTTCTGGAACTCGATAATCGGTTGCCCGAAAGCCTTGCGCTCCTTGGTGTAGTCGGTCGTCAGCTTGATCGCGCGCTCCATCGAGGCGACGGCGCCAATGGCAAGCGCGAGGCGCTCCTGCGGCAATTGCTGCATCAACTGAACGAAGCCGCTGCCCTCCTCGCTGCCCAGGAGATTCTCGGGCGGCACAATCGCATTGTCGAAAAACAATTCGGACGTGTCGGACGCGTGCAACCCGATCTTGTCGAGGTTGCGCCCGCGCCGGAAACCGTCGTTCCCTTCCGCCTCCAGCACGATCAGCGAGAGACCCTTGGCGCCCGGGCCGCCGGTGCGGGCGACGACGATGATCAGGTCGGCAGCCTGGCCGTTGGTGATGAACGTCTTCTGGCCGTTGATCACGTAATTATTGCCCTGCTTCTTCGCGGTCGTCCGCACTCCCTGCAGGTCGGACCCTGTCCCGGGCTCGGTCATGGCGATGGCGCCGATGAACTCGCCGGTCGCCATTTTCGGCAGCCAGCGACGTTTCTGTTCCTCGGAACCGTAATTCAGAATGTAATGCGCCACGATGGCGCTATGCACCGACACCCCGGTCGTGACATCGGACACGACACTTTCGAGATCCTCGAGAACCGCGGCGTCGTAGGCGAACGTCGCACCCAGCCCGCCATAGGCTTCAGGGACGCTCGGCAGCAGCGCGCCCATTTCGCCCAGCGCGCGCCAAGCCGAGCGATCGACCATCTTTTGAGCGCGCCATTTCTCGGCATGTGGAGCAAGATCCCTGGCGAGAAACTTGCGGAACTGGTCGCGAAAGACGTCCAGCTCCTCGGTCATCCAGGATGAGCGGTAATTCATGGCGCTTTCGCCTCATTATATAGAGTGTGGTTACGGATGTTCGTCGGCCGGCGCCGGCACCAGCTCAAATCAGCAGGCCGCCGCCGGCAACGATCACCTGACCACTGATGTAGTTCGATTCCGGGCTGCAGAACAGATAAACCGCATCGGCGGCCTCTTCCGGCGTGCCGCCGCGGCCGAGCGGGATCATCCTGGCCATGGCGTCGAGCATCTGGGGCTGCACGCCGACCTTGATGTCGCGGCCGGCGACGTCGATGGTCTTCTGCTGGGCCTCGATCGGCTGGGTCAGGCGGGTATTGATCAGGCCAAAGGCCACGCAATTGACGTTGACCTTGTAGCGGCCCCACTCCTTGCACATCGTGCGCGTCAACCCGACCAGCGACGCCTTGGCCGAGGAGTAGCTCGCCTGCCCGGCATTGCCGTAGAGGCCGGCGATCGAGGAGATGTTGACGACCTTGCGGAATACTTCGCGGCCGGCCTCGGCTTCCTTTTTTGCCATGATCCGGATCGGCTCGGCGGCGGCGCGCAGAATGCGAAACGGCGCCACCAGATGCACGTCGAGCATGGCCTGGAACTGCTCGTCGGTCATCTTCTGGATCGTCGAGTCCCAGGTGTAGCCGGCGTTGTTGACGATGATGTCGAGGCCGCCGAATTTGTCCATGGCGGCGCCGACAAAGCGGTCGGCGAAGCCCGGTTCGGAAACGCTGCCGTTGATCGCGATCGCCTCGCCGCCGGCCGCCTTGATTTCGGCGGCAACCGCATCACCCGGCGCGGCATCGAGATCGTTGACCACGACCCTGGCGCCCTCGCTTGCGAGCTTCAGCGCGATGGCGCGGCCGATACCGCGGCCCGATCCCGTGACGAGCGCGACTTTACCACTGAGTTTTGACATTCGTTCTTCCCGGTCAGAGTGCGATGATGGCTTCGCCGGCGAGTTTTATTTCGCCGGCCTCGTCCTTGGTCGTCAGCGCGAGTTTCGCCCGCTTCTCGCCCTTGTATTCGATCAATTCGGTCACATGACCCTCGCAGGTCAAGCTCGCGCCGAGCTGGGTGATTGCCGCAAAGCGCGTCCAGAACGACCGGATCCGGGAAGGCGCGATCGCGTCGGTCAGCGCCTGGCCGAGATAGGCCATCACCAGCATGCCGTGCGAGAACACGTCCGGAAATCCGGCCGCCCTGGCGAAGTCGATGTCGACATGGATCGGATTGTGGTCGCCCGAGGCGCCGCAATAGAGCGCCAGCGTGTGACGCGTGATCGGCGGGAACGTCTTGTAGACGACGCGCTCGCCGACCGCTGGATGATCGATAGCCATTTCACTCATCACGCCCCCTAATTCCGCACCACGATGGTGCGCGCGGTGTCGGCGACGTGAGCGCCATGCTGGTTGGTGACCTCGGTTTCCACGACCACCATCGTCATCGCGCCGCCCTTCTTGTCGGCGACGCCGGTGACGCGCGACTTGAACGTCAGGGTGTCGCCGACCACCACGGGCGCGTGGTAAGTAAAGCGCTGCTCGCCGTGCAGGACGCGGGCGAGATCGATGTTCAACTCGGTGAGGAACTCGAACGGGCGTTCGGCATCCATCAGCTCGAGGCAGAACAGATAGGTCGGCGGTATCGGCCTCGCCGAATAGCCCGCGGCGCGCGCGGCCGCCTCATCGCGATAGACCGGATTTTGTTCTCCGAGCGTATTTAGGAAGAAGCGCAGGCGCCCGGGCTCGACGCGCGCGGTGACAGGCGTAAAGCTGCGCCCGACGGCGGATGGATCGACCATGATTGATCCTCACGCCCGCTCATACAGCGTCACCACGCAGGCGCCGCCGAGGCCGAGATTGTGCTGCAGCCCCAGTCGCGCGCCATCGACCTGGGTCGCCGCCGCGGTGCCGCGCAATTGGCGCGTCAACTCGTAGCATTGCGCAAGTCCGGTCGCGCCGAGCGGATGTCCTTTCGACAAAAGGCCGCCGGAGGGATTGGTGACGATCTTGCCGCCGTAGCTGTTGTCGCCATCGTCGATGAACCGGGCCGCACCGCCCTCGGGACACAGGCCCAAGGCTTCGTAGGTGATCAATTCGTTCTGGGCGAAGCAATCGTGCAGCTCGACCACGTCGAGATCATCAGGACCGATGCCGGCGGTCTCGTAGACGCGCTTCGCAGCGTCCCGCGCCATGTCGTAGCCGACCACCTGCATCATGTCGCCGGCGCCGAACGTCGAGGCCGTGTCGGTAGTCATCGCCTGGGCGGCGATCCGGACATCTTGGCGCAGGCCATGCTGGCTGGCGAATTTCTCCGACACCAGCACCGCCGCGGCGCCGCCGCAGGTCGGCGGACACGCCATCAGCCGCGTCATCACGCCGGGCCAGATCACCTGATCCTTCATGACGTCGTCGGCGGTGACTTCCTTGCGGAACAGCGCCAGCGGATTGTTCCTGGCATGACGGCTCGCCTTGGCGCGGACCTTGGCAAAGGCCTCCAGCGGCGTGCCGTATTTCTTCATGTGACTGAGGCCGGCGCCGCCGAAATAGCGCAGCGCCAGCGGCACACCGGGCGCATCGATCAGCTTGCCGGCCGCCGCGTCGAAATCGGCGAACGCGCTCGGCCGGTCGGTGAACACCGAACCCAGCGCACCGGGCTTCATCTGCTCGAAGCCGAGCGCCAGCACGCAATCGGCCGCGCCAGATTCGATCGCCTGGCGGGCGAGGAATAATGCGGTCGAACCGGTCGAACAATTGTTGTTGACGTTGACGATCGGGATGCCGGTCATTCCGACCGGATACAGCGCGCGCTGCCCGCAGGTGGAGTCGCCGTAGACGTAGCCGACATAGGCCTGCTGGATCACGCCATAATCAACGCCGGCGTCATCGAGCGCCAGCTTCGTCGCCGTCGCACCCATCACATGATAGGGCTCGTTGGCGCCGGGTTTGACGAACGGGATCATGCCGACGCCGGCAACATACACGCGAGACATCAGATCCTCCGTAAATTACCCATTGGACTTTTTATTACCAGCGGGTAATATACGGTCCACGACACCCAAGTCAATCCGGGAGGGGCGGAAATCGATATGGACGCGCGCGGCCCCTCTTCCGATTCCTCTCCGTGGATGCCGTTCGAAAGCCGCCGCCGCGCCCGCGACGAGAAACGCGATGCGGTGTTGCGGACCGCCGTGCATCTGTTTCTCGAGCAGGGCTATCACCGGGCGACCCTGAACGAGGTCGCCGAGCGGCTGAACATCACCAAGCCCGCGCTCTACAATTACTTTCGTGGCAAGGAAGACATCCTGTTCGAATGCTGGGCGCTGGGACAGGAGCGCGTCGACGACTTCATCGCCGGGATCGACGCCGCCGGCGGCACCGGGCTCAACAAGCTCCGCAAGCTGATCCGCGCCTATGCCGAGGTGATGACCACCGACTACGGCGCGAGCCTGGTGCGGTTCGACCCGCGGGACCTGACCGAAAAAAACAGCAGGGTTGTCCGCGCGGCCAAGCGGAGCATCGACCGCACGTTCCGGAAATACATCGCCGACGGGATCGCGGACGGCTCGATCGGGCCGTGCGATCCGAAGATGACGGCGTTCGTCATCGCGGGATCCCTGAACTGGATCGGGCACTGGTTTCAACGCGATGGCGCGATGTCGGCCGAAGCCATCGCCGGTGAATTCACGGAACGGCTGACCGAGGGGTTAGCGGTAAAATCGACAAGACGGGTGGCGTCAACGCCCGCAAAACGCAAAAAATCAAGCGGAGGAACACGGTGAATACGACTCATGGATTACGGCGGGCATTGCAGATCAATCCCAACGGCCTCGCGACGGTGTTCGGCGGCCGGCGGCGGAACTGGCGCGAGGTCGGCGAGCGGGTAGCACGCCTGGCCTCCGGGCTTCGCGCGCTCGGCGCCAATCCCAGCGACCGCGTCGCGATCCTGTCGCTCAACTCCGATCGCTATCTCGAGCTTTATCTCGCCACGTCATGGGCCGGCGCGGTGATCGTGCCGCTCAACATCCGATGGAGCCCGCTCGAAAACGAGGACGCCATGCGCGATTGCCGCGCCAACGTGCTGGTGGTCGACAAGGCGTTCGCCGCGACCGGCGCGGAACTGGCGAAAGCGCTTCCCGGGTTGAAGCTGGTCTATGCCGACGACGGCGACGCCCCGGCCGGAACGGAAAGCTACGAGGCGCTGCTGGCGGCAAGCGCGCCGATCCCGGATGCCATGCGCACCGCGGCGGATCTCGCGGGGATTTTCTACACCGGCGGCACCACCGGCCGCTCGAAGGGGGTGATGCTCAGCCACGGCAACCTGATGGCCAATGCGCTGAACGCGCTGGGCGAAGGCCTGTTTCCGTCCACCGCCGTCTATCTCCATGCCGCCCCGATGTTTCACCTCGCCAATGGCGCGGCGATGTATTCGCTGCTGCTCAGCGGCGGTTCTAACGTCATGATCCAGTCGTTCACGCCGGAAGGCGTGATGGCCGTGGTCCAGAACGAGCGCGTCACCGACGTGCTGCTGGTCCCGACCATGATCCAGATGCTGGTCGATCACCCCGCGCTGGCCTCCCACGACATGTCGTCGCTGAGGAATCTCGTCTATGGCGCTTCGCCGATCAGCGAGGCCGTGCTCGACCGGGCCACGAAGGCGCTGCCGAACGCGCAATTCACCCAAGCCTACGGCATGACCGAATTATCGCCGATCGCGACCTTGCTGCACTGGAAAGAGCACATCGGCGAGGCCCGCGCCAAGGGCCGGCACCGCGCCGCCGGCCGCGCCACGCTCGGCTGCGAGGTGCGCATTGTCGACACCGACGACAAGCCCGTTGCCTTCGGCACCGTCGGCGAAATCGTCGTGCGCGGCGACAACGTCATGATGGGCTATTGGGAGCGGCCGGAGGAAACCGCGCGCGCCGTGATCGACGGCTGGATGCATACCGGCGACGGCGGCTACATGGACGAGAACGGCTTCGTTTTCGTCGTCGACCGGGTCAAGGACATGATCATTTCCGGCGGCGAAAATGTGTATTCGGTCGAGGTCGAGAACGCCGTCTCCCAGCATCCCGCCGTGGCACAATGCGCCGTCGTCGGCATCCCCGACGAGCGCTGGGGCGAACAGGTCCATGCCGTGGTCGTGCTCAAGAGCGGCGCGCAGGTCTCGGCCAATGAGCTGATCGAGTTCTGCAAGACGCTGATCGCCGGATACAAATGCCCGCGCAGCGTCGATCTCAGGGACAGCCCGTTGCCGCTCTCGGGCGCCGGCAAAGTGCTCAAACGCGAGCTGCGCAAGCCGTTCTGGGAAAACCGGGAGCGGCGCGTCAGCTAGGCCGGATCGCGCGTTCAGCGCGCCCTCAACGCGCTCGACCGCGCGCGCTCGGTTCCCCCTGAATTGTGGGAAGGAATTCCGGACTGGCGGAGAGAGAGGATTCTCGGACGTCGACGGTCGCAAACCAAGCCGGATAGCAATATATTGCCCGCATGAAGAAGATCGGCTTTCTCTCGTTCGGGCACTGGACGCCCTCGTCGCAATCACAGACCCGCTCGGCCGCAGACACGCTGCTGCAATCCATCGACCTGGCCGTTGCCGCCGAGGATTTGGGCGCAGACGGAGCCTATTTTCGAGTCCATCACTTCGCCCGCCAGCTTGCCTCGCCTTTCCCGCTGCTCGCGGCCGTCGGCGCGAAGACCAGCCGCATCGAGATCGGCACGGCGGTGATCGACATGCGCTACGAGAACCCGTTCTACATGGCCGAGGACGCTGG